>NZ_JAXMOX010000080.1:0-18947 GCF_034669605.1 Leisingera sp.
TATTTTCCTCGCGCGCCATCAGGACGGTGAAGTCCTCGTTGGCGGCAAGTTCCTGTTTCAGCACCTTCAGCGCCACCAGGTTGCCGGAAATTTCCGAGCGCGCCTTATAGACATGAGAGGTGCCGCGGCGGCCCAGCAGGCATTCGATCCTGTAGGTATTGTTCAGCAGGTCACCCGGCTGGAACAAGTCGCCAGGGCGCGATTCAAGCATGGAAGTCTCCCTGGCCTCTGGTCTGGCGCGGGTCGGGGCGGAGTTCAGCCCAGAGCCTGGAATTCAACACGGCGGTTTTCATCAGCGCGCGTATTGTTTTCATTGAAGGGTGCGGTTTCACCCATGCCGATGGCTTTGAGCATATCCTCGCTCACACCGCAGGAGCTGATCAGGTGGCGGCGCACTTCCTGCGCCCGCAACAGTGACAGCCGTTCATTATAGGCGGCGGATCCAGAGCTGTCGGTATGGCCGATGATCTGGAACACGGTGCCATCGAGAGCCTTCATCGACGCGCACATATTGGCCAGTTTCGGCGCCTGATCGGCGCGTAGCGCGGCGCTGTCGAAATCAAAGGAGATCTGGACATTGATCTGGGTCTGCCGGTCGACAGGATTGTATTCCTCGGCTGCGGCGGCAACAGTTGCGGTTTCCTGCGCAGGATCTTCGGCCGCAGCTGCGCTGCTTGGCACGATCACCAGGCCGCGGGTCTTCTGCTTTTTGAAAGCTTCGGTGATTTCCTCGACCGACAATTCGCCGCCATTCGACTGTGCCTGAGCCAGTGTAGCGACTATCAGGCCCGCACCAAGAACACTTGCAAAAATTCCTTTAAGGCGGATCATGCCCGGCGCCCTCCCCTGCCATTTCAACATGGCTGGCAGTCTATACCAGCACCTGCGGCCTGCCAATGGCAGGCAGAGTGCAGAGCGGGAAAAAAACACGGTGTTTCCGGCAAGTTGTAATCAGGGGGTTTACTGCCGGGCGGCGAGGGATTGAAATGGGCGCAGATGATCCGGGAGGGAAAATGCGGGTTCTGCCAGCTGTAATAATCGCCATTGGCCTTGTGCTGGCTCCGGCAGTTTGGTTCGGGCTCAGCTGGCTGCTGAGCGAAGAAGACTTCCAAGGGGCGGGCGGCGTGGATTCGACCGCGCGGATCGAGATCGAGATGCTGCGCCAGCAGGTCGAGGATCTGCAATCCCGGATGACGGATTTGCAGAGCGAGGTTGCCAGCCTGCCCGCTGGAGGGGCAGGAGGCGGCACCCCTTTTACCGATGACGCAGCCGGGGAAGCCGCGATCTGGAACCAGACCGGCGGCGCCGATCTGGATTACGCCCAGGTGGTGCTGATCGCCGACCGGCTGAACGTGAACCGGGGCCTGCGGGTCACCGGCGGCAGGTATCTGACGGAGAAACTGGGCCGCCCGCGGGAGGAATTGAACGACACCTGCCAGCCGATGACCAATGCGAACCTCAAGGAAAAGCTGGTCACCGAACGGGTCGGGCCGATCCGGGTCAGCATGCTGCGCCCGGCGATCGAAAGCCTGAAGGTCGTGTTCGAGAACATCCGCCAGGCGGATCCGGATCTTTATGCCCGCATCAACACAGCCGGTGCTCTGTGTGTGCGGCGGATCCGCGGCACCGCAAATTCATTGTCCACCCACAGCTATGGCCTTGCCGTTGATCTGAATATTGACGGCAAGCTGGATAATTTCACCGACGGCAAGACCCAGCTGGGACTGACCATCATGGCGGATTTTTTCTATGATCAGGGCTGGGTCTGGGGCGCCGGGTTCCGGCGTGAGGACAGCATGCATTTCGAGATCAGCCGGCGCCAGTTGGATGCATGGATCGCCGATGGTCAGCTGTGATGGTGTTCCGCGGTTCTGCCTGTCAGCTTTCCAGCCCGTAAGCCTGCCGGATTCCCCGTTGGGTTCCCGGTCCGAAGTCCCCATCAATGGCGCCGGTGTAGAAATTGTTCTCCTTCAGTTTCTGCTGAAGGGAGCGCCGGGTCTGCGCTGTGAACATATTGGGCCGCTCGCTCAGCAGATTGAGCACATCCGAACTGCCGCTGCGCAACGCCGCATAGAGATAATGGGCTGAATCTTCCGGGCCTTTCGACGGGATCAGGCCGTCATCTATGAGGGCCGCAAAATTGAACTGGGCCTGGGGATGGCGCAGATCCGCGGCGCGCTCAAAGAAGGTCAGGGCTTTTTTCGGGTTGGCAGGCAGCCCCAATCCGCCCTGATAGTGCAGGAAACCGAGATCGTTGATTGCATCAGCAAAATCCTGGGCAGCGGCCGCCTGGTACAGTTCCAGGGCCCTGGAAGGGTCCGCGGCGACACCTGTGCCGCGCTCATAGAGCTTGGCCAGTTCGAACTGCGCCTCGGGCGAGCCGGCCTCGGACGCCCGCTGCAGGAAGCCGACCGCCGCAGCAGGATCAAACCGGCCCTCATTCGGGTTGAGCCTGATATAGGCCAGGCCCAGCATCGAGCGGGTATCGCCGAGATCGGCCAGCGCCAGCAGCTGCTCTTCCTGGTCGGGCTTCAGCGCCGCCCAGGCTTCGGAGGCATCCGCGACCGTGACCGGAGCATCATTCTCCCCCGGGCCGGCGAGATAGAAGGGCACGCCTGTCAGCGAGCCATAGGTATGAGGTTCCTGCAGATTGGCGGTGTTTTCCATCACCCGGTCGCGCACCTGGCGGAACATCAGGCTGATCTCCAGCCCTGGCTGCACCATCTTTTCTATCAGTGCAGCGGCATAGGGCGAGTTGCTGCCGCTGCCGTCCAATGCCACCTGGCCGTCCTTGGCGGCAAAGGCCACCAGGGTGCCGCGGTCCGGATCGGCTGCTGCCATGCCGCCGCCGCCGCGGGTCGTGGCGGTGGCGGCGGTGTCCTGGCCGCTGCTTTGCGCCAGCGCAATTGAATCACCCAACGGGTTGTCGCGGCAGCTGTCAAGGATCACGATCCGCATCTTGCGGGCCCGGTCCACTGCCGCCAGCAGTTGCTTCAGGGACAAGGACTGTCGCTGCACATCGCGGTTGCTGGCCACCTCGGCATCTGCCGGGATCAGAAAATTCTCGCCCTGCACCTCGATCCCGTGGCCGGCGAAATAGACCAGCGCCAAATCCGCCACTTCGGAACGGAAAGTGAAATCCTCCAGTAGCTGCACCATAGCGGAGGTGCCGGGGTCCAGAGCGAGGCTGACGTCAAAGCCGATCCCTTCCAGCGTGTCCGCCATCGCCACAGCATCATTGCGGGTGTTCTCCAGCGGCGGCAGGTGCTGATAATCCGCCACGCCGATAACCAGAGCAATGCGATCGCTTGCGGCCTGCGCATTCGCTGCAACAAGCAGGCAGGCTATGAAGATCAGAGGTTTGATGAAGAACGACATGCGGATACCCGGGCTGGCAGTTTCAGCTATGGCCCAATGTAGTCCGCTGCGGCAGCAAAGAAAAAGAAAATTCGCCGCTGGCGAAAGCGATATGACAGCCCCGCCCGGCCCGGGCGGGGCTGTCAAATTTCAGGCGCTCGTCAGGTTGCCTGCAGCGCGCAGCCGCTCGCGCAGCTTCTCCAGCGTGACGCCGGCCGCGGCGGCCGGCAGGTCGGCAGGCCCGGATTCATCAACCTGCGCCTGCACGCGCTTGTAGAAACCGGAGAGCCCGGACAGAGTCTGGATCACCAGATCAAAATCCTGCAAAGAGCGCAGCTCCTGGCTGGTTGGGGCAGTGCCCCGTTCCAGCACGTCCAGAACCACGTTTTCCAACGCTTGCATCTGGCTGCGCAACTGCTCCATCTCCCAGGCCGACGCGGCGCATAATTCGCCTAGGGCTTTGTCGGGACGATCCATGGTTATAGCCGCCCGACGACCTGTTCGATGGCCTGTTTCATTGTGGCCACCGTGAACGGCTTGCGGATAATATTGTTCAGCCCCAGCTGTTTGCCCACCTGGATCATCTCTGGAGTCGGTTTACCGGTTACCAGAATGAATCCAACCCGCTGGGTCATCTGATGGCCGCGTACTGCCTGCAGCAGCCCCAACCCGTCCATGCCCGGCATGTTGTAGTCCGACAGCACCAGATGCACCGGGGTCTGGGTCAGTTTCTGAAAGGCGGACTGGCCGGCGTTCTCGACCATGTAGTTTTTGATGCCGATCTCATCCAGGCTTTGTGTGATGATCCCCCGGCTTGTCGACATGTCGTCAACGACCATAACGCGGAGAGAGTCTTTCAAGCTCATTTTTCTTTCCTTCTGCTCTGCTTGCAGCCGCGGTCAGGTTTTCCTGCCTGCGGGTAAGTTGACGTAAGTGGTGATCCCGGCCGTCTTCAGCTGCTGCGCCGCCGGGCCGGACATGCGCTCGGAGTGGCCGATGAAGAGGTAACCGCCCGGGTTCAGGGCATTTTGGAAGGCGCTCCAAACTTTCTGCTGGGTTGGGGTGTCGAAATAAATCGCAACATTCCGGCAGAAAATCGCATCGAACCTGCCGCGGAACGGGAAGGGTTCAATCAGGTTCAGCACCCCGAAAGTGATCAGCTTGCGCAGACTTTCGGGAAAGCGTCCGTCGGGACCGCATTTGGGTACCAGCTTGCTGTATTTAGCATCAATCTGGGCCAGTTCGTCCTCAGGGTACTTCGCCGCTTGGGCATGCTGGACCACAACCGGATCAATATCGGTGCCCAGGATCTTGAAATCCAGCTGCGCAGCTTCCGGACAGATGTCCAATACCGTCATGGCAATCGAATAGGGCTCCTGCCCGTTCGAGCAGCCCGCCGACCACAACCGCACCCGGCCGCCGCGGCGCGCCTGTTCGATCAGCGGCGGCAATACGTCGTTGCGCAGCGTCTCGAAATGGTGCGGCTCGCGGAAGAAATGAGTCACGTTGGTGGTCAGCAGCGACAGCAGCCCGCTGCGTTCCTGGTCGGCATGCGGACCGTCCAGGCTGGCCAGGTAATCCTTGAACCTGGTGATGTTGCGCTGGCGCAGCTTGCGGGCCAGACGCGAAGACACCAAGGGCTTTTTGCTGCTGGCCATTGCCAGGCCGAAGTGTTTGTGCGCGAACTGCGCGATGGCTTCGAATTCCTGGTCCGTCAGCGAAAAGTTTTCTGTGCCGGGAGAGATGGAACCTTCTGCCCTCACGGCATCACCTGCTCCGGAGCCGAGATCACCGCATCCAGATTGATGATGCGCACCATGGTATCATCGTGCGAGATAATCCCCTGGATGTACTCCATCGTGTTGCGGCTATCGACCGGCGGGGTATCCTGGATGTCGTCCGGATTGATCGAGATGATTTCGGAGACCGACTCGGCCAGCAGGCCGACCGGCTTGCCATGCACCGACACGACGATGACCACATTACGCTCGCTGGCTTCGGTCTGCTGCAGGCCGAAACGGGCGGACAGATCGTAGATCGGGATCACCGCACCGCGCAGGTTCATCACCCCCAGCACATCGGCCGGGGCATGCGGCAGGATCGTTACCGGTGACCAGCGCCTGATCTCGCGGATCTGGGTGATCTTCAGGCAGAAGGCCTGCCCGGCCACGGAGAAGCTGACAAACTCGCTGTGTTCAGCGTGTCTCAGTTCCTGATCGGTTTGCTTCACTTCAGCTTGCATTGCTCATTCTCCGCTCGGTGTCAAAGGCGGCTGCCGTGGGCGAGGCCGCAATGATGCTTTCAGGGTCCAGGATCATGGCGATCTTGCCGTCGCCAAGGATGGTTGCAGCGGCGACGCCGGCGATCTCTCCGCAGACGCCGTCCAGGCTTTTGATCACCACTTGGCGCTGGTCGTGGATGTCATCCACCGCCAGGGCGCAGCGCTGGCCGGTTTCGGTTTCCACCAGCAGGTAGACGCCGGCCTGCCGGTCGCTTTTGCGGTTCAGCCCCAGGCTGCCGGCAACGTCGCAGATGGGCACGAAATTGCCGCGGATCGACAGCAGAGTGCCGTCGGCGCCGAGGCTGTTGATCATGTCATCGCTGCCGCGCATGGTTTCGACGATCGAGGTGATCGGCACCACCATGGTCTGGTCGGCAACCGATACCACCATGCCGTCCATCACCGCCAATGTCAGCGGCAGGATGATGGTGAAGGTCGACCCCTTGCCGGGGGTGGAGGAGATGTTGATGCGGCCGCCCAGGCCGGTCACCGCATTCTTCACCACATCCATTCCGACACCGCGGCCGGAGAGGTTGGAGACCTCCTTGGCGGTGGAGAAGCCGGGCATGAACAGCAGATTGTCGATCTCGCCGTCAGTCAGCTCGGCATTTTCCGGGATCAGGCCCTTTTCGATCGCGATCTGCTTGACCCGCGGGCGGTTCACACCGGCGCCGTCATCCTTAATTTCAATGCAAACACTGCCGGACCGATGGGAGGCCGACAGCCGGATTTCACCTATCTTGGATTTCCCGGCGGCTTCCCGGTCCTCGGGCTTTTCGACCCCGTGGTCCACCGCATTGCGCAGAATATGGGTCAGCGGGTCGGACAGCCGTTCGATTACCGTCTTGTCGACTTCGGTGTTTTCGCCCTCATTCACGAGTTTACAGGTTTTACCGGTTGCAGCCGAAGCTTCGCGGACGATCCGGGCCATGCGCTGGAACAGCGGTTTCACCGGCTGCGCGCGGATGGCCATGACACCTTCCTGGATGTCACGCGCGAGGTTTTTGAAACCTTCAAGCTCTGTTTCAACGTCCCGTGTATCAGAGACGTCGAGGTTGGCGATTTGCTGCGCCAGCATCGAGTGATTGATGATAAGCTCCCCGACAGCGTTGATCAGCCGGTCCACCCGCTCGAGTTCGACGCGGAGCGTGGGCTTGGGACCGCCGCGCTGCTCCTGCATGCCGCTCTCGGTTTTCGGGGCCGATGCCTTTTCTTCGGCAGCTGCCGGTTTGGCTTCGGGTTCAGGTGCGGGGACCGGCGGTTCAAAAGGGACTGCGGATGCCTCCCCCCCGGCTGCGTCGGCTGCAACCGGTGCGCTGAACATAGCGTCCAGTGCTGCCAGTGCCTTGGCTTCAGCTTCTGCGTCGCCATCGCCTTCGATCGACAGTTCGCAAAGACCTTCGACAAATTCGAAGACTGCTTCGACAATCGACCGGGAGTCCCTGGTCACCAAAGTGATGTCCCAAGCCAGGTAGCTTTCGCTCATATCCATCGCGTCAAAGCCGGGCAGCTCGGTTTCGTCAAGCTTCACGGTCAGATCGCCCATGTCCCTAAGCGCCTGGAACAGGAAGAACGGCTCATTGCCGGTGCCGTACATTTCCTTCAGCGGCCGGAACCTGATCCGGTAGGTTTCCTGCTGCGGTTCTGCCGGTGTTTCCGGCATGATGCCAAGATCGGCCACCGGCACGGGAGCGCCAAGCCCCATCGGCTCGAAGGTGAGGTCTTCCTCTTCTTCGGGGATGTACTCATCCAGTGCCGCCAGCAGCGTGTCGTGATGCGCCTCGTCTATCTGGCCGCCGTCGCGGGCGGCTTCGACCAGCGCTGACAGGTGGTCGCTGGAGCGCAGCAGCAGCTGGATCAGCTTTCCATCCAGTTCCATCCGGCCGGCGCGCACTTCGTCAAACACGGTTTCGAACCTGTGGGCAAAGGCCACCAGATCGTCCAGGCCAAAGGCCCCGGCGCCCCCTTTGATCGAGTGCACGGCACGGAAGATTGCGTTGACTATCTCAGGGTCGTGATCGCCTCCTTCGATGGCGGTCAGCCCCTCATCCGTTGCTTCAAGGAGCTCTTCGCACTCCTCAAAGAAGGTATCCTGAATCGAACCCGACATCTTAGGCCGCAGCTCCTGTCACACGCTTGAGAGCGAAGATCAGTGACGCATCGTCAAACGGTTTGGTGATCCAGCCGGTGGCGCCGGCGCCGCGGGCGCGGGATTTCAGCTCAGGTGCGCTTTCGGTGGTCAGAACCAGGATCGGCACCTTGGAATTGATCCCGGTGCCGCGCAGTTCCTCGATCACGCCGAAACCGTCGAGGTTGGGCATGTTGATGTCGGTAATCACGACGTCCGGATCGACGTTGGGATACATGTCCACGCCTTCGCGGCCATCGACCGCGCAGTGGTATTCAAAACCGGCCTCTTCCAGGGTCGCGGCCAGAAGATTCCGGATTGTGCGGGAATCGTCGATTGCCAGAACTTTGGTCTTCATGCTGTTTCCTCGTCTTCAAATCGGTTGGGCTCCAGCCCCAGAAGCGTCAGGGACTTGCGGCAGGATTCGGTTATGTGGGTGACGGAGAAGCCTACCCCCTCGGACCGCCATTGCTGCTCTGCCCCGAGCAGAAGCTGCAGGCAGCGGGAGGGCATCAAGGCAACGCCGCGGCAGTCAATTTCGACTGCATTGGAACGTGCCCCTTGAAGAAAGGCGATCAGCGGATCCAGTTCCGCGAAGGCATTGGGCAGATCCAAAACATGTTTTTGCGTTTCCGTAGTCATTGTCGGCGATTCGCACCCCCGTTGTCGGCGATCAGTTCGAGTTTGATGATGGAATGGATATGCGGCGGGCCTTAACATTTGATTGCCGGTGCGCTCGCGTAGAGGGGGGATTCTTAAGGAGATTGGCAGCCATTCAGCCGGAGAAATCTTCTCAATTTTTATCTGTGGCGGACGGACCGTGGAAACACCTGGCGGCTGTGGTGAGGGAGCGGATGCAATCCGTTTGCAACCTGAGGGAGTATGTTTACTCAGCCTTTACCGAGTAGCGCCGCAGCGCTGCGGAATTCAGCATTTTTTGCAATCATGCGGGGCGGATCACCCCCCTCCGTAAGCCGCAAATTAACGTATGCTGCGCATCCTGAGAAACATCATGCTTTGCGGGAGCCTAAACCGCAATGCTCTCAGGAGGACGGAATGAAAGCGCTAAAATCGCTCAAGCTGGCACATAAGCTGCCGCTGTTTATTGTTGGATTCTGTGTGCTCGTAACGGCGATTCTCGTCACGATCAGCACGATCAGCTTCCAGAACAGTGCAGAGAAAAATGCCGAAGACCAGTTCCGCTCCATGGTGGCGGACCGGAAGTATGCGGTACAGACACTGTTGGACGGAATTCATGCGGATGTGCAGACACTGGCGGCAGTACCGTCGACTGCAACCGCGATCGAATGGCTGACGATGACCTGGAACGATCTGGACGGAAATCCGGGACAGATCCTGCGTCAGGCCTACATAGACGATAACCCGAATCCGCTCGGGCAGAAGCATCTGCTGACGCGTGGGAAGGGTGACTCGCCTTATCACATGCATCACGAAAGCTTTCATCCGGCGTATAAGACCCTGATCGAAAGCAAGGGCTACTATGATGCCTTCCTGATCAACCTGGCCGGCGACATCGTTTATTCGGTGTTCAAGGAGAGTGATTTCGGAACCAACATGATGACCGGCCCGTATAAGGGCTCCGGCCTGGCAAAGGCGTACCGCTCTGCCCTGGAAGGCAGCCGCGGCGAGGTGTTCTTTGCTGATATGGACCCCTATGCGCCCTCTGCCGGTGCCGCAGCGGCCTTTGCTGCCGCGCCTGTTGTGAACGACGCCAATCTGACGGTCGGCGTGCTGGCAGTGCAGATTCCGGTGGATCTGATGGGGGCCATTGTCAACAATGACCAGGGTATGGGGCAAACCACCCAGATCTATATTGTCGGCTCAGACATGAAAGCCCGGACCACTTCGCGGTTCGAAGATGGCTATCAAGTGCTGTCGCAACTGCCATCTGCGGCCCAGATCACAGCGGCCTTTGACGGAGACTCGCACGTCCGGAAAGATGTGCCCGGGCTGACCGGCCATGCCGTGCTTGCCTATTCCGAACCGCTGCCGCTGGAATTCGCAAATTGGGCAATCATTGCCGAACAGGACTGGGCCGAACTGATGGCCCCAGCGGTGGAGAAGCGCAACATGCTGCTGCTTGCCTCGTTGTTCTGCGCGGCGGTCATGTCCTTCTGCGGCTGGCTTTTCGCCCGCTCTATCACGCGGCCGATCGACCGGATCTGCAGCAATATGGAGGCCGTGTCGTCCGGTGAACTCGATACCCATATCGAAGAGGCGAACCGGGGTGATGAAATCGGCAAGATCGGCAAGACTCTTGTCTCGATGCAGGACGACCTGAAACTGGCCCGTGCCGCAGAAGAGGAACGCGCGGAAATGCAGCGGCAGCAGCAAGATGTTGTCGAAAGCCTGAGCGCCGGGCTGGTGCAGTTGGCCGAAGGCGATTTCTCCCAGGCGATCCAAGACGCGTTTCCGGAGGAATACGAGCAGCTGCGGGAAAACTACAACAGCACGGTCCGCAACCTCAGCTCCACGGTCCGGCAGGTGATTGAAGCCTCCGGGAGCATCCGCAATGGAGCCGCTGAGATCAGCCAGGCGTCGGACGACCTGTCTCACCGCACCGAAAGCCAGGCGGCTACGCTGGAAGAGACAGCTGCGGCATTGGATGAACTGACTGCGTCTGTGAAATCCGCTGCCGAAGGCGCCCGCAGCGTCGAGGCCACAATGGCCAAGGCCCGGACGGAAGCGGAGAACAACCGGGAAGTTGTGCAGAGCGCCGTGTCTGCGATGACCGAGATCGAGCAGTCCTCGAACCATATCTCGCAAATCATCTCGGTGATTGACGACATCGCTTTTCAGACCAACCTCCTGGCGCTGAACGCCGGCGTCGAGGCTGCGCGGGCGGGTGAAGCAGGCAAGGGATTTGCCGTGGTTGCCTCGGAAGTGCGCGCCCTGGCGCAGCGGTCTTCGGATGCAGCGATGGAAATCAAGACGCTGATCGGCGACAGCACCAAACAAGTCGAGCGCGGCGTTGATCTGGTCGGGAAGGCCGGCGAGGCGCTGCAAAGCATCGTTGAGCAGGTCACCCATATTTCGCAACTGGTATCCGGCATTGCCGAAGGCGCGGCTGAACAGTCGACAGGCTTGCATGAGATCAATACCGGCGTCACCCAGCTGGATCAGGTGACGCAGCAGAATGCGGCGATGGTGGAAGAAGCAACCGCGGCCGGGCATATGCTGAACACTGATGCTGGCAAGCTGACTGAACTGGTTGCCCAATTCCGGGTGGCTGACGGCGGCGCAGCCCCGGCTGCAGCCCGTCCCGCATTCTCGGCGGCGCCCGCTCCGGCGGCCAAACCTGCGCCCTCGGCACACGGTGAGGCAAACTGGGAGATCGAGGCCTGCCCGGTGCCCGCCGCGGCGGCCGCCAGCGGCAATGCTGCGCGCGATCTCTGGCAGGACTTCTAAACACTCACCGAGGGCGCCGCAGCTTCGGCTACGGCGCCCTCACACATGTCAACCTGTGCCTGCCATTCCGAGGGCATTGCAAATTGACTGGGGATCCCATTGCCTTCTCGAAATATATTGATCATTACCACTGACCGCAGCTTTGCCCGCAATTTGCAAAGCTACATGGAATCCGCCTACCCCGGCATGAAGGTTCTGTTGGCCAACAATCTGATGATGGCCTACAATCAAGCAGAGGCCGCGCAGCCGGTTTTTGCCTTTGTGGAAGACGGGTTTTCCAAACTGCCTGAATTTGAAATGATGATGGCGCTGTTTTCTGCAATGGACACCCGTTGGGTGGCCGTCATGGACACTCAGTCCGCGACGCCGGCCAGAAAGTCCTCGCCGCTGCTGGATGTCGGAGCGGGCATTTTCGAGCTGACGAAAGCGGATCATCCCAGCCAGTTTGCCCAGTATTTCGACATGATGATCAATGCGCCGCGGCGCCGCGCCCGTGCGGCCCCGGGCACCGCCGGCGCCCGGCCTTCTGCCGCGGCCACTGCCAGCAAGAAGCTGATCCTGATCGGGTCTTCTACCGGTGGTGTCGAAGCGTTGCGCAGCATTCTGGTCGGCTTCCCCTTTGACTGCCCGCCGACGCTGATTGTCCAGCATACCGGCAGGAACTTCGGATCCGGTCTGGTGTCGCTTCTTGACCGGCTGTGCCCGGCGCGGGTGCGTGCCGCCGAAGACGGAACAGCCTTGGAGCCGGGCCATGTCTATGTTGCTGCAGGCCAGCGCCGCCACATGGGGCTGAGCAGCCGCAGGCCGCTGCGCCTGCGGATGAAGGACGGACCTGATATTTCGGGCCATACTCCGTCTGTAGACGCTCTGTTCACCTCTGCCGTGCCTTATGGAAAGGACGTTGTAGCCACGATCCTGACCGGTATGGGCCACGACGGCGCCCAGGGGCTTCTGGAGCTGCGCAAGGCCGGCGCGAAGACCTTTGCCCAGGACGAAAAGTCCTCGGTTGTCTATGGGATGCCCAGGGTGGCCTGGGATATCGGCGCCGCACAGCAGCAGGTACCACTGCCACGGATGGCAAGCACACTGTTACAGGCCAGCAAGGCCTGAACGTACCACAGGAAGGACCAAAAACTTTGACCACTGTCTTCGCCAATTCAAAGTCTGTAACAGTTCTGCAAGGGGAATACCGGGTGACCACTGATCCGAAGACCGTTTTTTCAACGGTGCTCGGTTCATGTATTGCAGCCTGTATTTATGATCCGGAAAATGGTGTGGGCGGAATGAATCATTTTCTGCTGGCCAATGCCCGCCAGGGCGGCGCGGCCAATGCCCGGTATGGAATCCATGCGATGGAACTTCTGATCAATGGTGTTCTGAAAAAGGGGGCAATCCGGTCCAACCTGAAAGTCAAGGTGTTCGGCGGCGCCAAAATGTCCGCAAACCTGTCGGACATCGGGGCAGCCAATGCCGATTTTGTACAGCAGTTCCTGCGGGATGAAGGCATTCCCTGCATCTCCTCCAGCGTTGGCGGCACCTCGGCCCGCCGGGTGCGGTTCCATGCGTGCTCCGGCGCGGCTCAGCAAACCCATGTGCAAGACGACCGCAAGCTCGGCGAATTGGAGCAGCGCGCGGCGGCGCGGCCCATTCCGGCCCCTGCTGCGGCCGGCGGAAGTGCAGGCGTGGTCGATCTATTCTGATTTGGAACGCCGGCAAAGGTCAGTTCGGGCAATCGAAATTTTCGTTTGCCCGTGCCTGCCCGCGGAGGTAGTTCCTAGGAATGATGACAAAAATCCAAACTTCAGTTTACGCATTCCTGGTTCCGCCCGGAGCCTGGCGGGGCCTTTTGACTTCTGTTGCCTTGTTTTTGGGCTTGGCGGTCATGGCGCAGGCGCAGATTACGGTCTTCGCTGCATCCAGCACCAAAACAGCGCTGGATGAGGCTGCAGCCGGCTACTTGGCTGAAACCGGACAGGCTGCCACATTGTCTTACGCAGGCTCCTCGGCGCTGGCACGGCAGATTCAGCTTGGCGCCCCGGCGGATGTCTTCATCTCGGCGAATCCCGGCTGGATGGACGTGTTGCAGCAGGACGGGCTGATTGCTCCTGCCTCGCGGCTGGATTTGCTGACAAACCGGCTGGTTCTCATTGCACATGGGGCAGATGCCGCGCCGCTGGACCTGGAGACTGCCGACCTGGGCGCACTGCTGGGGGAGGGCCGGCTGGCGATGGCGCTGGTTGATGCGGTTCCGGCCGGGATCTACGGCAAAGCCGCACTGACCGCATTGGGGCAATGGCCCTCCGTTGCGTCCAAAGTGGCGCAGGCCGCCAACGTGCGCGCCGCCCTGGCGCTGGTGGCATCGGGCGAGGCGCCATTGGGTGTGGTCTATGCCACCGATGCACGGGCCAGCAGCAATGTCACAGTGGTCGCGGCTTTCCCGGAGGGCAGCCATCCCCCGGTCCTCTACCCGGCTGCGGTAGTCTCAGGCGGCAATGCAGCTGAGGCCGGGGCTTTTCTTGACTATTTGCGGAGCCCGGCAGGCCGCGGCATCTTTCTGCGCCACGGGTTCGGAGTGGCTGATCAGTGAGCACCGCTGCAGCATGGCTTAGCCCCGAGGAGTGGCAGGCCGTGATGCTGTCACTGCGGGTTTCGCTGTGGGCAACGCTGGCCGCGCTGCCGCCGGCGGTCTTTGTGGCCTATGCGCTGGCACGCTGGAAATTTCCTGGTAAGCAGCTCCTGAACAGCCTGGTGCATCTGCCGCTGATCCTGCCGCCGGTTGTGACCGGCTATTTGCTGCTGATGATGTTTGGGACCAAAGGGCCCATCGGCGGGGCGCTGCAGCAGATCGGTATCGTCTTTGCTTTCCGCTGGACCGGAGCAGCGCTGGCCGCGGGTGTTATGGCCTTTCCGCTGATGGTGCGGGCGATCCGCCTGTCGGTTGAGGCCGTGGATCCCAAGCTGGAACAGGCCGCTGCCACGCTGGGTGCCTCACGGGCGGTATGCTTTGCTATCGTCACACTGCCGATGATCCTGCCTGGCCTGATCGCCGGCACAGTGCTGGGGTTTGCCAAGGCGATGGGGGAGTTCGGGGCGACGATCACCTTCGTCTCCAGCATTCCGGGGCAGACGCAGACGCTGCCGTCGGCGATTTATACTTTTCTGCAGGTGCCAGGCGGTGAGACCGCAGCACTGCGGCTGACGCTGGTGTCGATTGCCATTGCATTGATGGCTCTTCTGATATCGGAATACCTGGCCCGCAAGGCAGCCGACAGGTCGGGAGGGCGCTGATGCTGTCGGTTACATTGCAACACAAGCTGCCTGGTCTAGGCTTGAATGTTCACTTCGAGGCCCCGTCAGGTGTAACCGTGCTGTTTGGCAGATCCGGAACCGGCAAAACCACAGTGATCCAGGCTGTAGCGGGCTTGTTGCAGCCGGATCAGGGACGGGTGACGCTTGGGGACGAGGTTCTGTTTGATACCGGCCAACGCCAGTGGCTGCCGCCGCACAAACGCCGGATGGGCTATATCTTTCAGGAGGGGCGGCTGTTTCCCCATCTGACCGTACGGCAGAACCTGCTGTTCGGGCAATGGTTTGCGCCGCGTGGCGCCAAACGGGAAAGCCTGAACCGGGTGGTGGAGCTGCTGGGGATCGGCCCCTTGCAGCAGCGCCGGCCCGGATTGCTGTCAGGCGGTGAAAAGCAGCGGGTGGCGATCGGCCGGGCGCTGCTGGCGGCGCCGCGGATGATACTTGCGGATGAACCGTTGTCGGCGTTGGATGAGGCGCGCAAAGCTGAGATCCTGCCCTATTTCGAGCGGTTGCGGGACGAAGTCGGCATTCCGATCCTTTATGTCAGCCACTCGGCCGCCGAGGTGGCCCGGCTGGCGACAACGGTTGTGGTGCTGCAGGACGGCCAAGTGCTGCGTCAGGGCAGTGCCGCTGAGGTTCTGAGCGACTCTGCGGTCCTGCCAGCCGGGGTGCGGGCCGCTGGCGCGCTGCTGGAGGCGCAGGTGGTCTGCCACCATGCCGACGGGCTGACAGAACTCAACGCCGGCGGCGTGCCGCTGTTCCTGCCGCAAATCGCTAAGTCGCTTGGCAGCCCGGTGCGGGTGCGGATCCTGGCGCATGACGTGATCCTGTCGCGGCACCGGCCCGAGGGCCTGTCGGCGCTCAACATTCTGCCGGGCACGGTCGAGCATGTCCGCATCGGCAGCGGCCCAGGCGCAATGGTGTCATTGCAGACGCCCGCAGGCCGGGTGCTGGCGCGGGTGACACGGCGGTCGGCGCAAGCCTTGGAGCTGGAGGCCGGGGCTGAGTGTTTTACCGTGGTTAAAACTGTCTCCATCGCGCCGGAGGATATAGGCGCTGGCGGGTAAGCCGGTCCGCGTCTTCAAAAATACCAAAACAATCCTTCAGGTATTCTTGCTACGGAAATAAGTTCGAATGCGGCCGCGGGGCGGCTATTGATGGGGCAGCAGTTCAGCAGGAAAGGCAGCCGATGACCAAACGATCCTATTACGCACCCGAAGGCGGGTTGCCGCCGCAGACCCAGCTGCTGACTGACCGCGCCATGTTCACCGAGGCTTATGCGGTGATCCCCAAAGGCACGATGAGCGACATCGTAACAAGCCTGCTGCCGTTCTGGGACAAGGCGCGGTTCTGGGTGCTGTCGCGGCCATTGTCCGGATTTGCTGAGACATTCTCGCAATACATCGCCGAAGTGCAGCCAGGCGGCGGCAGCGACCGGCCGGAAACGGAGCCCGGCGTGGAGGCGGTTCTGTTCGTCGTGAAGGGCTCGATGACCCTGACCATTGACGGCGCTGCACATGAAATGGAGGAGGGCGGCTATGCCTTTCTGCCGCCGCTTGCCAGCTGGTCACTGCGCAACAACGGGGACGCACCAGTGCGATTCCACTGGGTACGCAAGGCGTATCAAGCCGTTGCGGGGCTGGACGCGCCCGAGGCCTTTGTCACCAATGAAAACCATGTCGATCCCACTCCGATGCCGGAGACCGAAGGCAAATGGGCGACGACGCGGTTTGTCGATCCGAACGATCTGCGCCACGACATGCATGTGACGATCGTGACTTTCGAGCCCGGTGCGGTGATCCCGTTTGCCGAGACCCATGTGATGGAACATGGGCTTTACGTGCTGGAGGGCAAGGCGGTTTACCGGTTGAACCAGGACTGGGTCGAGGTAGAGGCCGGCGATTACATGTGGCTGCGCGCCTTCTGCCCGCAGGCCTGTTATGCGGGCGGGCCGGGTAAGTTCCGCTATCTGCTGTACAAGGACGTGAACCGGCATATGCCGCTGGCCCCGCTGCGCTGACACGCGGGCGGAGCGCCCGGCCCGGATATGTGCCCGGGCGCTGCCCGGCTGTTCAGCCGGGCCGGGTTTCCACAGCTGCGGGCGCGCCCAATCCATAAGAAAGTTTTTCCGCGGCGTCCTTCACCAGGGCGCCGATACCGTTGATACCGCCGTCCGGCATCCGCGCGGTTGGGCCGGAGATGGAAATTCCTGCCAGCACCTCGCCCTGCATGCCAAAGACCGGCGCCGCCACGCAGCGCATGCCCGGCGCCTTTTCCTCATCATCGAAAGACCAGCCGCGGCTGCGGATCTGTTCCAGATCACCGCGCAGGGCTTCGGGGGAGGTCAGGGTTTTGCCGGTGAATTGCTCCAGCACCCGGCCGCGCAGGAACCGGGTCAGCTGATCCTCCCCGAAACAGCTGAGCAGCGCCTTGCCGATGCCGGAGGCGTGCATCGGCGAGGTGGTCCCCGGCGGGAAGAAGGCGCGGATCGACTCATGCGTTTCCACCTGGCTCACGAACATGACGTCGCCGCCGCGCTCGATGCCGAGGTTCGAGGTCTCGCCGGTGGTCTCCATCAGCTCGCGCATCACCGGCCGCGCCCGTTCGATCACGCTGGAGCGGCGCAGGAAAGCTGAGCCGAGACGGAAGGCCATGGCGCCGATGTGCCAGGTTTGCGACTGCGGCTCCATCTCGACGATCTGGCGCGCCTCCAGCGTCGCCAGCACCCGGTACATGGTGGCCGCCGACTGATCCAGCGCCGTTGACAACTCGGTTAGCGTCATGCCGCTGGCGCCGGCCAGCGCATCCAGCACGTCCAGCGCCCGGTCCAGCGCCTGGATGGTGGCCGGCTGACTGGTGGAATCAAAGCTTTTGGGGCGGCCTTTACGGCGCGGCGGCTGGGGCATTTTCAAGCCTTCCTTGGCAATTCAAGCAGCAGCTTATGTATAAAGCTGAAAATCATTTCTGTACAGTGAAAAAAGTAAAGTCATTGAAATTATGCAGAAAATCGCCAATTTTTCATTTATTGAAAGCTTTTTTCAAAAAAGTATCCCTGCACGCCGCTCTCTCTTACAGTGAAGGAAATCGCCACAGGAGGGCACGACATGAGCTTTCAAAACCCGGTTTTCATTCCCGGTCCGACCAATATGCCCGAAGCGCTGCGCAAGGCAGTGGACATGCCGACGCTGGACCACCGCTCGCCGCTGTTCGGCCAGATCCTGCACCCGGCGCTGGCTGGCGTAAAGAAGGTTCTGAAAAGCGAGAGCGCCGGGATCTTCGTGTTTCCGTCAACCGGCACCGGCGGCTGGGAAACCGCGATTACCAACACGCTGAACGCAGGCGACAAGATCCTGGCTGCGCGCAACGGCATGTTCAGCCACCGCTGGATTGACATGTGCCAGCGACACGGGCTGGACGTTCAGGTTGTCGAAACCCCTTGGGGCGAAGGCCTGCCGGCGGATCGCTATGAGGAAATCCTGACCGCCGACAAATCCCACGAGATCAAAGTGGTTCTGGCCACCCACAACGAGACCGCAACCGGCGTCAAATCCGACATCGCCGCCGTGCGCCGCGCGCTGGACGCCGCGGGCCATCCGGCGCTGCTGTTTGTGGATGGTGTCTCCTCGATCGCCTCGATGGACTTCCGGATGGATGAATGGGGCGTCGATATTGCCGTCACCGGCTCGCAAAAAGGTTTCATGCTGCCGCCGGGTCTGGCCATCGTCGGCTTCTCGCCCAAGGCAATGGCGGCTGCCAAGACCGCGACCCTGCCGCGCACCTTCTTTGATATCAAGGACATGGCTGCTGGTTACGCCAACAGCGCCTATCCCTACACGCCGTCTGTCGGATTGCTCAACGGTCTGAACATGGCCTGTGGTATGCTGCTGGACGAAGGGCTGGAGAATGTCTTTGCCCGTCACCACCGGATTGCCGAGGGTGTCCGCGCCGCGGTCCGGGCCTGGGGGCTGGAGCTGTGCGCCGTGTCGCCGGAGGTCTACTCCGACAGCGTCAGCGCCATCCGAACGCCCGAAGGCTTTGATGCGAACAAATTCGTCAGCCTGGCGGCGGAGAAATACGGCGTCGCCTTTGGCACCGGTCTGGGTGAAGTCGCGGGCAAGGTGTTCCGCATTGGCCACCTGGGCAGCCTGACCGATGTGATGGCGCTCTCGGGCATTGCGACCGCTGAAATGGTCATGGCTGACCTGGGGCTGAACATCCAGCTGGGTTCCGGCGTTGCTGCTGCGCAGGACTACTACCGCGGCAACACCGCCAACAGCGCCAAGGCCGCCGCTTAATGAAGGATACCGCTATGTATATCCCGACTTACGAGGACATGCTGGCCGCGCATGAGCGCATCCAGCCGCATATCCGGCGCACGCCGGTGCGCACTTCGGCCTATCTGAATGAGCTGACCGGCGCCGAGCTGTTCTTCAAATGCGAGAACTT
>NZ_JAXMOX010000081.1:0-18333 GCF_034669605.1 Leisingera sp.
GTCCGGCAGGATCGCCAGGGCCACGAAGACCGCCTTGTTCGAGACCGCGCCGTCGCTGCGGATGTTGACCCGGATCGCATCCATGAACACCACCGGATAGCAGGGCTCAAGCGGGCGGTTCTGCCAAGCCGTCACCTCCTGCATCACGGTGTCGGTGATGGCCGAGATCAGGCTGGGTGACGCTTCGAAGCCTTAGATCTCCTCGATGTGGCCTTGGATCTCCCGGGTCGTCATGCCGCGGGCGTACATGCTGATGATCTTGGTGTCGAACTCCGGAAAGCGGCGCTGATACTTGGCGACCAGAACCGGGTCAAAGGTCCCGTTCCGGTCGCGCGGAATGTCCAGAACCACCTTGCCGGTGTCCGTGGCCACAGTCTTCTGGCTGCTGCCATTGCGTCGATTGGCGGGCCGGTTCTGGCCTTCAGGCGGCTCCTGCGCGCGCTCTTCGCTGAGATGTTCGTCCAACTCAGTGCTCAGCGCACGTTCCGCAAGCGCCTTGGTCAGTTCGGAAAGAATGCCCTCCTTGCCGAAAAGGTCGCTGGGCGAACGCCCTTCCATCAGCCGGTCCAACAGGTCTTTGTCTATGCTCATACGTGGGTCTCCTCAAAATTGAGCTACCACGCCAAGGCACAAAATTCAGGATAGTCCCCAGGGGTCCCTGCCTTTGCCAACTCGAGCAGGCGCGCCCTCATTTCATCGCCCCGGGCAAGTTTCGCGATCGCAGTTACCCGCATTTTGACGTCGAGTTCGGTCACCGCCCCTCCGCGCCATACGATACGGACCAGTGCGCTCTCGGGCGTCCGGTCGAGCACCACCTTGTCCACCAGGCAGCGCAGCAGCGCCTTGCGATGCGCGTCAGTGGTGGCGGGATCCGCCCAGATTTGGGGCAGACGTCCCGCAAGGGCCACCACCTTGCCGGTAAAAGCCTTCCCCATCGTCACATGGGCGGTCGGTTGCTCTGCGGACTGCTCGGCCAGCGCGGCCTCCGCCGCTCGAACCTCCATCAGCGCGCTTTCCCAGCGGCGCTCAAGTTCCGCGGCGACAAGACGGTTGTCAGGGTCAACGCGATTGAACTGCCGCTGTGCCAGGGCCGCGGCATAGCGTGTGCGCTCAACTTCGCGTTCTGCATTTGCACGCAGTGCGCTGTCGACCTGGCTCTGGGCCCGGCGGGCGCGCGACAGGGCATCGAGTTCCGCAGGTCTCAAAGCAGTCAGGAAAGCGTCAGCAACAGCGGCATCCACCGCTTTGGCCCGGATATGCTGGCAAGTGGGCAAACCAGAATGAGTACGCAAGTGGTTGCAAACATACTCTCCGCCGCCCTTGTATCGGACATACATTTTATGACCGCATCGTCCGCACCAGACTATACCGTGCAATAGAAGTTCGCCGTCGCGGGGGATGCCTCTTGTCTTGCTGCGCATGTATTCAGCTCGGTTGTCGCTCACGATGTTGCGGATGTTCTCATAGGTTGGCCAATCGATATAGGCCGGATACCGATCCTTCACGACGATCCGCCACTCTTCGAAAGGTCGTGCCACTTTTGCCGGGGACCGGCCGCCCGGTGTGGTGTCCCGAATACGGGTCCGGCCATAGACGAAAGCACCTGCATAGGCTGGATTTTTCAGGATCGTGGAAACCGCAGCGACCGTCGCACGAGCCCAATGCAGTTCGCCATGCCGGTCCCGGCGTGGCAGATCGAGACCACGATCATTCAGCATGCGCATCACCTTGGCGATACTGCGCAGCTTCAGAAAGAGCTCAAACACAAGACCGAGCCGGTCCTGAACAGCCATATCAGGATCTTTCAGCACCACACCGCTCGGGTCCCTCACAAGGCCGACAGGCAAGGTGAGGGCAAGTTCCCCGCGCTGTGCCTTGGCGATGAGGCCAGTCGTCAGACGGCTTCGGATCGTGTGTAGCTCCAGTTCAGATATGGTTCCCTTGAGGCCAAGAAGCAGGCGTCCGTTGGCGTTGCCGGGATCATAGACGCCGTCGCGATCGGCGATCAAACAGCCCCGCAACCCGCAAATGTCCAGAAGAGGATACCAATCGGAGCAGTTGCGCGCGAGCCGCGTGACATCAACGGACAGGATTATCCCCACGTCGCTCAGCCCAACCCGGCCGACAAGTTCCTGGAACCCGCTGCGATGCGCAGCGGACGCGCCGCTCAGACCAAGATCGGTGTCAATCACGTCAATATCGGCTTTATGCCATCCAAGATCATGGGCGCGCTGGCAAAGCGCATATTGCAGCCGCAGGCTCTCCTGGTTGCTCACCACCTGATGGGGCGTCGACTGCCGGATGTAGACAACTGCCTTGCGCTTCAGATGCGCCGGCTGGATCAACTCGGACATCACGAAATACCTCTGCCAGAACCACGGCAATGTCGTCGGCAATCTGGCGCCTTAGCGCCACCGGCAGCATCGTCCAAAGATCTTCGGGCGCTATACTCATGGCACTCGGAATCTACCACATCTAGTAGGTCGCGCAAAGCCTCTACGCTCAATTTAGTAGGATGGGGCGGTAAAGCAAGCGGCTCGGTCGTCGTCACGGGTACATTCAGAGTGACCCCATCGCGATACACAACCTCGTAGCAGGGCGAAGAACTGCCCCTGCGAAACCTCGATCGGCCTAGAACCTGGAATGATCGCCCATAGAGCGGGTGCCGCGGATCAAGCACCTGAACGTTCTCTGGAAAGGATTCGTCCGCATCACCAAAGGGGGTATCCCCAAACACCTTCGCTGAGCATGGCCAATTGAGCGGCGGTCAGACGCACGCTGCCATCCGTCGCCGCAGGCCATGGGAAACGACCCTTCTCCAGGACTTTGTAATACAGGCAAAAGCCCTGGCCATCCCAATACAGAAGCTTCACCCTGTCGCCGCGGCGCCCTCGAAACGCGAACACGGCACCGTTCGATGGCCGCTGCCTCAAGACATCCTGCGCGATCGCTGAAAGCCCCGCGATACCTTTGCGCATATCAGTGTGACCGCAGGCCAGGTAAACGCGAATGCCGGTGCCCGGGCCGATCATGCCGCCTCCACCGCCTGGATCAAACGGGTCAGCACCGCAGCATCCACATGGGCATCGACCCGCAAGCTGCGACCATTGCGCAGAACCACCTCAATCAACGCCAAGCTCGCTTCAGGGGCGCACGCTTCCGGCGGTTCCGGCGGCGACGTAATATCGACGGGCAGGAATAGCGTCGCGTCGTCTGGCGTCAGAAGCCCCTTCCTCCTCAGCTCGTATCGCCAGGCATAGATCTGCTGCCGCCTGATCTCGTGGCGCTGTGCGACCTGCGACACGGTCGCGCCGTTCACCCCGACCGAAAGCACAATCGCCAACTTCTCGTCGTCACTCCAGCGGCGCCGACGCTCCAAGCCAAGAATTTCGCCCCGCACAGCTGCCTCCCTCCCTGTAGGAGACGTCATTAAAGACGTCTTTATGGACGTCTCTTAGCAATCTCCAGGACACACGAGCAGGCGGTTCAAATCGGGCGCTTACGTTACACCAACTCCCGGGACACTATCTACTCTTACAAATTTGGAGTTTCATAGTGCTGCTGCAGCAGGCCGGTAAGTGCAGTCTCTCTAACGCCCAAATGGCAGGCACATCTTGATGCAGCCTGTCAATTTTCAGGCAAGTTTGCCAGTCCTGCACATATCTCCCAGCTGGCAACTGGCAAAGCCTCAAAGCACCCGGCCCAATGAAGCTACAAATTTCCCGGGAGCCGAACATCACCGCGCCGTCAGCCATAAACCATAGCCCAGCCTTGCCCCGCGCGATCGCCAGAGCAGAGGTTTCCGTGCATGTGCGGGACGGCTGTTCGAGGCTGAAGACGCTGCATCAATCCGGAGCGCTGAAGCTGCTTTTTCCGCAGGGCCGACCAGATGTCGAGGCGGTTGCGGTGAATACCGCTGGCGGCATCACCGGCGGGGACGATTTCCGGCTTGCAGCCACCGCCCATGCGGAGGCCGGCATGACGGTTACCACCCAGGCGGCGGAACGCATCTACCGGGCGCTGCCGGGCCAGACCGCCAGGGTGGAAACCCGGCTCTGCGCCAAGGCCGGCGCCAGGCTGAACTGGCTGCCGCAGGAAACCATTCTGTTCAACGGCTGCGCCCTGCACCGCCGCCTGATTGCCGAGCTGGAACCCGGTGCGCAGTTTCTGCTGGTTGAACCGTTTGTCTTCGGCCGCGCTGCAATGGGCGAAACACTTACGCATGCAGCGGTCCGCGACCGGATCGAAATCCGGCGCGGCGGCAGTCCTATCTACCTCGATGCCACGGCGCTTGCCGGCGATGCCGCAGCTATGCTGCAGCGGCGCGCGGTTGGGGGCGGCGCCGGCGCCATGGCCACACTTGTGCTGGTGGCACCGGAAGCCGAAGTGCAGCTTGATCCGCTGCGCCGGATGCTGCCGGAGGCCGGAGGCGCCTCCTTGCTTGGGCCGGATCTTCTGGTGCTCCGCCTGCTTGCCCGGGACGGCTTTGCCCTGCGCCAATGCCTTGTTCCGGTGCTGGAGCGGCTGCTGCCCGCGGGGCTGCCGCGCACATGGATGCTTTGAAGAAGGAGGAGCGGATGAACCTGACCCCGCGCGAAAAGGACAAGCTGCTGATCGCCATGGCTGCCGAAGTCGCCCGCAGGCGGCTGACCCGCGGTGTCAAGCTGAACCACCCGGAAGCGATTGCGCTGATTTCCGACGCGGTGGCCGAGGGCGCCCGCGATGGCCGCACGGTGGCTGAGATGATGGAGGCCGGCGCCCAGGTGGTCCGCCGGGATCAATGCATGGAAGGGGTGCCCGAAATGATCCGCGAAGTGCAGGTCGAGGCCACCTTTCCCGATGGCACCAAGCTGGTGACCGTTCACCAGCCCATCCGCTGAGACCCCGCCCGGTCCCGGCCGCCCCGGACCACCTGAGACAGGAGAATCACAATGCAGCTTTTACCCTTTACCGTCGCAGTTACTGCCCTTTCGGCGGGTCCCGCTCTGGCTCATGGCGGGGCACACGTCCATCCGCATGGGGCCGCCGGGCTCTGGCTTGGCTTTGCAGTGCTGGCGGCGCTTGCCGCAGGCGCCGTTCCGTCCTGGAGGCGGCAATGATTCCAGGAGCGCTGTTCCCTGCAGAAGGCAGCCTGACGCTGAATGCGGGCGCCGAAGCCATTACCCTGATGGTTGCCAACACCGGCGACCGGCCGGTCCAGGTGGCCAGCCATTACCATTTTGCCGAGGCCAACCCGGCGCTGGATTTCGACCGGGAGGCGGCCCGCGGCCGGCGGCTCGACATTGCTGCAGGCACCGCCGTGCGGTTCGAGCCGGGGCAGCGGCGCGAGGTGCAGCTGATCCCGATCCTCGGCAAGCGCCGGGTGTTCGGATTCAACCAGAAAGTCATGGGAGCGCTCTGACATGCCGGTACAGATCCCGCGCAGCGATTATGCGGCCATGTACGGCCCCACCACAGGTGACCGGCTGCGGCTGGCGGACACCGATCTGATCATCGAGGTGGAGCGCGACCTCACCACCTACGGCGAGGAGGTCAAATTCGGCGGCGGCAAGGTGATCCGCGACGGCATGGGCCAGGCACAGGCAACCCGCGCCGAGGGGGCCGTGGACACGGTCATCACCAACGCTCTGATCTTGGACTGGACCGGTATCTACAAGGCCGACGTGGGTCTCAGGGACGGGCGCATTGCCGCTATCGGCAAGGCGGGCAACCCGGACACCCAGCCGGACGTCTCTATCATCGCCGGCCCCGGCACCGAGGTGATCGCGGGCGAGGGGCGCATCCTGACCGCAGGCGGCTTTGACAGCCACATCCATTACATCTGCCCGCAGCAGATCGAGGACGCGCTGCATTCGGGCATCACCACCATGCTTGGCGGCGGCACCGGCCCGGCGCATGGCACGCTGGCAACGACCTGCACACCCGGCCCCTGGCACATCGGGCGGATGCTGCAGGCCGCGGATGCCTTTCCGATGAACCTCGCCTTTGCGGGCAAGGGCAATGCCTCGCTTCCGGCGGCACTGGAGGAACAAGTGCATGCCGGCGCCTGTGCGCTGAAGCTGCACGAGGACTGGGGCACCACCCCCGCCGCCATCGACTGCTGCCTCGGCGTTGCCGATGCGATGGATGTGCAGGTGATGATTCACACTGACACGCTCAATGAATCCGGCTTTGTCGAACACACCGTGCAGGCCATCAAGGGCCGCACCATCCACGCATTCCACACCGAAGGCGCCGGCGGCGGCCATGCCCCGGACATCATCCGGATCTGCGGCGAGGAGCATGTGCTGCCGTCCTCCACCAATCCGACGCGGCCCTTTACCGTCAACACGGTTGAAGAACACCTCGACATGCTGATGGTTTGCCACCACCTGGACAAGTCGATTCCCGAGGACGTCGCCTTCGCCGAAAGCCGCATCCGGCGCGAGACCATCGCAGCGGAGGACATCCTTCATGACATGGGGGCGTTTTCGATCATCGCCTCTGACAGCCAGGCCATGGGCCGGGTCGGCGAGGTGATCATCACCTGGCAGACCGCCGACAAGATGAAGAAGCAGCGCGGTCGCCTGGCTGAGGAGAGCGGCGGGAACGATAACTTCCGCGCCCGCCGGTATGTGGCGAAATACACCATCAACCCGGCGATCGCGCATGGGATCAGCCATGAGCTTGGTTCCGTCGAGGCGGGCAAGCGTGCCGATCTGGTGCTATGGAACCCGGCGTTTTTTGGCGTCAAGCCGGAAATGGTTCTGATGGGCGGCACCATCGTCTGCGCCCAGATGGGTGACCCCAATGCCTCGATCCCGACGCCGCAGCCGGTTTATTCCCGGCCGATGTGGGGCGCCTACGGTCGCTCGGTGGAACATACTGCCGTCACCTTCGTGTCGGAGGCGGCACAAGCTGCAGGCATCCGCGGCAGCCTCGGGCTGGCCAAGCAGACCGTGGCGGTGAAAAACACCCGCGGCATCGGCAAATCCGCACTCAAGCTCAACAGCGCCACCCCGCGGATGGAGGTCCACCCGGAAACCTATGAGGTGCGGGCGGACGGCGAGTTGCTGAATTGCCTGCCTGCCGCCGAGCTGCCGATGGCCCAGCGATATTTCCTGTACTGAAATTGAGCACCGGGAGAAAAACATGAGCAAAATCACAGCACAGCAAGACCTTCGCCGCAGCCGGGCGGCGAAAAAACTGGCCCTCGCTGCCGGCGCGGCATACCCCTTGTCTCAGAGGGAGGAGTTCACTGGAAAAGGAGTGATCTCCAATGGCAGCAATTTCACACATCATCACCGCCAGGCCGGAGGTGACGGCCATCCTGCGCCGCTGCTTTGCAGCCGCGGGCAATGCTTTGGTCGCCATTGCGGAAGCAGATTCCCGCATGCGCGCCGTGCGGCAGCTGAACGCGATGAGCGACGAGGAACTGGCGGAACGGGGCCTGAAGCGCGACGGAATCGTGCGTCATATCTTCTCGGACAAGTTCTACATCTGAGGCCGCTGGCCGCCGGCACAGGAGCGCAAGGATGACCGCGCCTGTGCTGACTGCCCGGGCATATCACAGCCATGCCCATGCCGCCGCCCCGGCGGACCGGGTGGTGCTGGATTACCAAGCCAGGTTCCTGCGCCGCAAGGTGCTGCAGACCGAAAGCGGCGGCCGCCTGCTGGTCGATCTTCCGCAGACCACTTCGCTGGAGCATGGCGGCGTGCTGGTTCTGGAGGACGGCGGCGAAGTTGCGGTTGCCGCCGCTGCCGAGCCGCTGCTGCAGATCACCGGTGCGTGGCTGCTGCGGCTGGCCTGGCATATCGGCAACCGCCATACCCCTTGCCAGATCGAGGATAGCCGGCTGCTGATCCGCCGGGACCATGTGATCCGCGCAATGCTGGTGCAGCTGGGCGCCACGGTGGAAGAGGTGACAGAGCCCTTCACCCCTGAAGGCGGCGCCTATGGCCACGGGCGCACCCATTCCCACGAACATGGCCATTCCCTTCATCATCGCCAGGAGCACGGCCATGAGCATTGAAACCGGGCCAGTGCTGCTGCTGCAGTGGCTGTCCCCTGCCTATCCGGTTGGCGCGTTTGCTTGGTCCCATGGGCTGGAAGCGGCAGTTGCCCGCAACGAGGTGGCGGACGGGGCGGGGCTGGAAGCCTGGCTGGGTGATCTGCTGCTGTTCGGCAGCGCCCGTGCCGACGCAATTCTGCTGGCCGCTGCCTTTCACGCCGCAAACGGGGCCGTGCTGGCAGAGGTGGACGCCACCGCCCGCGCCTTTGCCCCCTCGCGCGAGCGGCTGGCCGAAACGGTCGAGCAGGGCGCCGCCTTCTGCCGGGCCACGTCCGGGGTCTGGGGCGGCAGCCTGCGCGGTCTGACCTATCCGGTGGCTGTCGGCCGCGCGGCCTGCATGCACGGGCTGCCGCTGGCGTTGACGCTGGAAATGTTCACGCATGCCTTAGCCGCAAACCTGATCGCGGCGGGCCAGCGGCTGCTGCCGGTTGGCCAGATCGAAGGCCAGCGCATTCTGAAAAACCTCGGCCCGCTGGTGTCAGATGCAGCGAAAAACGCATTGACGGCGGACCTGTCCGGCCTCTCCAGCGCCTGTTTTGCTGCGGATATCGCCTCGATGGCTCATGAAACACAATATGCAAGGATCTTCCGGTCATGACCTCACCCCATGGTCCATTGCGGGTCGGCATCGGCGGCCCTGTCGGCGCGGGCAAGACCACGCTGACCGCCCGGCTTGCCCGTTTTCTGTCGCCGCATCACTCGATCGGGGTGATCACCAATGATATCTACACCCAGGAGGACGCCGAGGCGCTGATGCGGATGCAGGTGCTGCCGCAGGACCGGGTGATCGGGGTCGAAACCGGCGGCTGTCCGCATACTGCAATCCGCGAGGATGCCTCGATCAACCTGGCTGCGGTGGCCGAGATGGAGCGGCGCCACCCGGATGTGGAAATTGTGCTGATCGAAAGCGGCGGCGACAATCTGTCTGCCACCTTCAGTCCCGAACTGGCCGATGTGACGCTGTACGTGATCGATGTCGCCGCGGGGGAGGAGATCCCGAGAAAGGGCGGGCCGGCGATTACCCGCTCTGACCTGCTGGTCATCAACAAGACGGATCTGGCGCCCCATGTCGGTGCGTCGCTTGATGTAATGGCGCGCGATGCCGCCCGGATGCGCGGGTCGCTGCCCACCGTGTTCACTAACCTGCGGCAAGGGAATGGAGTTGGCGAAGTGCTTGGCCATCTCTCTGCAATCGGGGGCCTCACTTTCGCTCTGCATCTTGAAGAGCGTTCCAGCTGCAGAAGCGGGATTGCTGATTGGGTCCCTGACGCTGACGGCGCCTGAAGCAGTAACCCTGCAGGCCTTGACGCTGCGCAAGGAGCCCAAGGCCGGCGCCGGCCGCTATGATGGATTGCGGCGCCACGCCCGGCCGCTCCGTCCCGCTCATTGAGGGTCGTTACCGGCCGCGGCCCTGGGGCGGTTTGAAACCCGCTCCGCAGACAGGCTTCAACGACTGCTCCGCCGACGGATGCTGCCGACGGATGCTGCATGGCGGCAAAAACAATAGCGCGCGCGCGAGCATTTTCTGCGTAAGCAATAGCGGCAAGAGCAAAAATCCGAAATGCCCGGCACAAGGTGAGTTCGGCCTTTGGAAAGGCTGCGCGAGGCACGAACGGCGGAACGGGGAAAGCTGTGCTGCGGCATTCGGCTAGGCTATGGGCGGCAATCAGGCGCGCGTAGCAGGTTTCTGCAAATTCCGCTTCCTGCGCAAAGCCGCCTCTGCTTTACCTGCCCTGCCCTGCCCTACACCGCCTCCGGCAGGTCCACCGTGCCGCGCATCAGCACAAAGCCTTCACCCGCCACCCGCACGCCCTCAATTGCCTCCGCAGACCCGACCCGCGCCACCCGCGCCTGGCCGGGGCGGCCCAGTCCGTGACCCTGCTCGGCGACAAACTCCGCCTTCTTCATCAGCCCGTGACGCCACAGATAAGCCGCCATGGCGCCGGTCGCGGAGCCGGTGAACGGGTCCTCCGGCGGGCTGGGCGGCGCCATCAGAAGCCGCGAGAATGTATCGCCCGCCTCCGTCGCGCCCTCCAGCGCCACCAGAAACGGCTCCATCATATCGATCCCATCCGCGCCCAGCGACTGGCCCAGCGCGGCCAGCGCCTCCAGGTTCAGCTCGGCCGCTTCCAGCGCCGCCCGGTCCTTCAGCACCGTCACGCAGAACGGCAGCCCGGTCGACACTTTCTGCGGCCGCCCCGCGATTGCCGCCACCGGCAGCGACACCGCCGCCGCCACCAGCGCGGGGTCGGCAAAGGGGCCGAATTCCGGCGCCGCCTGGGTCATCGAAATCAAATCGCCCTCCAGCGTCACCGGCACAATCCCGGCCCCGGTTTCCAGCGTGATGCTGCCGCCCCCGATCAGCCCGCGGTCCCGCATCGCCGCCACCGTGGCAATGGTCGGATGGCCGGCAAAGGGGATTTCACGGCTGGCCAGGAAGTACCGCACTTTCACATCCGCCACCTCAGACGGGCCGGTAAAGGTGCATTCCACCAGCGAGGTCTCCCGCACGTAGGCGGTGCAGACCGCCTCCGGCAGATGCGCCGCCCGATGCACCACCGCACAGCCATTGCCGCCAAAGGCGCGGCCCGCAAAGGCATCCACCCAGTCGAAATCATAGCGCGCCATCATCGCCCCCGGTTTTTCAGACATCAAAAAAGGCGGACCATTGCCCGCCTTTTCCATCTTGCGGGCCCGTTGCCCGAAGTCAATCGGCCGCCATCGCAGCCCGCTGCAGACTGGCCTTGACGCCGCCCGGCCCTAATGCACCGGCACCGGCGTCATGTCGTTCTGCCGCGCCAGCACAAAGGCGAGGCGGCGGTCGGCCACCAGCGCCAGCTGGCCGCCCTCGGCGTCATGCACCGCATAAAGCTGCTCATGGCCGCCCGCGCTGTCCCGCACGTCCTTGGGAAGATCCGCCACCGCAACCGCCTTTACATAGACGATCCGCTCCGCGCCCTGGCTGAAATCAAACGGTGTATGCATAGCTCTTACCCCTTTTTTATATTGATCGTCTGGACCACGGTTTCAGGCCGGGCACGGGTCAGATCCACATGCAACAGCCCGTTTTCTATCACTGCCTCGCCCACTTCGACGCCATCGGCCAGCACGAACATGCGCTGGAACTGGCGCGCCGCGATGCCGCGGTGCAGGAACACCCGCCCCTCGCTGTCGTCGCGCTGGCGGCCGCGGATCACCAGCTGGCGGTCCTCGACGGTGATCGCCAGATCCTCCTCGGCGAAACCGGCCACGGCCAGGGTGATGCGGTAGGAATGATCGGACGTCTGTTCGATATTATAGGGAGGATAGCCTTCGTTGCCCGATTTGGCCGAGCGTTCCAGCAGACGTTCCAACTGCTCGAATCCCAGCATATGCGGATAAGAGGCCAAGGTAAGTTTCGACACGGTGTTCGTCCTTTATGCCAAAGCGACGGATGCGCGCGGCCCCGGTCCCGGCAGCCGCTTCCAGAAGAATATGGGAAGTTCCTTTTGGATTCACAAGAGCATGTGCCCATAGGCCTAGCGGAAAATCTGTTAAGGAAGTATCTTCAGCCTTACTTCAATCCTAAGCTTTACTGAGTCGCCAATGAACGCACCCACAGATGTGTCGATGAAGACCGATGAGGTCCTCAAGGTTGAGCTGGAGGTTTTCCGCAGGCAGCACCGGGATCTGGACGAGGCAATCGGCGCGCTGGAAGAACGCGCCACCAGCGATCAGCTGACGATCCGCCGCCTGAAGAAACAAAAGCTCATCCTCAAGGACAAGATCGCCTTGATCGAAGACCGGCTGACCCCGGATATTATCGCCTGACAGCGCCGCCGGCAAAGGGCGGGCCCGCGCCTGAGCCGCAGGGGCGCAGCTGCAGAACGCAGTGTTTTACCAGTTTCCACCGGGTCTCCCGCCCGCTTCTCCGCGCAGCCGGCTGCGCCGCAAGCCGTTGGACATGGCAGCGCGCCTGACGGCGCGCTGCGGTTCCGCGTCACTGCAGGTTACAGATCCTTGCAAAGCCGCAGCGCATCCTGGACGGCAGCGTGCATAGTGCGCCCGCAAACCGCATCCCCGGCCCGCGCCAGCCGGAAACCGCCCTGCGGACCCGGCGCCGGGTCCTGCCCCCGGCCGCCAGCGCAATCCTGCCGCACCCGCCGGCCCCGGCACCGGCAGCCAGTGCCCATCGTCCCAGGCGGTGCGGCGGCCCGTATCGCTGAACTGGCACATCACCGCAGCGCCAGGGCTGCCCCCTCCGTCAGCCTCTGGAACCATGGGGTGATGCTGCCATCGCCGGCATACAGCTGCCCGAAGACCAAAGGGCTGTCCGCCGCGATATTGGCCGGGCCGCCGGTGACCGCCAGCGCAAGGCCGCCGCGCGATTTCTTCTCATGGTGCAGCCGGTAACGGCCGCGCGGATCGCCGCCCTGCTGAAACGAGGGCGCATGCGCCGTGCTCATGATGCGGTTGCGCAGGGTTAGGCGGCGGTTCCGCAAGGGCTGAGGAAGCGGATCATTGGTCAGGATCATGGGGTGCGCTCCGTTTGGTGCTGCCACCTGCCATAGGTCCGGCCCGGCCGCTGGCCCGCTTGCAGAAAACCGGCCTCTTGCCGGCGCCGTTGCGGCAGCCCGCCCGCGGCTGGCGGAATCTCCGTCTGACTGGATGGTCAAAACCGGATTTTCCGTTTACCAGCGGCGCAATTTGTGCCCGCCGCCCGTTCCGGCACCGGCGGCACAGCCGAATAACCCGGCCGAATAACCCGGCCGATTGAACCAGAAGATGAGCCAGACAATGACCGCCACCAGCGACCGCAGTCCGGTGCCTGATGTCCAGGACACCGCGTACAGATTCTCCCCGAAACAAGCGCTGATCGGCGCCCAGATGCTGTTTGTCGCCTTCGGCGCGCTGGTGCTGGTGCCGCTGCTGACCGGGCTGAACCCCAGCGTGGCGCTGTTCACCGCGGGGATTGGCACGCTGATCTTCCAGATCGTGACCCGCGGCCAGGTGCCGGTGTTCCTGGCGTCCTCCTTTGCCTTCATTGCGCCGATCCTCTACGGCGTGCAGACCTGGGGCATGGCGGCGACCACCGGCGGGCTGGCGGCAGCGGGCCTGCTCTACGTGGCTCTCAGCTTTGCCATCCGCGCCTTTGGCGCCGGTTTCCTGCACCGGCTGCTGCCGCCGGTGGTGGTCGGCCCGGTGATCATGGTGATCGGCCTGTCGCTGGCGCCGGTGGCGGTGAACATGGCCACCGGCCTGGCGGGCGGCACCCAGGTGATGCCCAGGAACACCGCCCTGCTGCTCGCCGCTGTTGCCCTCGGCACCACCATGCTGACCGCAATCCTCGGCCGCGGCATCATCCGCGTGGTGCCGATCCTGGCCGGTGTCGCCGCAGGCTACGGCGCCGCGCTGATCCTCGGGGCGGTCACCGGGCAAAGCCTGATCGACACCGCGCCGCTGGCCGCGGCGGACTGGTTCGCAATCCCGGCCTTCGTCGCGCCCGAGTTCAACCTCGCTGCCATCCTGTTCATCCTGCCGGTCGCCATTGCGCCTGCGATCGAACACTTCGGCGACATCCTGGCAATCTCCAATGTCACCAAGCGCGATTACATGCAGAAACCCGGCATCCAGAACACTATGCTGGGCGACGGGCTGGCCACGGCCGCCGCGGGCCTGCTGGGCGGGCCGCCCAACACCACCTATTCCGAGGTCACCGGCGCCGTTACCCTGACCCGCGCCTTCAACCCGGCGATCATGACCTGGGCGGCGATCTTCGCCATCGCGCTCTCGTTCATGGGCAAGCTTTCGGGCGCCCTTGCCACCATCCCGATGCCGGTGATGGGCGGCATCATGATCCTGCTGTTCGGCATGGTCACCGTGGTCGGCCTGTCGGTTCTGGCCAAACTGGGCGAGGCGCTGTCCGAGGCCCGCAACATGGTGATCATCTCCACCGTGCTGATCATCGGGCTCGGCGGGCTGACGCTGCAATTCGGCGAGGGCTTCACCCTGGCAGGCATCGGCCTCTCCGGCGTTGCGGGCCTCTTGCTGAACCTGATCCTGCCGCAACAGCGCGGCTGATCCCGCCAAGCGCCGCCGCCGCGCCCGGGCGCGGCGGCGCTGCAGCTTGCCTGCGTCCCGCGCGGGCGGGAGCCGCCTGCGGCAAAGCGCCGGAGCGCGCAAAATAAGGCCGGATGCCCTGCGAATCCGCCGCCTGCCGGATTGCGCAGAACCCAGCTTTCCCTATAGTGCGCGCTCCACAAGCCGCGACAGGAGCCAACAGCCATGGCCGACATCAAAGTAGGCATCATCATGGGCAGCCAATCCGACTGGCCCACCATGAAGGAAGCCGCCACCATCCTGGATGAACTGGGTGTTCCCTATGAGGCCAAGATCGTCTCTGCCCACCGCACCCCGGACCGGCTGTGGAGCTACGGCAAATCCGCCGCCGGGCGCGGGCTGCAGGTGATCATCGCAGGTGCAGGCGGTGCCGCCCACCTGCCCGGCATGGTGGCCTCCAAGACCCGCGTGCCGGTGGTTGGCGTGCCGGTGCAGACGCGCGCCCTCTCCGGTGTCGACTCGCTCTATTCCATCGTGCAGATGCCCAAAGGCTTCCCGGTGGCCACCATGGCGATCGGCGCCGCCGGCGCTGCCAATGCGGGCCTGATGGCCGCAGGCATCCTGGCGCTGCAGGACCCCGCCCTGGCCCGGCGCCTCGACGACTGGCGAGAAGCGCTCTCCGCCTCAATCCCCGAGGAGCCCTCCGATGACTGAAGCCCACGCACAGGTTTTGCAGCCCGGCGCCACCATCGGCATCCTCGGCGGCGGCCAGCTCGGCCGGATGCTCTCGGTCGCGGCCTCCCGCCTCGGCTTCAAGACCCATATCTTCGAGCCGGGCGCCAACCCGCCCGCAGGCCATGTCGCCGACCGGGTGACCACCGCAGGCTATGAAGATGCCGGGGCGCTCGCCGCCTTTGCCGCTTGTGCCGATGTGATCACCTATGAGTTCGAGAATATCCCGACCTCGGCGCTCGACCTGCTGGAATCGCAGAAACCGATCCGCCCGGGCCGTGAAGCCTTGCGGATCAGCCAGGACCGGCTGACCGAAAAAACCTTCCTGCAGGACCTTGGCCTCACAACCGCGCCTTTTGCCGATATCAGCGATCAGGCCAGCCTCGACGCGGCGCTGGCGGACATCGGCGCGCCGTCGATCCTGAAAACCCGCCGCTTTGGCTATGACGGCAAGGGCCAGGCCCGCATCCAGGCACCGGATGACGCCGCCGAGGCCCTCGCCGCCATGGCAGGCGCGCCCTCGATCCTCGAAGGGTTTGTCACCTTCAGCCATGAGGTCTCCGTCATTGCCGCCCGCGGCGTGACCGGCGAGATCGCCTGTTTCGACCCCGGCGAAAACATCCACCGCGACGGCATCCTGCATACCACCACCGTGCCTGCGCGCCTCAGCAAAAGCCAGCGCATGGATGCGGTGCTGATGGCCGGCAAGATCCTGAACGCGCTCGATTATGTCGGTGTTCTGGGGGTGGAGCTGTTCGTGACGCCGCAAGGGCTGATCGTCAACGAGATCGCGCCGCGAGTGCATAATTCCGGCCATTGGACCCAGAACGGCTGCACCGTCGACCAGTTCGAACAGCACATCCGCGCGGTGGCCGGCTGGCCGCTGGGCGACGGCCGGCGCCATTCCGATGTGGTGATGGAAAACCTGATCGGCGCTGACGTGGACCGCATCCCGGAGCTGGCCAAGGAACCCGGCTGCGCCCTCCACCTCTATGGCAAGGCCGAGGCCAAACCGGGCCGCAAGATGGGCCATGTGAACCGGGTGGTGAAAGCCCAGGACTGAGCGTCAGCTGTCCAGGCCGGGGGCGCTGCCCCCAGACCCCCGGGAGTATGTCCAACCAGAAAACAGCGCGGACGCTTTGCGCCGGTCAAGGACTGAGACTGAACCTGTGAAAGCGGCCCCGCCGGTTTCACGCGCCGCAAAGAGGGCCAGCCGGCCTGATGCGCGGCGCCGCCCCCTAGCCCAGGAAACGGGCCGCAACATCCCCCGACATATAGCTGACCCGCCCGGCCGAGATCGTCGCCGCAACCCGCTGGGTTGCCTTGTCCAGCACCAGGATATCAGCGCGTTGGCCTGCCTCCAGCCGTCCGCGGTCCTGCAGCCCCAGCAGCCGCGCCGGCCCTTCCGAAACCAGCCGCCACGCGGCTGCCAGATCCAGCAAGCCTGAGCGTTCCAGCATCAGCGCCGCCCGGCGCGGGCTGGGATAGTGATAATCCGAGGCCAGCGCATCGCAATACCCCATCGCGATCAGCTCCACCGCCGAGGCATTGCCCTTGTGCGAGCCGCCGCGCACCACATTGGGCGAGCCGAGGATGACGGGATCGCCTGCCGCCCGCGCAGCCTCTGCCGCCTCCAGCGTTTCGGGAAACTCGGAAATCCGCGCACCGCGCGCGCGCCAGACAGCGCGGTCCTGCGCCGTCTGGTCGTCATGGCTGCCCAGCCGCACATCCAGCGCCGCCAGCTCCCGGCACAGCGCATCCAGCCGGCCCGGCACCTCGTCCTTGCGGGCGTGCATATCCTTCAGCATCTGCCAATGCATGTCCGGGTTGCGCCCCGCCTTCAGCGCCTGGCCGGTCAGCCGCGGCGGCTTTTTGCCCGCCGCCAGCCGCTCATGCGGCAGGTGATCGTTGAACACCACATAAGGCACCTGCCACTCTGCCGCCCTGGCGGCCAGGCCGGCATAATCCTCCAGCATATGGACCTCGAACCGCAGCTGCGGCAGCAGGTCTGTCACCAGGCTGCCGCGCACCGCCTTGATGCCCTCAAACACCTGGGCCGCAAATTCCGGGCCGCGCAAACCGCCCTCCCAGGAGTAGAACTGCGCCAGCACCGCCGTGGTGATGCCATTGGCGGCCAGCTCTGCCTCGGCCGCGACGACGCCCTCCGCCATCTGCTTCATCGCGCCGCGGCGCGGTGCCAGATGGCGCTCGAACCCGTCGCCATGGGCGTCCACAATCCCCGGCAGCACCAGATAGCCCGCCAGATTAACCCGGCGCCCCGCCGCCGCATCCGCCACCAGCCCGCCGCTTATCGCAATCGCGCCGCCATGCTCCAGTCCGCCGGGGCGCAGCACATCGCCGCCCTGCAGGGTCAGGTCCAATGTCATTCCTCCGCCTCTTCACAGCCGCCGTTCAACTGGCAGGCCTCGGTGATAATCTCTTCCACCGCCGCCAGCCAGGTCAGCGACGGCTCAAACCGCCCTTCCTCCAGGAAATGCAGTGCCTGCGCCATCACCTGCGGATTGTTCATCATATAGGTGTGGGTGACCGGCAGGGTGAGATGCGCCGCCATGCCATCCACCTTGGTGCTTTCGACCGAAACCTTGCCATCATCCGCCCCCGGGATAAGCGCCGAGAACAGCGGGTTCAGCGTCTCGCTGCCGGCAATCACCCCGAGCTCGAAATCCACCGGCGGCAACCGCCCTGGCAGGCCGTCCGCCCCGGTGCCCAGCTGCAGCCCGGCCGGGCCGTTCAGCAGCCCGAACACCTCCCAGTCGCCCAGCTCGTCGACCAGCTCGCTGCCCTGGTTCGGCGGCCCCATCATCACCACCCGCCCCAGGGTTTCCGGGTGGTGATCCTGCAGCCAGTGGCGCAGCAGGATGCCGCCCATCGAATGGGTCACCACATGGGTTTCCGCCGCGCCGCAGGCCGCAAAAGCCTCTGGCAGGGTGGTTTCCGCCAGCACCCCGACGCTGTCTTCGGTCGAGGCATAACCGGGCCGCACCACATCATAGCCGCGCGACTGCAGCACCTCCTCCATCACCGCGAATGAGGTTTCGGACCGCGCCAGCCCGTGCAACAGGATCACGCATTCGGCGGCGGCAGGCAGCGGCAGCAGCAGGACCGCGGCCAGCGCAGCAGGCAGAGCAGCAGGCAGAACGCCAGGCAGAGCAGCAGGCGGAACGCCAGGCAGGGCGGCGGGTTTCAAACAGGACAACATGCGCCCCAGATAAGCGCATTTGCCAGCCGGTAAAAGCCCCTCACTCCGCCAACGGGGCCCGCGCGGCAGGCGGGCGCAATACCGCCAGGGCAATGCCGCCCAGCACCGCCACCGACCCGAACAGCAGCCGCAGCCCGATGGCCTCGCCCAGCAGCACAGCGCCCGCCAGAATCGCAATCACCGGCACGCTCAGCTGCACCGTGGCCGCCACCGCCGGCAGCAGCTGCGGCAGCACCCGGTACCACAGCGCATAGCCCAGCCCCGAGGTCACCGCCCCCGACACCACCGCCA
>NZ_JAXMOX010000082.1:0-17856 GCF_034669605.1 Leisingera sp.
CGCCTGGGACGGCATCTGTGATGCAGGCCCGGGGGGCGGGAGCGCATCCGGCCGCCCGGCCTGTTGCCTCCCTGCCCCGCTTTGCGGCTGATCCTGCTTCCATCCGCGAAATCCTTGCCCCCTAACGGTGCAGGTCCTATTCAATCGGAAACCCGGTTGAACACGGCAGGCAGACACCCCATGCGCATACTGATCACCAATGACGACGGCATCAGCGCCGAAGGGCTCACCATCCTTGAGGCCATCGCCCATGAGGTCGCAGGCCCCGGCGGCGAGGTCTGGACCGTGGCCCCGGCGTTTGAACAATCCGGCGTCGGCCATTGCATCAGCTACACCCGTCCCACCATGCTAAGCCAGCTGGGCAAGCGCCGCTTTGCCGCCGAAGGCTCGCCCGCAGACTGCGTGCTGGCAGGCCTTCATGTGGTGATGCAGGGCGCCAAGCCGGATCTGGTGCTGTCGGGCGTCAACCGCGGCAACAACTCGGCCGAAAACGCGCTTTATTCCGGCACCCTTGGCGGCGCCATGGAGGCCGCGCTGCAGGGGATCCCGGCGATGGCGCTGTCGCAGTATTACGGCCCTGCCAACCGCGAGACCGCAAACCCGTTCGAAGCCGCCGCCGTGCATGGCGCGGCGCTGGTCAACAAGATCCTGGCCGCCCAGCCGCAGGACCAGCAGGACTACCGGTTGTTTTACAATATCAACTTCCCGCCGGTCCCAGCAGCGGACGTCAAGGGCACCCGCGTCGCCCCCCAGGGGTTCCGCCGCGGCAGCCATTTTTCGGCCGAGGAACAGCTGTCGCCGACCGGGCGGCGGTACCTGTGGATCCGCGGCGGCAATCAGCAGGTGGAGACCGCTGCAGGATCAGATGCCGCGGTGACCCTGGACGGCTATATCTCTGTCACCCCGATGCGCGCCGACCTGACCGCGCGCGATGCACTGGATGCGCTGAAGGCGATTGAAAGAGCCGGCGCATGAGCGGACCCGATCCGGAAACCAAGATGCAGTTCCTGTACTCGGTGCGCTCGCGCGGGGTGACCGACCAGAAGGTGCTGGAGGCGATCGAGGCCATCGACCGCGGCATGTTCGTGCGCGGCATCTTCACCGACCGCGCCTATGAGGACGTGCCGCTGCCGATTGCCTGCGGCCAGACCATCTCGCAGCCCTCCGTTGTCGGGATGATGACCCAGGCGCTGGAAATCAGCCCGCGCGACACGGTGCTGGAGGTCGGCACCGGCTCCGGCTACCAGGCGGCAGTCCTGTCGAAACTGGCGCGCCGGGTCTATACCATCGACCGCCACGCAAGGCTGGTGCGCGAGGCGCGGGCGGTGTTCGAGCAGCTGCAGCTTGCCAATGTGACCTCGCTGGTCGGCGACGGCAGCCACGGGCTGAACGAACAGGCGCCGTTTGACCGGATCATCGTGACCGCCGCCGCCGAAGATCCGCCAAGCCCCCTGCTTGCGCAGCTCAAGACCGGCGGCATCATGGTGCTGCCGGTGGGGCAGTCCGACCATGTGCAGACCCTGATCCGGGTGCGCAAAACCGAAGACGGGCTGGAGTATGACGAGCTGCGCCCGGTGCGCTTTGTGCCGCTGCTTGAGGGATTGGCCAAGGACACGTAAACTACCGGCGGATTTCAGCCGCCCCCTGGACGGCATGAGCTATAATGATTGACGCGAGAGAATCCCCGCGAAAAAGGGGAAGCGTGTTTTGAGGAGAGCAAAATGACCCGGACCCCCCCCAACCGGACCGAATCCCGCGGCCTGCCCCGTGCAAGGCTGCTGGCCGTATTGCCGCTGGCCGGGATGCTGACCGGGGTGCTGGCCGCCTGCCAGGGCCCGCTGGACTATGACCTGCGCGGCCAGCTGGGCGCCTTTAACACCGCCGGCGCTGCAAAATCCGCCACCTCGAACCGGCCCGCGCCTGACAGCCGCGGGCTGATCACCTATCCCTCCTACCAGGTGGCGGTGGCGCAGCGCGGCGACACGGTTTCGGATGTGGCAGCGCGAATCGGCCTGCCGCCCGCGGAAGTTGCCCGGTTCAACGGCATGGAAACCGGCGACAAGATGCGCCAGGGCGAGGTGCTGGCGCTGCCGCACCGCGCCCCGGACAGCCTGCCTGGCAGCGCCGCCGCGGGGGCCGTCGATATTGCAACGCTGGCAGGCCAGGCCATCGACACCGCGCCGCTGACCTCGCCCAATCCCGGCTCTGTGACCCCCACTGCAATCCAGCCGGTGGCCAAGCCGCAGCCGCCCAAGGTGCAGGCAGGCCCCGAGCCGGTGCGCCACAAGGTGAAGCGCGGCGAGACCGCCTATACCATCTCGCGGCTTTACCAGGTGCCGGTGAAATCGCTGGCGGAATGGAACGGCCTGGGCAGCGATTTTGCGGTGCGCGAAGGCCAGTTCCTGCTGATCCCGTTGAAAGAGAAAGCCGCGCCGCGCCCGGCCCCCGCTGCCGCCGCCGTGGCAGTCACCGAACCGGGGGCCGGCACTGTGACGCCGGTGCCGCCAAGCGCCAGCCAGCCGCTGCCGGAAGAAAAGGTCGAGCCTGCCGCCGTTGCCCCGGCGGCGGAAACCCTGCCCAAGCCGGACCTGCCCGAACCCACCCGCGCCAGCAGCGCTGCCATGGCCTATCCGGTGCAGGGCAAGATCGTCAAAACCTACGCCAAGGGGCGCAATGACGGCATCGACATCGCCGCCGCCGCCGGTGCGCCGGTCAATGCCGCCGAGGCCGGCACCGTGGCGGCGATCACCAAGGATTCCAACAACGTGCCGATTGTGGTGATCCGCCACAGCCAGAAGCTGCTGACCGTCTATCAGAACGTTGGCAATATCACCGTGAAAAAGGGCGAAAGCGTGGTGCGCGGCCAGCGCATTGCCTCGCTGCGCGGCGGCGACGACGCCTATGTCCATTTCGAAGTGCGCGACGGGTTTGAAAGCATCGATCCGCTGAGCTACCTGAACTGACGGCAGCTTGCTTGGTGCAAGAACGAAAAGCCCGGCCTATCTGCCGGGCTTTTGCTATCAGCACCATAGGCGGCGCAGCTCGCCATCCGCACTGCTGCATATGACGGACAGGCTGTCCTTCAGCACTTCTGCGGCGACAGGGCAAAGCGCGCATGTACCCAGGCCGCGCACAGCACAACCGCCAGGCCGGCACAAAGGCTGGTGCCAAAGGCGCTCTCTGCGCCGTAAGCATCGACAATCCGGCCCGAAACCGCCGCCCCCAGCGCAACACCGGCATTCAGCCCCGAAAGAAGCCAGGTCAGCCCTTCGGTCAATTGCTGCTCCGGTACGATTTTCTCAACCAATGACATGGCGACGATCATGGTCGGCGCAAACGACAGCCCCGCCACAAAGACAGCCACCGCAAGGCCGGACATATTGCCCACGAACACCAGCGGCACCGTGGCCACAGCGGTCGCCGCCCCGCCCCAAAGAAGCAGCCGGCTGAGCGGCACTGACAGGACAAGCGCGCCATAGACAAGCCCGGCAAGGCAGGACCCGGCCGCATAAGAGGCCAGAACCAAGCTCGCCAGTGCCGGTCGGCCCAGATGTTCGGCAAAGGCCACGCTGGCAATATCCACGGTTCCGACAATCAGCCCCATCGCCACCAGCAACAGCGTCAGCAGACGCATGTCCATCAGGCCGATAACGGCTGCTTGCCGGCTGTCACCCCGGGCAACAACTGGCGGTTCGGTCTGCCGCTGTCGCAGTAACGCAGCAACGCCAACAGCCTGCAATGCTGCCGCAGCCATTATGCCGGCTTCGGCAAAAACCATGATGCTTAGCCCCACCGCCAGCGGCGGTCCGGCTATGAATGTCACCTCATCCAGCACCGTTTCCAGCGAATAGGCTGTTTGCAACCGCGCCTGCCCGCTGCAAAGCGTCGCCCACCGCGCCCGTACCATTGCAGAAACGCTTGGCATGCCACCCGCCATAACTGCGCCCGCAAACAGCGTCCAATGGGCGGCCTGCCACAACGAGGCGCAGGCCAGAAGACCAAAGCCAATCACGCTGATTACCGTTGCCAGCGGCAGAACACGGCTTTGCCCGTAACGATCGACCAGCCGCGAGGTCTGCGGCGACAACAGCGCATATGTCATCACAAAGGCCGCCGCGACTCCGCCTGCAAGCGTGTAGCTGCCATGGCGCTGTGACAACATTGTGATGATCCCGATCCCGGTCATCGGCAAGGCAGTGCGCCCTAACAGGCCAGCGCATACAAATGCTGCTGCCCCAGGTGTTTTGAAAAGTTCTGCATACGGATTGTTCATGCGGGTTTTCCCCTCAGTGTCTTGTCATGTTGATTTGGCACGGGCATTAACAAACAGCTCGTATCAAAGCGGGCGTACAATGATACGCCTCGTATGTAAATATTCATACGTCGCGTATGTAAGGAGAAAAAAATGGTCCGCCGCACCCGCGCAGAAGCTGAGGAAACCCGTGTATCCCTGTTGGCAACAGCCCGCCGCGTCTTTGCCGAACAGGGCTACGCCCAGGTCTCGATGGATGATTTGACGCGCCAGGCAGGGCTGACCCGTGGTGCGCTGTATCATCATTTCGGGGACAAGAAGGGGCTTCTGGCAGCTGTCGTTCTGCAAATCGATCAGGAAATGGAGGCCCGCCTGCAAGACATTTCCGAATCGGCCACCTCCCCCTGGGAGGGTTTTCGCGCCCGTTGCCACGCACATCTGCAAATGGCCCTGGAGCCAGAGTACCAGCGTATCGTGCTGCGGGACGCAAAGGCCGTGCTTGGCGACATCGGCGACAACCAAAGCCAATGCATCGCCACCATGGCACGGCTGATTGACAGCATGATCCGCAACGGCATCATCGATGAAACAGACCCCGAAGCCCTGGCGCTATTGATCTTCGGCAGCCTGTCGGAAACCTCCGCATGGATCGCGGATGAGGGCGGCAGCGAAGCCCGCCTGCGGCGGGCGACCTGCGCCTTGGACATTCTGCTGCGCGGGATACCAAACACGGCGCAGCCGCAACCAGCCGGATAGATATCTGCGCCGGGCCAAACCCGCTCAGCGCAAGCTGACCCCGTGGCGCCCGGCCAAATCGGTAAAGAACTGCCAGGCCACCCGGCCCGAGCGGGCGCCGCGGGTGGCCTGCCATTCGATCGCCTCAGCCCGCAGCGCCTCGGCATCCGGTTTGACGCCATAGGCGGCGCAATAGCCCGCGATCATCGCCAGGTATTCATCCTGATCGCAGGGGTGGAACCCCAGCCACAGGCCGAACCGGTCCGACAGCGAAACCTTCTCCTCCACCGCTTCCGACGGGTTGATGGCGCTGGAGCGCTCATTCTCGATCATGTCGCGCGGCATCAGATGGCGCCGGTTCGAGGTGGCGTAGAACACCACATTCTCGGGCCGCCCCTCGATACCGCCGTCCAGCACCGCCTTGAGGCTTTTGTAATGCTGGTCGTCATGGCTGAACGACAGATCATCGCAGAACAGGATGAACCGGTGCTCGGAGCCGCGCAGGTGGTTCAGCAGCCGCGCGACCGAGGGCAGATCCTCGCGCTGGAGTTCCACCAGCTTCAGTTCCGGGTGATCCGCCGCCAGCGCGCCATGCACGGCTTTGACAAGGCTGGATTTCCCCATCCCCCGGGCGCCCCACAAAAGCGCATTGTTGGCGGCGAAGCCCCGGGCAAACCGGCGGGTGTTGTCCAGGAGCGTATCGCGCGAGCGGTTGATGCCGACCAGCAGGTCCAGATCGACCCTGTTGACCGCTTTCACCGGCTCCAGCCGCTCTGGCCCAACATGCCAGACAAAAGCGCTGGCCGCGTTGAAATCCGGGGTTTCCAGCGGCGCGGGAGACATCCGCTCCAGCGCCTCGGCAATTCGGGTCAATGCGATCTGGTCCATGGGGTGCCTCCGTCCGTCAGTTGACGGATTTCAAATCATGTTCACGGCGGCACGGCAAGGGGGGGGCGGCGGGCGCTGCCCCTGCGCCGCCGGCCTGGTCCAGTCAGCAGGATCAATCCGCTGCGAAACAGTAGAAATAACCGTTGCCGCCAGTGGCGCGCAGGTCCTCCGCGCTGCAGCCGCGCGAATCATGGGCTGCATTCCAGGAGATGTTGCCGCCGCCGTGCCGGTCATGGTGGCCGACCGTGGCCGAGCCCTCGCCGTTGGAGGTCCAGTTCGAACAGGTCTTATCGCCCTCCTGCCAGGGGAAATAAGCGGTGCCGTCTTCTTGGGTGCCGGTTAGGATATCATGCTCGTTCGGATCGTCGCCGCGGCCCTTGATCCGGTTTCCGTTCTCATCAACGGCGGTGCGGGCGTAGATATTCGGCAGGATATGCAACTGGTCCAGACCCACCGCGATCAGCTCGCCATTGGCATTGTACCAGGGACCGGTGCCGATGCGCGCGCGGGCCGAGATGCCGCGCTTGCCCTCTTCCTGGGTGCTGAGGTAGGCGCGCCAGGTCCGCCCGGCAGAACCCGCTGCTTCGGCCAGCTGGGTGCAATGGGCATCGGCCCCTTCGAGCCCGCCAAGGTTGCCGCCATCGCCGAGGCCGGCCGAGGTCACGAAGAACCCCATCGGCGGATCCTCGGCCAAGGACGCGGATGCAAACGCGCACACCGCTGCGCAGGAAAAAACAGCCAGAACTTTTTTCATGGAAACCTCCCAACACTCAAATTCTGGCGACAGCATGCTGCAAGGCCTGGGACAAAGATACTTGGTTGCGGGGATCTTCACGGAAGCGTGTTTGCAGGCCGGGGCGGGATCAGAAAACGAAAAAGGCGCGCCGTTGCCGGCGCGCCCTCCTGTTTCATGCCGTCACCAGCCTACTTGTCCTTGCCGTCATCCGCATCGAATTCAGCCATCATCGGATCGTCGGGATGGGTGTCCATCTCATCCTCGTCGTCATAGTAGCCATCGGCGCGCAGCTGCGCCTCGCGCTTTTTCTCGACGCGGCCGACCAGGAAAATCGAGATCTCGTAAAGGCCGTAAACCACCACAAACAGGATCACTTGGGTGATCACATCCGGCGGTGTCACCAGCGCGGCCAGCACCAGAATCGCCACCACCGCGTATTTGCGGACGGCACCCAGGCCCTCGGCGCTGACCAGCCCGGCCTTGCCCATCAGCGTCAGCAGCACCGGCAGCTGAAAGCACAGGCCGAAGGCGACAATGAACTTGATGGTCAGGTTGAGGTATTCCTGGGCCGACCCCTGAAACACCACGCTGAGCCCCTGGTTCACTTCCTCGCCGGTGACAGCCTCGCCGCCGGACCCGAACTGCTGGAAGCCCAGGAAAAAGTCATAGGCCAGCGGTGTCACCACATAAAAGGCAAAGCTGGCGCCCAGAATGAACATGAAGGGCGAGGCGACCATGAAGGGCAGAAATGCACCCTTCTCATTCTTGTACAGCCCCGGCGCCACGAAGCGCCACATCTGGAACCCGATATAGGGAAACGCCAGCATGAAGCCGCCCAGGAAAGAAATCTTGATCGCGACAAAGAAGCCCTCCTGCGGGCTGATGAAGATCAGCGCGCAGTCCTGGCCGCTCTCGGCCAGCACTGCGCACAGCGGCGCGGTGAGGAAGTTGAACACCGGCGTCGCCACCGTGAAACAGATCACCATGCCGACGATAAACGCCACGACCGAATGGATCAGCCGGCTGCGCAGCTCGGCCAGATGTTCGATCAGCGGCGCCGCCGAGTCGTCGATCTCATCCGGGTTGCTCATGATTTGGCCTCTTCTTCGGGTTTCGGCGCAGCAGGCTTCAGCGCAGCCTCAGCTTCTTCTGCCTTGGCCAGCGCCTCCTCAGCCTCGCGCGCCTTGCGCTCGGCAGCGGCCCGTGCGGTGGAGGCCTTGATCTTCTTGGCATCCTCAGCCCGCTCCGCGGCCAGCTTGCCGGTTTCGCTGTCAGGATCGAATTTGGCCGGGTGGATCGACTTGGCCATGTCCTGCGCGGCCTGTTTCACCCCGTCCATGGCAGTGCCCATCGGGTTGCTGGCGGCCTTCAGGCCCTTGGCCATATCCTTGACTCCGGCCTCATCCGCCGCATCATGCATGGCCCGGCTGAATTCGCGCGCCATCCCCCTGGCCTTGCCCACGAACCGTCCCACATTGCGGAACAGCACCGGCAGGTCCTTGGGGCCGACGACGATCAGCGCGACCACGCCGATGACCAGCAGTTCGGTCCACCCAAGATCGAACATCCGCGCTTAGACCTTGTCTTTTTCAGCCGTGGCTTCGGCTTCGGGCGTGACGTCCTTGGCGTCGGCCGCCGCGTCGTCTTCCAGCTCCTTGGTGCCTTCGCTGATGCCCTTCTTGAACGAGGTGATGCCTTTGCCGACTTCGCCCATCAGCGAGGAAATCTTGCCGCGGCCAAACAGGACCAGGACCACAACAGCAATAAGCAGAATGCCGGGAAGGCCGATATTGTTGAGCATGAGAATGTCTCCTTCTGGTTCCGGCACGGATCAGCGCTGCCGGTGGAATTGTTCGCTACGGGTTTAGCGCGGACAGCGCTTTGAGCGAAAGCAACACCCGCAGCACAATGGCCCGTGAAGCGCAGATTTTGCTGTTTTTGCAGGCGCCCCGCATCCAACTGACAGGTTTATGTCAGTTGCAACGCGGTAAATCCAGCCCATCACACGCAATTAAGGAGAAACGTGATGCGCAAACATGTCGCCGAAATCGTGACCTTCAAACTTGAAAAAGGGGTGAGTCCCGCGGATTTTGTCGCTCTGATGCAACGCACCGAAGGCTTTGTGCGCGCCCAGGCGGGCTTTGTGCGCCGGCAGCTGAGCCAGGGCGCGGATGGCAGCTGGACCGACTATGTGCTGTGGCAGGACATGGCCACGGCACAGCAGGTTGCCCAGGAATTCATGCAGCAGGATTTCACACCCGAGGTGATTGCGGCCATTGCTCCTGGCTCCGCCCATATGCGGCATGAAGAGGTGTTCTGGGGCATGGCGCCCTGATTTGAACCCGGGTGCGCCCGGCCCCTGCGCCGGGCGCGGCCCTTGACCTCGGCCCCTGTCCCGCGCCAAGGGTTGATCCCATGCGCCGCACTGACCGTCTTTTCGAAATCATCCAGATCCTGCGCGACGGCAAGCTGCACCGCGCCCGGGACATTGCCGCGCGGCTGGAGGTCTCGACCCGCACCATCTACCGCGATATGGACACGCTTGCGGCCTCCGGCGTGCCGGTCGAGGGCGAACGCGGCGTCGGCTACATGGTGCGCGAGCAGATCAGCCTGCCGCCGCTCACCCTGACGCCAGAGGAACTGGAGGCGCTGAACCTTGGCATGGCCATCGTCGCCGAAGCCGCCGACCCGGATCTGAAATCCGCCGCGCAATCCCTGGCGGCCAAGATTGACGCGGTGCTGCCGGAACAGACCATAGCCGAAGCCGACGCCTGGAAATTCGCGGTCTACCCGTTTTCGGACGCAGCCCGCGCCCTGGCCCATATGCCAACCCTGCGCGCCGCGATCAAAGCGCGGCAGAAACTGCAGCTGGCCTACCGCCGCATCGACGGCACCCTGACCGAACGCCGGATCCGCCCCCTGCACATGGAATACTGGGGCCGGGTCTGGACACTGACAGCCTGGTGCGAGACCCGGGGGGATTTCCGGGTGTTCCGTATCGACCTGATAGAAGACGCCTCCGCCCTGCCCGAACTGTTCGTGGATGAAGCCGGCAAGCGGCTGCAGGATTACGACCCATCCGGCAGCTGAGCCCCGCTCTTCTTCTTTCGCAAAATACTCCGGGGGAGGCCCGCAGGGCCGGGGGCAGCGCCCCTACCCAAGTTCGAAACTGGTGACTCCGTAGATCAGATCCGTCTCCAGTTGCGGCGCCGCGCCGCGGTACATCCGGGCGGTTTCGAACACCGGCGCCAGCCCCAGCGACCGCGCCAGATCAACCGCTTGCGCATGGGGTTCCGGCACATCCAGAAAGATCTTCTGCCCGTCCGGCAGCTCTTGCAGCAGCCGCGCCAGCACTGCTTCTGCTGCCGGGCGCGACACCGCAGCCAGCGGCCCGATCTTGCAGCCGCTGCCGCAGGGCCGCAGGGTGCCGAAGCCCGCCAGCGCGCCGTCCCGGAAAGCAGCAAAGGAGACATGCCCCGCCGCCGCCAGCCAGTGCTGCCAGAACACGGGGCGCGGCGCCGGGAAGATACGGGCGTCCAGTGCCTGCAGGTCCGGCGGCGGCTCTGTCAGCGGCAACAGGTCAAATCCTCCGCGAGCCAAATGCTTTTCCGCAGGCACCCCGCCAAAACGGATATTGCGGCAGGCCAGTTCAAACCCGGAACGGCGGTAGTTGTCCTGCTGGTCAACCACCCCGTCGAGCCCCACGGTGCGATCGCCGGCGTGCGCCAGCGCTTTTTGCCACAGGGCGTAGCCATAGCCTTGCCCGCGATAGGCCGGCGCAACGATGTAAAAGCCGAGGAAAGAGAACGTCGCCCCGTAGTTCACCACCGAAATGCAGGCGATCATCTGCCCGTCGAGGAACCCGCCCCGGAACCCTTCCGGATCAACAGACCCAAAGCAGGCCGCGTCCTGATGGCCCGGATTCCAGCCTTCGCGCGCAGCCCAGTCCAGGGCGGTGCGGATTTCCGAGCGGTCCAACGGTCTGATCTGATAGCTGCCCGGCATCTGCACCTCCTGTTCCCTCAGGTGCAGAATGCCCGCTAACGCCTAGGCAGGAAAGACGAAACAGCGGTTGCGGCGCACCGTCAGCCACATCACCCGGCCCTTTTCGGGCAGAAAGACGTTTGGCACAGTCGCCTTGAGGATCGAGCCGTCGAAATCCATCCGGAACTCGACCAGGCTCTCGCTGCCCAGGAACCGCGCCCGCTCCACCACCGCGCGCGCCGGAACGCCGTCGCTGGGGGTCGGCAGCGGCCCCTGGCCGCCGCGGTCGAAGTCGATGCGCAGATGCTGCGGGCGGAACACGATCTCCACCGCGGTGCCGTCCGGCACGCCAGGCGCCAGGAATTCGCCAAAGGCGGTGCGCGCCAGCGCCCCGTTCACCTCGGCCTTCAGAACGTTCACATCGCTGAAAAACGACATCGCCGCCTTGTCCACCGGGTGGGTATAGACGTTGTAGGGCGCGCCCTGCTGCACGATCTGCCCGCCCCGCATCAGCGCGATCTCATCGGCCATGCGCATCGCCTCCTCCGGCTCATGCGTGACCAGCAGCACCGCGGTGTCTTCTTCTTTCAGCAGGCTCAGCGTCTCGTCCCGGATGCCGTCGCGCAGACGGTTGTCCAGCCCCGAGAACGGCTCATCCATCAGCATGATCCGCGGCCTGGGCGCAATCGCGCGGGCCAGCGCCACCCGCTGCTGTTCGCCGCCCGACAGCTGGTGCGGGTAGCCGTCGATGAACCGCTTCAGCGCAACCCGGTTCAGCAGTTCCTCGACCCGGGCGCGTTTCTCGTCCTTGCTGCCCTTCAGGCCGAAGCCGACGTTATCGGCGACGCTCAGATGCGGGAACAGGGCAAAGTCCTGGAACATCAGCCCGATCCCGCGCCGCTCCGGCGGCACCCGGAACACGGTGTCGCAGATCAGCTTGCCGTCGACATGGATCTCGCCGCTGTCCTGCATCTCCACCCCGGCGATCATCCGCAGCGTGGTGGATTTGCCGCAGCCCGACGGCCCCAGCAGGCAGGTCACCTGCCCCGCCTGGATCTGCAGCGAGACGTCATCCACCACCGCACGGCCTTCGAAGAAGCGCTTGATATTGCGGATTTCTAGACGGGGGGCGGGAGTTTGGGTCTGCAATTGCACCTGTCGCCTCTTGCGGTCCCCGACGCTTTTCGTCGGAATTTGCCGCAGCTCTATCAGCCCGCCTGCCCTGCTTCAACCCTGCGGCTGCCGCAGGCCACTGCGGCAAACCCCGCCAGCAGCACCACCAGGCAGATTTGCAGCAGCTGCTCGTATTTGTGCCCGTCATAAAGCAGCGCGGCCAAGGCGGGCAGGTCACGCAGCATATAGACCGTCGCCCCGGCCATCGCTGCGGCATAGCTGGCCAGATAGGCCCAGAGTGCGACCTGCCGCCCGGACAGCGCCGCCGCCAGCACCGGGGTAAGGAACATCGACGCGGTGCCAGAGACGGCAACCGCATCAAACAATGTCTGGTTGCCCCAAAGCGTCAGCGCACCGCCCGCTGCTGCAAAGACCAGCATCGCCAGCCGTCCTCCGGCCAGCGTGCGCGGCATAATGCACAGTTCTTCGACCATCAGTCGCGCGGCACTGCTGAGCGCCGAGTCCAGCGTCGACAGCGCCGAGACCAGCAGCGACACGATCAGCAGCACGAACACCCAACCGGGCAGCATCGCCGCCCAAGTTCCCAGCAGCTGGCCTTCATAGGCCGCGCCCTCCAGCGCGGCCTGGATGCCGAAGAAGCCGAAGCCGAGGATGCAGAGCGCCGAAATCCAGAAGGCATGCAGGAAGCTTTTGCGAGTGGTGGCGGGATCGGCGAGGAAGCCGCGGTCCATCATCACCGGATCATGGACCGGGTAGGAAAACACCTGCAACGCGGCGACCGCCAGCAGGACCCAGCCGTTGTGCGCGCCCGCAGCGCCCGGCGCGGTCAGCACCGCGGCGACGTCAAACCCCGGCCGCAACAGCAGCGCCGCCAGCGCCGCGCCGAACACGGCCAGGAAGAACAGCATCTGGATCACATCAGTGCGCAGCGCCGCCGACAGCCCGCCCCAGGCGGAATAGCCCAGCGCCAGCAGGCCGACAGCCACGATGGCAATGGTCTCCGCGCCCTCCACCTGCGGCAGGGCGGCGCTGAAGATCAGGCCCACGACCAGCAGGTTGGCAAAGACCTCGGACAAAAGCCGCAGCGCAATCACCAGGTTATAGGCAGTGGTCCCCGCCGCACCGAACCGCACCGACAGCCAGTCCTGCACCGAAGCCGCGCCCTGTGCGCGCATCCGCCCGACGATATAGCCGCCGGTAAGAAAGGAGCCGTAGTAGGCCGCGTAGGCCAGCGTGCCCGCAATGCCGTAGTAAAACCCGAGGATCGCCGCATTCATCAGCGACCGCGCAAAGATCCATGTCGTCACTTGCGACAGCACCAGCGTCCACAACCCCGGCACCTGGCCCTCGACGGAGCGTCCCCCGAAGAAGCCTCCGACCGTTGCCCTGCGTGGCGCGAACCACAGGCTGAGCGCAATGACGGCGGCAAAGAGAGCGGTAAGGACTATGGCTTGCATGGATAGATCCCGAGATGTGGTGCCTCCGGGACTAGCAGCGCCCCCAGGGCGCTGCCAGATCCCCCACAGGATCGTGAAGGCGTGTCAGCGGCCAGGATGCCAGGCCTGTGGCAGCAGCTCAAACGCCGCCCCGGCCCGCACCTTGCCGTTCACCATCAGCTCAATCCGGTGCGGCCCCGGCACCAGCTTGAAGGTGGTGGCGTCGCCTTTCAGCTTGTGCTTCTTGCCCAGCTCCAGAATGCCGCCGGTGATCCTGGCCTGCTTCAACTTGAACACCTTGGCCGAGGCCTTGCCCCCCGGGCGCTGGAAATGCAGGATATAATCCACCAGAACCGGCGCGCCTGCTGCGCCTTCCAGCCGGCAGGAGAAATCGAGCGCCTCGCCGATGCGCACCGTCTCCGGGGCAGCAATCAGCGCTTTCAACGCCAGCTCCGGGTCGTACCCCAGCATCGCCATCGCCCGCGGATGGCCTGCCTTGACCAGCCCGCGCAGGGCATGGGCGGTCATCCAGTCCAGCTCCTTGCGGTCCTGCACCGCGGCTTCGCGCCAGCTCTGCAGCCGGTCCATCACCAGATCCGGATCCTTCTTGGCGATATCGTTCAGATGGTTGGCAACCGAGCGGGTGACATAGCGGGCGGGATCGCTGTGCAATCGGTCCAGCAGCGGCAGCGGCTCCGCCAGCGGCAGGCCGACCGCCGCGCCCCAAGGCAGCCGCGGCCGCGTGCCCTCGCTCACCAGCCGCCGCACGTGATAGCTCGAATGCCCGGCCCAGCCCTGCATCCGCGACATAACCTCAGCCGGCCAGCGGTTCAGAAAGGGGCGGATCGCCCATTCCATCGAGAACCTCTGTGTCAGCTCTTCGAGCAGGTCAAGCGACAGATCCGGGTGCGCCTTCAGCCCCTGTGCGGCAACATATTCCCCCAGCGGGGCAAAGATGAAATCGCCAAAATCATCATCCGTTTTGCGCGGATCCAGCCGCGGCGGCAGCGCCCTCAGCAGCACCGGCGCGGCCTCCGGCAGCGCCTTGGGCAGATGGCCCGCCAGCACATCGGCGATCAGCGTCATCCGCTGCTTCAGCTCCAGCGCCGGCAGTTCCGCCATCACCCGGCTTTCAAAAGCACTGGCATCAAACCCAGGCTCAGCCGCCGAAAAAAGGCCCGCCAGATAGCGGACCTTGTCGCGGTTGAACAGCTGGTCTTTCAGGGAAAATCCCGAAGCCATGTCAGCCCCTTACATCGTGGTATTGGTGGCGCCGCCGTCCAGCAGGATGTTCTGCCCGACCATGAAGCCCGCGTGCTGCGAGCACATGAAGGCGCAGGTGGCGCCGAACTCAGCCCGGGTGCCGTAACGGCCCGCCGGGATGGTGGCGCAGCGCTGCGCCTTGGCTTCCTCGGGCGTGATCCCCTGCGCCTTGGCGGCACCGCCGTCCAGCGATACGGCGCGGTCGGTGGCATGGATGCCCGGCTGCAGGTTGTTGATGATGACGCCCTGGCCCGCCACCTGCCGGGCGGTGCCCGCGACATAGCCGGTGAGACCCGCCCGCGCCGCATTCGACAGCCCCAGCACCGGGATCGGCGATTTGACCGAAACCGAGGTGATATTGACCACCCGGCCCCAGCCGCGCTCGATCATGCCCGGCACCAGCGCCTTGATCAGCGCAATCGGCGTCAGCATGTTGGCGTCCAGCGCCTGAATGAAATCCTCGCGGTCCCAGTCGGTCCACATGCCCGGCGGCGGACCGCCCGCATTGGTGACCAGGATATCCACGCCCCGGGCTGCATCCAGCACCTGTTTCTGGCCCTCCGGCGTGGTCACATCGGCCGCCACCGTCACCACATCCACGCCGTACCGGTCGCGGATCGCCTGCGCCGAGGCTTCGAGCGCCTCGGCTCCGCGGGCGTTCATCACCAGGTTCACGCCGGCCTCTGCCAGCGCCTCGGCGCAGCCCAGTCCCAGCCCCTTGCTGCTGGCGCAAACCAGCGCGCGCTTGCCCGAAATACCCAGATCCATCGTTGTTCTCCCTCGGGATTCTTGTCCGTTTCGCGGAGCTTGCACCGGCTGCGTCCGGATGGCCAGCCCCGCAGCCGGCCCCGCCGCACACAGCCGGCAGCGTGAAACTGCCTGGAAATCCGCCTCTTCCCACCGCCTTTTCGCCACATTCCCCCAGCAAATCTATTTGACGGACCGGCCTGCGGGCCCGCATATAAAAGCGAATACCGGCCGCATATGGGACAGAATTTGACTGCCAGCCTCTCCTCCGTCCAGGCCTACCCGGCCGAGCGTTTCCGCGTCGAATACGGTGCCAACATGGGCGACCCCCTGGGTCTGCTCGAGGACCTGGTGCTGGATGACATCTACCTGCTGAACAGCCCGGTGCCGCCGCAGCGGCTGGGCATCGCCGCCTATCACGATGGCAGTTTCCGCATTGCCGCCGACACCGCCCTGGGCGCCCCGGGGGCGGCGCTGCATCTGGACTGCCTGCTGACGCTGATGCCCGACAGCGGCCCCAATACCGAGATCCTGGTGATGGTCGAAGTGGACGGGGACGGGCTGATTGACGGTATCTATCTGGTGCCGCTGGCCCCCTTGCAGGCGCATATGCCCTATACGCTGGTCAAGGCCGGGCGCAAATCGGCCCGGCGCAAGCTGGCACAGTCCGCCTGCGTCTCGTTCACCCGCGGCACCCGCATCACCCTGGCCACCGGCGCGCAACGGCTGATCGAGGACATGCGCGCAGGCGACCGTGTCCTGACCCGGGACGACGGCATTCAAGAGGTGCGCTGGGTCGGCCAGTCCACCCTGCGGGCGGTGGGCGACCTCGCCCCGATCCTGATCCGCAAGGGCGCCTTGAACAACGCCAACGACCTGATCGTCAGCCCGGCGCACCGGCTGATGGTCTATCAGCGCAGCGACGAGATCGGCGCCGGCGCCCCCGAAATCCTGGTCCGCGCCCGCGATCTGGTGAACGGCCATTCGGTGGTGGTGCTGGACGGCGGCTTTGCCGATTACTTCCAGATCCTGTTCGACCATCACCACATCATCTATGCCGAAGGCATCGCCGCCGAGAGCACCTTCCTCGACCCGGTCACCCGGCCGGTGCTGCCCGAGGATTTCTGGACCGCCCGCCCCGGCAGCCCCCAAGGCAGCCTGCCCGCGCAGCACAAGAGCGGCGCCCACGGGCTGGATGTGAGCCGCTCGCTGCTGGACCGGCCCGATGCGGTGGGGCTGCTGAAACGGGCGTCGCTGCGGTAATGCGTCAACTCTATGGCGCCATTGAGCCTCCCAGCCCAAAACGGACATCGAAAAGTCAAAACTCAAGGGACAACTCTTCCACTTGGCATCAGTCGGGTGAGATGGGTGCCAGTCTAATGGTCTGTGGAGGGAGCGTTTCCGTAGGAGTAGGCGCAGGATCGGATTGGCATTTACGCTTTGTTATACTTGGAAGCGGCCAATCAGGTTTAAAATTTCCGGTTTCGTCGTAGGGCCCGTGGCAGTGGATTGCTTCAACTAGAACATCGCAGATTGGGTCTATAGTATGTTCTCTCTCTTCGTCCCTAATTGGATGTGTTTGTTCGGTCTCTGGTCCTGCGATTATCGCGTTCGCTGGAAAATTCCCTTTAATTATCACAGCACCATCTTCACCGTTATGTAGTCCTGCGGCAAATTTCTCGGCAATGCTCTTTTTGTCTGTCCAGCAAAAGCCTATCTGACCATTATCCCAGTTCCACTTTTTCTCACCTCGGTAAAGAATTTTGCCACTGCCTTTGTACTTTGGCATCATGTGTTTGAGCAGTTTAGAAGTCTCAAAGTCGGAGATGATTTGCTCTCTAATCCTGTGCCCGTACGTCAACCAATGAGACTGGAATCTAAAAGAAATGTCGAAATCAGGCTTGTTTTGGGCTAAAAATTTTGGACCCGCCCCCTTCCAAAGCTCTAGTTTCAGCAAGGCCTCAAACGAGGCAGTTGCGTTGTCTGGGCTGCCAGTAATCTTAGCAATCAACCAATCCATCAACTCCAACTCAAACTCGGAATTTTGAACATAACTCATTTTAGAACTCTTCCTGAAAAGTCTGAGGAAACCTCTGCAATCGGAGCCTGCTAAGTGTCGCGACACGCGTCAAGGGCTTCTGGGACCAGCCATATAGACTTTGCAAACTCCGCTTCCTGCGCATAGCCGCCCTCACTCCCCCACCCGGCGCTCGCGCAGCTCCCGCTGCATCTCCCGCGCCCGCACGGCAATGCGCAGGATCGTGTTGTCCTTGTCATGGGCCTGGATATGCCCCGCCAGCAGCGCCAGCCAGTAGATCCGCAGCACCGAGTTGATGCGGCGGCCATAGTTCGGGCCCAGCTTGCGGAACCATTTCACCATATCCGTGTCCAGCCGCACCGTGACCCGGGTCTTGGGCTTGTCCAGCCGCTCCCAGCTTTCCATGCCGTCCCATTCGCGCGGCAGGCTCTAGTCCAGCCAGTCGCGGCGCAGTTTCTGCTGCAGCTCGTCCAGCTCCAGCTGCATTTCATTGTCGTAATATCGCTTGCTGGGCATCCCGTGGCTTTCCCTTGATGGCGGCGCCCTCACCCTGCCCTACTCCGGTCAAGTCCCGGCAAGCGGGGCGTACGGGTCAGGCGCAACACCTCAACAGAGGGCAGCGCCCGAGCCTGGGTGGGTGCGA
>NZ_JAXMOX010000083.1:0-17750 GCF_034669605.1 Leisingera sp.
CACGATGGGCGCAAACGCGATGACCATGATCAGATCATTCACCGATACCTGCAACAGGGTATAGGTCTCGTCTCCACGTGTCAGTTGCGACCAGACAAACACCATCGCCGTGCAGGGTGCGGCCCCTAGAAGGATCAAACCGGCGATGTATTGCATGGCATCTTCGGGCGGAATCCATGGCGCAAATACATACTGGAAGAACAGCACGGCCAATGCCGCCATCGTAAAGGGCTTGATCAACCAGTTCACGACAAGGGTGATCATTAATCCACGTGGTTGTTTTGCGACGTCTTTCAGTGATCTGGGATCGACGCCAACCATCATCGGGTAGACCATCGCCCAGATCAACACGGCGACAACCAGATTGACACTGGCCACTTCTGCCGCCGCGACTGCATTGACCAAACCGGGGGCGACATTGCCCAGAAGGATCCCTGCCCCCATCGCCAATGCGATCCAGACAGAGAGGTACTTTTCAAAAATATTCATGCGGCAGCCTTATCATTTCCCGGCGCTTTGAGTTGCGACGTTCCCAGCCAGCTAATACCGATCATCGCGGCGGCGGTGCCAAGGCACAAGGGCAGCCCGCCGACCTGGTATGTGAAACCGGACAATACTGTGCCAACCAATCGGCCTGCCGCGTTGGCCATATAGTAAAAACCGACATCCATCGTGACCCTTCTTGCATCTGTAAAGCTGAGGATCAGAAACGAATGCAATGCTGAGTTCACGGCAAAGATGCCGCCAAAGACCAAGAGGCCCAAAACAATCGTTACGGTCAGCGCATTAGACGGTTCGGAGACCAGCCAGACCAGACCGGCAAGGAAAGCAGGCACAATGGCAAGCAGACCAATCCATCGTTTTGCCAGCGCCAGAATTTGTGCATCTGTCCGTGACGCGGCCCTTAGGATGCGCGGTGCCGCGCCTTGGACGGTGCCATAGAGGATCGTCCATACGGCCATGAACGTCCCGATCATGAAGAAGGCGGTGCGATTGCCTTCGGTGCTGCCGTCCGACAGCACAGCGTAGAAGTAGATCGGGATGCCAACCACGAACCAGACGTCCCGGGCGCCGAACAGGAACACCCGCGCCGCCGACAGCCAGTTGATGTTGGCGGATTTCGAAAACACTTCGGAAAACTTCGCGCCCTTCCGTCCCCGCGGCAGGCCAGCAGGCATCGAGACCAGAACCGCAGCCAGGATCACCGCCAGCACCGCAGCCATGCCAAGGGTCGCCCAGGTAAATCCCGCCACTGCCAAAAGACCCGCACCCAGCAGAAAGCCGACCCCCTTGACCGCATTCTTGGACCCGGTCAGCACGGCTACCCAGCGGAACAGCCCGTCGCCCTCCTTGGGCGCCAGCAGCTTGACGGCGGATTTGGAGGCCATCTTGGCCAGATCCTTGGCCACGCCCGAGAGCCCCTGCACCGCCATGACAAATGCCACCGATGCGGCAATCTGCCAGTTCGGGTCCAGCTGCGCCAGTGCCACCAGCGCCGCCACTTGCAGGCCCAGCCCCGCGTAGAGCGTCGTTGTCAGCCCGAACCGGGCCGCGATCCAGCCGGCCGAGAGGTTGGTCGCCATGCCCGCAACCTCATACAGGACAAACAGATAGGCCAGCTGCACCGGGCTGAAACCCAGCGTGTGGAAATGCAGGAGCACCAGCATCCGCAGGGCGCCGTCGGTCAGCATAAAGGCCCAATACGACGCCGTGACCGCAGCATAGGCACGCAGCCCGCTCGGCGGGCCGCCTTCGGGTTTCGGGCCGGGAGATGTCACAGGCTTTCACCCACCATGCGGGCCACATCCACCAGCCGGTGCGCATAGCCCATCTCGTTGTCGTACCACGCGTAGACCTTCAACTGGGTGCCGTTCACAACCATGGTCGAGGGCGCATCCACAATCGCGGACCGCGTGTCGTTGGTGTAGTCCGCGGAGACCAGCGGCCGTTCCTCATAGCCGAGAATGCCTGCCAGCGGGCCATCCGCGGCGGTCTTGAACAGGGCGTTCACCTCTTCAGCGCTGGTTTCGCGCTTCAGTTCGAACACGCAGTCGGTGATCGAGGCGTTCAGCAGCGGCACCCGCACCGCATGGCCGTTCAGCTTGCCCTTCAGCTCCGGGTAGATCAGCGTGATCGCCGTGGCGCTGCCCGTGGTCGTGGGGATCAGCGAGTTCAGCGCCGACCGCGCCCGGCGCAGATCCTTGGCGGGCCGGTCGACGATGGTCTGGGTGTTGGTCACATCATGGATCGTGGTGATCGAGCCGTGCTTGATGCCGATTGCCTCGTGCAGGACCTTCACGACCGGCGCCAGGCAGTTGGTGGTGCAGCTGGCAGCAGTCACGATGCGGTGACGCCCAGGCTCGTAAGTGCCCTGGTTCACGCCATAGACGATGTTGGCTGCATCGCCGTCCTTGACGGGGGCGGAGACCACCACCTTTTTCACACCAGCATCGAAATAGGGCGCCAGCTTGGCTTCGGTTTTGAAAACACCAGTACAGTCAATCACCACATCCACGCCTTCCAGTGGCAGCTTCTCGATCCGGTTTTCGCAGTGAACCGGCAGGCGAATGCCGTCGATGGTGACACTGTTCTCATCAAAGGCAAAATCAGCTTGCCAGCGGCCGTGGACCGTGTCGAATTCCAGCAGATGCGCGTGCATCTCGGGCGAGCCCACCGCATCATTGATCCAGGCAATCTGCGCACCGCTCTCCAGCAGCGGTTTCAGGGCGAGCTTTCCCATCCGGCCAAGGCCGTTCAACGCGTATACAGTCATGGTCTTTCCTTTGTTTGCAGGGCGGCCTGGCCGTAGGCCGGTCAATGGTTCAGAGCGATGTCGTCCACGGCTTTTTGCAGTGAAATACGGTCCAGCTCGGCGATCGGCAAAGCTGCAAATGCCAGGATCCGGTTCTTGAGTGTGCCATAGGCCTGCTGAAAGGCGAGGCTCTTCTCGGCATCGCTGCCTTCGGCCTTGACTGGGTCAGGCATGCCCCAATGGCCGGATATCGGCTGGCCTTCCCAAGCGGGGCATTCCTCGTTTGCGGCCTGATCGCAGACCGTGAAGACGAAATCGAACTCGGGCGCGGCACTGCCGATGAACTCGCTGACGTTCTTGGCGCGTAGGCTGTCCACATCATGCCCCTTCCCGCGCAGGACTTCGATGGCAAAGGGGTTGAGTTCGGAAGACGGCTTGGTGCCTGCAGAGTGCACATTGAACCGCTCGCCGCCAAAACTGCGCAGCAGCGTTTCCGCAAAAATCGAACGGGCAGAATTGCCGGTGCAGATAAACAGCACGTTAAATCGCGGGTCTCTCATGGATGGGTCCTTTGGGTTCGGGCCAGGCTGGACAGGCAGGCACAGCTCCGGACGTCCCCGGCAGCAGTCAAGCAACAGCGCATCCAGTGTTTCCCGGATTCCGCCCATATCAGCCCGATAGTAAAGCCAGGTGCCTTCGCGGGTCTGCGACACCAACCCTGCCTGCATCAAAGCAGAAAGATATGACGATAATGTGCTGGATTTTACGTCCAGCGCCGAAGCGATTTCCCCAGCGGGCACATGGTCAGGATACCGGCGCATTAGCAGCCGGAACACCGAAAGGCGCTGGGGATGCCCCAAGACAGCGAGGCGGAGGGGAATCTCTTTTTCCATGATTCCCGTTTTATCGAAATATAACCTCCGCGCAAGAGGAAATCTTCTTGTCGCAGTTCCTTGTTCTCTCTCTCACTTCGACCTCGCCGAATTGCTGGTCGTGTCTTGGAAGTGGTGGAAATTTGAATGTGGCGTAAACTCCGGGTGAACTGACTCCCGCCCTACCGGCGGTTGCAACCGCCAAGGAGATCACACCATTAAGCAGAATATCGGCAGCGCGTCCCTTTCGCCACTGTCCGACGCCTCGGGATATGATCCGATCGGGAATTGCCATCGGGCTAATGTCCGCGCCGCCATCGAGGCGATGTTCGAAGAGGAACTGGCCGAATTTCCTGGCCGCCTCCGCTATGTCAACGGCGAAGAGCGGGCCAAGGGGTACTGCTACGGTCAGCGAAACCGGCAGCTTTGCAGCGCCTTTTTTGAAGTTGACAGAGGCGCCCGGCGTCAAACAAACGTTGGCTCCCCTTAACACTGGTCACCGTTTAGCGGGGAGGCCACGATCCTGTTTGCTATGGCTCTCCAGCGGTTATTCGGAAGTCTGACGATCACGTCTGGAAGACTGCTGTGGGTAAAATGTGCTAAAGATTATCAACCGGATTGGAAATGAAGCTTACCTGTAAATAACACCTCCCCACCGGACCGCTAGCAATGGAAGCTTTTTTTATTGCTGAGGTGGCCTCCATACAATCTGCGCGCAGGAGGCTATTACATTGCCAATGCAATCTGCCGGGCGAGCTCTGCCAGGGCCTTGGCGAGTGCATCTGCGGTTGCGGATGGTCCGTGACCACTGACCGGTGTCCGGATGTCGAAGCGCTTCACAAATTCCCGTACTGTGCCCTCGGGCGAGGAAACCGCAAACTGGCCTGACAGTTCGAAAACTCCGTCAGCCCGCGCATAGGCCTGATCCACTTGCACATCCAGACGCGCGTCGGGGCCAGTGTTCAGCGGCCACGGTTCAATTGCGGCGGAGGCACCGGTTCGTTCATTCAGCCCGCGAGCCAGAGCGGTGGCCATGCCGCGGGCCGGGTCATCGGCCCATTGTGCGCCGCGAAGCGCGAACAGGGCGCCGCCGTCGCCTTCGGCGACGATATCAGACGCTGCGGCATAGGAGGGGAGAGAGATCAGCCGCACCTCGATCGTCCGGGAGCGCAGGTTGGCTACTTTTTCGCCAGGGGCAGCAGAGATCAGGTAACGGGCATCATTGGCCGGAGCGCAAGCTGCCAACACAATAAGGGGCAGCGTCAAAGACAGGGCTTTTATCATCTTACTTTCCAAACAAAAGGGAATTCGGGTGACGTTCAATCTTACGGGCAAGCTGGGAGACCGAGCGTGCGGCTGATTTGAACTCCCGCAGGGCATCCAGCGTTTCGGAGTTGAAGTTTGAGCGGGCGCCGTAGGCCGTGATCAAGGCCTCAGATTGTGCAACCAGCCTTTCCAGCCGGGCGGAGAGAGCCGGTAACCCTTCAGCTGCGGCCGCCACAGCGTCGGCAGCGCCGCGGGCAGAGGCCATTGTGGCATTGGCGTTGCTCAACAGCCCGCCACTGCGCAGCGCCGCCAGGGTGAGGCGTATTTCATCCAGCGCGCTGGTCAGGGCCGGGGGCAGCGCCCTGGCGCCCTCGGAATCGATCATGCTGTCGGCGCTTTTCAACAGCTGGCTGGCGGAGCGGACGAGCTCTTCGGCCTCCAGTGCATTGGCTTTGGCCGCCAGGGAGCGGAAGTCGCTGACCAGCGCGGGCAATTCGTCCGATGCCGCAGCGAGGCTGGAAGCAGCCCGGCCGCCCTGCTCCAGTGCTGTTGTCAGGTTGGCCACCGCTCTGCCTTGCTGCAACTCAGACAGAATTGCGCGAAGGTCAGCCACCGCTGCACGCAGCTCGCCGGGCAGCGCTTGGGTCTCCGGATCCGCGACCAGCGCCCGGGTTTCCTCCAGAAGCGCCACCGCCGCCAAAGGCGCTTGGCGGGTGCTGTCGGCAGAGGCCAGGGATTCGATGCTCGCCAGAGTAGCGATTGCCTGCGCCATCAGCTCTTCGACAGGCAGCTCGCTGATACGCTCCAATGCGCCTTCTGCGGTTGCAGTGAAATCGGGCAGATCTGAGGGCGCAGTAGGCAACTCGGGGTAAGGGTCTGCGTTGCGATTGAACAGTGCAGGCTCAGCCTTTTCCAAGGTGACCAGTTCGACAATCAGCTCAGAGCTGAACAGCCCGGCAGCAGCCAGCCGGGCCCGCAGCCCACCCGCTGCCGCCTGTTCCAGAAAGTCCAGAACCTCAGCCTCTCCCGCCCCGGGTGGTAGGCCCATCAGCGACGGTTCAAGCAGCAGCTTGGCAATCAGGCGAACCTCGGTCTCCTCACTGCCGCTCTGAATAGCGGCGTTCAGACTGCTGACTTCGCCGACCTTTACGCCGCCTAGCTTGACCGCGGCACCATTGGTCAGGCCCGCGACCGACTCGCCGAAGGCAACCGAAACGGCGACGCCGCCTGTCAGCGCGGGGGCAAAGGCGGTGCGGCGAGCCGCGGCTTCGTCAGGGTGAATGTCGAAAACAGCGCCGGCACTGACTGGACGGCCGCCATCGAACACGGTGTCGAACTCTATCCCGCCGGCCACCAGTGAGGCAATGCTGTCCACATCAAGCGACAGCCCGCTGGCGCCAATAGAAACTGAGAAGCCGGAAGTGTCCCAAAAACGCGTCGCGGAATTGATCCGCCGGTCATGCGGAGCCTCGATAAAGGCATCGACAACGATACTGTTGCCGCTGACCGTCAGGCGCGGGCGTTCCAGCTGGCCAACCTCAATACCGCGGAAAAGCACCGGTGCGCCTTCAGAGATCATCCGTCCGTCGTTGGTGCGCAATGTGATCCGCTGCCCGCCACGGCCTGGCTGCACAAGCGGCGGCCGATCAGCGCCTTCAAAGCTGATTTCGGGGATACCCCGATCCTGATCCCAGGCACCTTCGATGTAAACTCCGGACAATACGGTGCTGAGGCCTGAGATGCCCCGCGCGCTCACTTCCGGGCGCACCACCCAGAAGGCGGCATCCTTATCCAGGTAGGGAGCAATTTTCTTGTCGATGCGGGCCCATACGGCAACCTTGCTCAGGTCCTCGGCAAACCCCACGTCCTCGACCTGGCCGATCACAACGTCACGATAGCGCACTGTCGTTTCATTGGCGGCAATGCCGGAGGCGTTTTCAAAGGTGATGCTGATCAGCACGCCGCGACCGCTATAGGCCTTCCAGGCGACCCCGAGCGAAACAGCCAACGCCGCCAGCGGCACCAACCAGACCAAAGAAAGGTTTCGCCAAGGCGAGAGACGCTGCGCGGAGACGGTCATCGGGGCGGGTTCAGGCAGGCTCATTCATATTCTCGCTCTTCCGCTTGCCAGATCAGGCGCGGATCGAAACTTTGGGCTGCCAGCATGGTGAAGGCAACCGACAATGCAAAACTGACCGCTGCAATCCCCGGTGTGACGGCAGCGGCAAAATCCAGCTGAACCAGGGCGGTCAGAATGGCAACGACAAAGACGTCAATCATCGACCACCGGCCGATGAATTCGACCACCTCATACAGCACCTGCCGTCCGTGGCGGCCCAGCGCGCCCGGTTTGCGGACCGAAACCGCCAGATAGGCAATGGCCAGGAACTTGGCGGCCGGGATTACGATGCTGGCAAAGAACACGATGAAGGCAACAGCGTACGAGCCGTGGCCGAACAATTCGGCAATGCCGCCGATCAGCGTATTCTCGGAGGTGCGGCCGAAGGCGGTGGTGCGCAGCATCGGGTAGATGTTGGCGGGAACATAGGCGATTATGCCGGCGGCCAGCCAGGCCCAGACCCGCTGCAGGCTGTGCGGCCCCGGTTCAGACAGGCTGCCGCCGCAGCAGGAACAGGCGTTTGCACCGCGGGAATTGACCGTGCCGCAGGCGCGGCAGCCGGCCAGCCCTGCGTTTGTTGCGGTCAGGAACTGCGGCGCGTCTTCAGGGTTTTCCATACGGTCAGCCTGCAAATCGAACTGTCGGTCAGGATGGTCACCACCAGCAGCGCGGCAAAGGCCCAGAAGGCAGGCCCCAGTCCGACCTGTGCCAGGCCGGACACTTTGACCAGCGCCACCGCCACCCCGATGATAAAGATTTCGGCCATCGCCCAGGGTTTCAGCCGCTCCGCCCAGCGGTAGGCGGCCTCGGCGCCCGGTGCCGGATGCCAGCCTAGGGCCATCGGCGCCAGGGTATAGATCAGCGCGCCGTAGCGCGCGGCCGGCAGCAGCACGATCAGTAGGCCGGTCGCCAGCGACAGCGGCGCCATCGGCCCGCGCGAAAACGCCAGCACCGCATCCAGAACCGAGGCCCGGTGCGACAGGCCCTGGGCCTTGAGCTCCAGAAAGGGGAAACCTGCTGCGGCGGCCAGAAGGATCAGTGCAGTCAGCGACAGCATCGCGATCCGGGTCATGGCGCCGGATCTGGGGGCCGCCAGCACAGTGCCGCAGCGGGCGCATCTGGCCACCGTGTGCGCTGCGACGTTCTGATCGCGGTGCAGCACGTCGCAAACGGGGCAGGCAATGAGCTGTTCTGTATCCATGTCACCCCCATCCGGACAATCAGCGCAGCCCGCAGCGGGTCGGAAGTTACTCTGCCGCGGCCAGTGACAGCAGCACTTCCTTGCCGGCCCGCCTGTAGTTTGCGAAGGAATTGGCGCTCATAATCACGAGAAACTGACCATATCAATCAGGACTTAGCCCTTCTCTAGCAGCACACGCGCCAGCGTCGTGATGTCTTCCTCATAAAACCGACGCTTTCCGCAAAGTTCCTGGAGTAGTTTTTGCGGGATCTTGTAGCGGCCCAAGGCTTTGCCGCCGAAGCCGCGGACATAAAGCCTGGCGAGAGCGTCGGCCGCGTTGTCGAAGTCGGGCATCTCCAATTTTCCGCATGTTTTTTGGCTATAGGCAAAAGTATCACTTTCATAGTGGAGCGGCAACCGACTTGAATGATGAGTTGGTGGACGGAGTACGGAGATGCCGCTGTAAAACGGTCCCTATCTACTGAACTGTGAACCGGCATGCGAAATTGGGTCTGGCGCAGAATTGGCCCAGCGCTGACGTGCCTCAGGCTAAATTTCGATCAGCTCAGAAAGAGGTTGCCGATGGCGCCATACTTTTCACGGCGGGATTTTCTACCAGCGGGTCTCAAGGCCGAACAGGTCGAATTTGTTGGAAACACGATCCGGATCCACACCCATTCGATCAAAGTTGCAGCGGCGTGTATAGGCTGCACTCTGCTTTGCAGTATTCTTGCAGAAGGGCATGACATCTTGCCATTGAGATCAAGGGCGACGCCCCGACGCGATTATTGAGGGCGGACAGATTAGCTATATTCGGCACGGTGATGGAAGCTACCACATCGACCTCATACAGGCAGGCCTGACGATGAAGGAGCAGTTCGGTATGGCCTTGCGGCAGAGGACGGGCTTCGTTGAAAGCCTGCTGCACCTTGTCGTCCTCGACTGGTCGGTGCCCGACTTCAGCACGCTCTCTGGCCGACAGAAGCGCTCGCCGTCAACATCCCATTACGTGGCCCCAAGCGACGGGTCTGGCGCCAGATGCACCTCGGGATCGACGAAGAAACGCTGGAGGTCCGGGCGGTCGAGGTTACCGGGAGCGATCTCGGTGACGCGCCAGCGCTACCAGGTCCGCTCGGCCAGATCGCTATTGACGAGCAGGTCGCCAGCGTTACGGCGGACGGCGCCTAAGACACACGCAAATGCCACGATGCCATCGCGGACCGCGGGGCCCACGCCGTCATTCCACCGCGCAAGAACGCCAAGTCATGTAAGACCGTCACCGCCGGGGCGGCAGTCCGAGCTCAAACCACTAGGCCCTGGTTGCGCAGGCGGGCGATTTCGGTAGCGATCACGTCCGAGAACGCCTGTCCCACCGCGCTGAGGGGGCGGTCGCGGGGGGTGAACTGAGCGATGTCCCAACTGATGGACGGCAGGAGCGGCCGGTCCAGAACCCGGAGCGGGTCCAGCAGGCGGCAGGCCACCGGATCGACGATGGCCAGGCCCAGCCCCATTTCCACTAGTTTGACCACGCCGCGCAGATTGCGCATCTCAGCGGTGATGTTTCGCTGCACGTCGATGGTCTGCATAAGGTAATCGACCCGTGTGCGCAGCGGGCTGCCTGGGGCAAGATCGACAAAGCTCTCGCTGCGCAGGCGGGGCAGGGGGATTTCACCCGGCTGATTCAACGGGTGATCCACCGGCAGAATGCAGCGCGCTTCGCAGCGGGCCAGGGTGCGTGCAGTGGCGCCAAAGGACTCGGCCTCCAGGGTGATTCCCAGCGCCAGGTCGCAGCTGCGTTCGGCGATCATGCGCATCATTTCCTCCATGCCGACATCGACCAGGCGGATGCTGACGCCTGGGTGGCTACGGCGGAATACAGCGATGGCATCCAGAAGAAAGGTGTCGCAGAACACCGGCTGGGCGGCGATCACCAGATGGCCTAGCTGCTTATTGGCGATGGCGGCCGCTTCCTCTTCGATGTCGCGCATAGCGGCCAGGGCGCGCTGCACCGTCAAATGATATTGGAAGGCCTCGGGGGTTGGTGCTAAACGGTTGCGTTTTCTGAGGAAAAGAGCAAACCCAACGTGCTCTTCAAGGGCGCTAAGCAGGCGGCTGACGGCAGGCTGGCCAAGCCCCAAGACTTCACCGGCAGCCTGGACGCTGCCCAGGCGCATGAAGGCATCAAAGGCCTCGAGTTCCCGCAGCTTGATCATCTTGATGCTCCCTCAGTATTCATTTTTAGCATACTGCAGGCAATCCTTGTCAATATTGGAATACTGTGGAACAGGAACCTCATCGTGAATTCCGGTCGGGCTCCCGGCCGCATTGTGGGAGGATACCATGAAAAAACTCATCTCTGGCCTTGCTCTGGCCTTCTCGATGGCCGCTGGCGTTGCCATGGCCGCTGGCTATCCCGAAAAGGCCGTGACCTTGGTGGTACCCTATGGCCCCGGCGGTGCCTCAGATCTGGCTGGCCGCGCCCTCTCTGAAAGCGCGAAGCCCTATCTGGGCCAGCCGGTGACCGTGGTGAACAAGCCCGGCGCTGGCGGTATGAACGGCGCGCGCTTCGTTTCCGAAGCCGATGCGGACGGCTACACGATGCTTCTGGCCCGTGTTGGCATGGCGCTGACCCCGGCTGTGAACCCGCAGGCTTCGGTCGACTGGGATGCTTACACCTTTGTAGGAGGCCTGGAAGCCAGCCCGATGATCCTCGCGGTGAAGGGCGACGCCTCCTACACCAGCGTGGAAGAGCTGATCACCGCGGTGAAAGAGGCCAAGGGCCGCATGTCCTATGCCGCCTCGGGGGCGACCGCAATCGATGGTTTCACCGTTCAGTCGCTTTTGTCGGACGCCGGTCTGGACCCGCTGACCGCCGCAACCTTGGTGCCTTACAAGGGCGGTGGCGCTCTGGCGACCGCGCTGCTGGGCGGCCATGTGGACTTCCTGGCGATTTCAGCCGGCTCGCTGATGCCGCATATCGAAAGCGGCAGCATGAAGCCCTTGATGGTCTTCGCCCCCAAGCGCATGGACAAGCTGCCCGAGGTCCCGACGGCGGCCGAGCTGGGTTATGAGCAGGCCGGTCAGGTCACCGGTTGGAGCGCGCTTTATGCGCCCAAGGGCCTGCCGGAAGACGTGATCGCCAAATGGCAGGACGTGCTGGGCCAGGTGGCCACCGACGAGACCTGGCTGACCCTGGCCGAGCGCCGCGGTTCGATCTCGACCGTGGGCGCCGTGGACATGCCCGCCTATGCCAAGACGCAGTACGAGTTGTTCAACGGCCTGGCCAAGAAGTCCGGCTACCTGCCGGCTGAATAAGCCTGAACCGTCCTTCACTCATAAGATCGGAGCGGCCCCGCCCATAATCGGGTCGGCGGGGCTGCTCCTCCCTCAGCGAAAGATCGAGCGATGACCAAACCTCTCTTTCGCGGCCTTTTGATCGCAGCCTTTTTTGCCCTTGTGGCCGCCGTGCTGATCCCGGTCTATGTGCCGCGTCCCGCATTCATTCCCGGATTCGCCCCGCCGCCCGACATGTGGCCGCGCTTGGTGGCGCTTATCGGAACTGCCCTGGGCTTGCTGGCCATTATCCAGGCGTTTTTGGGACGCGGCGTGCCTGACGAGTCTCCGATCAAGACCGATGGCGCCGCTTTGGCCACCATGGTGCTACGGGCGCTGGGCGCCGCAGCTGCCTTTGCAGGTTTTGTCTTGGCGGTGCCGCTGGCGGGCTTTCCCATTGCGGCGATGGCCCTGACCGGCCTGTGCATCCTGTTGACCGGAGAACGCGGCCACGTCCTGTGGGCGCTAGCGATCTCCATCCTCGGGCCGCTGCTCCTTCTGGCCTTCTTTCAGCAGGCGCTGGGCACGCAATTTCCCAAGGGGCTGTTAACCACGGCGATCGGGATCTGAAGGGACTGACAAAATGATGAATGACATTCTGATCGCCCTGCAGGCGGTCGCCACTCTTGAAAACCTCCTGATCATGGTCGCCGGTATCTGGGGCGGCGTAATCATCGGCGCCATTCCGGGCATGACCGGAACCATGGCGGTTACGCTGGCGCTGCCGTTTACTTTTTACATGGCGCCGGTGCCCTCGATCCTGCTGCTGGTCGCGCTCTACAAGGGTTCGACCTACGGCGGCTCCGTCTCGGCCATCCTGATCAAGACACCGGGCACCGCCTCGGCCGCATGCACCGCACTTGATGGGTATCCGCTGGCGCAGCAGGGAAAGGCGGGCAAAGCGCTGAACATGGCGCTCTACTCTTCGGTCACCGGCGATTTCATCTCGAACCTGTCGTTGATCTTCCTCGCCGCGCCGCTGGCGATGCTGGCGCTGCACGTGGGGCCACCGGAATACTTCATGCTGATGCTCTTTGCCCTGACCACGGTTGCGGGAGTGTCCGGAAATTCGCTGCTGCTGGGGCTGGTATCAGCCGCCATGGGGCTGCTTCTGGCCACCGCCGGAGAGGACATGTACGGTTCCTTCCGCTTTGCCTTTACCGATGACATGCAGGCGGGACTGTCGGTGGCCCCGGTGCTGATCGGCCTGTTTGCGCTGCCGGAACTGATCAAGATGATCGTTATGCGGGCGGCGCCTGACAAAGAGACCGCCAAGCTGGGCGATCAGAAGGTCAGTCGCGCCGAATTCCTCAGCTCGCTGAAGTCGATCCTGCGCGGCAGTTCCATCGGCGTGATTATGGGCGCTATCCCGGGCATTGGTCCCTCGGCGGCGGCGTTTTTCTCCTACGGGGAGGCGCAGCGGAGCTCGAAGAACGGCAAGAACTTCGGGAAGGGAGAGCTGGAAGGAATCGCTGCCTCCGAAAGCGCCAACAACGGCGCCTGCGGGGCTACCATGATCCCGCTCCTGGCGCTGGGCGTGCCCGGTGACGTGATTACCGGCGTGATGCTGGGCGCCTTCATGATCCAGGGCCTGACCCCCGGTCCGCTGCTGTTTCAGACCAACATGCACGAGATTTACATGCTGTTCATCGGCATGCTGTTCTCTTCGGTACTGTTGTTCGGGGCTGGCAAGCTGACTATGCGGATGTTTTCTTATGTGGCGCATATTCCGCAGACCCTGCTGACGCCGACTGTGCTTCTCCTGTGCCTGTTCGGGATCTACTCGATCTCCTCCAGCATGTTCGACGTGACGGTGCTCTTGGTGATGGGTTGCGTAGGCTTTGCCATGTTCCTGCTGAACATCCCGGCCGCCCCTTTTCTCATCGCCTTCATTCTGGGTCCGATGATCGAAGAGAACCTGCGCCGGGCGATGGCCCTGTCGCGCGGAGAGCCGGGCATTCTCCTGTCCTCCCCGATCACCTGGGTGTTTGCCGCCCTGATTGTTTTTGTGGTGGCCCTGACCGTGCGACGCGAAATCCAGAAATCCAAAGACCGAAAGGCCCTGATCTCATGAGCCAGCCTGCACGAGCGATTACCCCCAGCCATCCGCAACTGGAACAGGCCAAAGAGCACCTGCGGGCGCTTATCGGATTTGACACCGTGTCGAAAAACTCGAACCGGGCCCTGATCGACTATATGGCGGCGTATCTGGGGCAACTGGGGGCAGAGATCACCCTGTTACCCGACGCAACCGGGCAGAAGGTGAACCTGGTGGCGCGGTTCGGTCCCGAAGAACAGCCGGGGATTGTGCTGTCGGGTCATACGGATGTGGTGCCCGCCGATGAGGACACCTGGGTCACGCCGCCCTTTGCCATGGATGAGCGCGACGGGCGCCTTTACGGGCGCGGCGCCTGCGACATGAAGGGGTTTGCTGCCTGTGTCATGGCCGCCGCACCGGCCATAGCCGACGCGGATCTGCAGAGGCCGCTCTATCTCTGCTTTTCCTATGACGAGGAAATCGGCTGCCTTGGGGCGCCGGATATCGCCCGCCACCTGGCGGCGCTGCCGGTGCCGCCAGAGTTCGCCATCATCGGTGAACCTTCGAACATGAAGCTGGTCACTGGCCAGAAGGGCAAGATCGCCATGCGTGCGGTTGTGACCGGCACCTCCGGGCATTCCTCCTTCTCGCCGAGCCATGTGAACGCGGTTGAATATGCCGGGCAGATACTCGGGCTGATCACCGAACGGGCGGCCCGGTATGAAAGTGAGGGGCCGTTTGACGCCGAATTCACCGTGCCCCATGCCACCCTGCTGGCGACGATGATCTCCGGCGGAGTTGCCACCAACGTAACGCCGGAACATTGCAGCTTTACTTTCGAGTTGCGCTCGATCGGCGAAAACGATCCCGAGGGCGAAATGGCGACCCTGATCGAAAGCACCGCCGAGATCAACGCCGAGATGCAGGCGCGGACGCCCGGCTGCGGCATCGAGTTCCAGCGTATTTTTGCCTATCCTGCGATGAACGATGCCCGCAACAGCGCCGGGTTCCGGGCCTTGGCGGGTCTGATGCCCGCCTATGGCGGCAAGGTGTCCTATGGCTCCGAAGGCGGCGTCTTCGAACAGATCGGCGGCATTCCGTCAGTCATCGTTGGCCCCGGATCCATTGACCAGGCCCACAAGCCCAATGAATTCGTCGAGATCAGCCAGATCGAGAGCTGTCTGGAGTTCCTGGGCGGGCTCACCGCGCGCCTGAGTGCGGCTTGAATTTGGCTTGGACAGTCAGAGTGCAAGCGAACAGAAGGGCCGGGGCAAATGCTCCGGCCCTTTGCCTTGGATCTTTGCTTTTGCGGGATGCTTGGCAAAGTTTGGGGCGCTACGCAGGAAGACTTTGCGGCCGGCAAAGCCTGTGATGAAGAGTGGCGACATTGCACCTTGGGCCAGTCAGCGCACCTGATCCGGATACGCGGCGGCAAAAGCAGGGTGCGCCGCGCAGGCTGCCTCTACAGCGCAGATCCGGGGCATATCCTTGAAATCCGCTTGCCAGCGGCGGGCATTGTAAAGCTGCGGCATAAGGCAGATATCGGCGAGGCCTGGTGTGTCGCCGATGCAAAAAGGGGCTTGATCAAAGTCGGTCAGCAGTGCCTCGAAGGCTTCCAGGCCCGGACGGATAAAATGCTGCATCCACGCCTTGGGCATGCCGGCCGCGCCGCCGCTGAGCTGGGTTGCATATTTGGCCACCTGCAGGTTGCAGACCGGATGCACGTCCACGGCCACCGAATGGGCTAGCGCCCGTGCCCTGGCACGCAGACCTGGGTCCTTGGGCAGCAAGCCGAGGTTCCGGGTATCGTCCAAATAGTCGAGAACTGCCAGGGACTGGGTCAGGCGCAGCCCGTCGATTTCCAGGACCGGAACAAAACCTTGCGGGTTGCGGGCCAGATGTTCGGGGCTTTTGTGTTCGCCCTTCATTAGATCGACCCGTTCAGTGGTGTATTCAATCCCTGCCAAGTTTAGCGCAATGCGCAGGCGGTAACTGGCTGATGACCGCCAGTAGTCGTAAAGAATCGCGTCGCCCAACGGCATTCTCCCCTATTAAAAAGCTTAGGCCTTGTTCAGTTTCTTAAAGTACAGCCAATCGGCATGTTTCGGGGCTTTATCGGTCTCTGACCATTCATTCAGCATTTCCCACTTCACCGAACCGGGCTTTTGCGGCAGCGCCTCTTCCTGCAGGCCGGGGCAGGCCAGTTCCATCCGGTGGCCATTCGGATCGAAGAAATAGATCGAATGGAAGTTAGAGTGATCAGTGACCCCCAGCACCTCGACGCCCTTGGCCTCAAGATGCCCTTTGAACTGGATCAGCGTGTCACGGTCCTTTACCTCAAAGGCGATGTTCTGGACCCAGACCGGCGTTTTGCGGGCATGGACCATTTCCAGCTTGGCCGCCGGCTCAAGGAAAAGCCAGCATGTTGCCATTCCCTGCGTTCATGAAGATAAGCATGCAAGGGGCCGGCTCGTGGGCGGATGGAAACTGGTCCTCGGCCATGCCCAGGACAAAGTCCTTTTTTCAGCATTTCGTTGAGGCATTCTACCGTCTGATTGGTGTCTTTGCTTCGGTAGGCAACGTGAGGGATCTGCTCTCTTTTCAAGCGGAATCCTCCCGGGGATTCCGCGCGGCAGCTGCCAGCGCCTGTTTCAGAACCGAGCGTTTGCCTATGTGGTTGGCCAGTATCAGCACCAGGCGTGCATTCAGTGCATCGCTTTCGATTTTGCTGAGACCCTCATGCGCCGCCAGGAGATCTGCATAGAAGTCGTCGGCGCGCTCGGTGTTGGCGGTCAGGATCAGCTGTTCGTCGGTCATATGGATCACTCCTTACCGATGGCCCGGCGGATCGCGTGCCGGAACTGGTTTTCGTCAAAGCCGGGACGGCGGGCGGCGACATGCTGATCCGGGCGGATCAGATAAACGCCGCTTTCATGCTTGCCCAAATACCGTTCCTTCAGCGCCAGCGACTTGTCGTCCTTGATGGAGAGCGCAAGACGGGGAACCCTGATGCCGGACTCCTCAATTGCATCCGGGGCGTCAGCATCGATAGTCAGCAGAACGAATTTGTCCCCCAGCCTGTCCAGCAGGAAACCGTCGCTCAGCGGTGCGTCCGGGCAAGGAGAGCCAGGCCGGGTCCGTTCAGGCCCGTCTAAGGCATCGGCTGAATTCAACGGCGACCCATCATAGGTGCAAGGTTCCGACAGACGGCCCGAATTCACCAGCGGCCGGGCGAATTCATACTGTTCTGACAGATCCAGCACAGCATCGCGCAGCACCCGGCTCATCTCCGACTTGGGGGTGATAAAATCGGTGGAGCGCGAGGAGTTCAAAATGTTTTCGTCCGCGCCGTGGACCCGCTCAGCGTCATAGCTGTCCAGAAGGCTTTCCGGGGCGGTGCCGTCCATCACCAGTTGCAGCTTCCAACACAGGTTGTCGGTGTCCTGAACGCCGGAGTTGGCGCCGCGTGCACCAAAGGGCGAAACCTGATGCGCAGCATCGCCGGCAAACAGCACCCTCCCGTGGCGGAACTTTTCCATCCGGCGGCATTGGAAAGTGTAGATCGAGACCCATTCCAGCTCGAACTTCACATCCTCTCCCAGCATCGCTTTTAGACGCGGGATCACGTTTTCCGGGCGCTTCTCCCGCTCTTTGTCGATATCCCAGCCCAGCTGCAGGTCAATGCGCCAGACCCCATCCGGCTGCTTGTGCAGAAGTGCCGACTGCCCCTTGTTGAAGGGCGGGTCGAACCAGAACCAGCGTTCGGTCGGGAAATCCGCGTCCATGATGACATCGGCAATCAGGAAGTTGTCTTCGAACACCCGGCCGACAAAATCCAGTCCCAGCATCCGGCGGGTAGGGGAACCTGCGCCATCACAGGCGATCAGCCACTCAGCTTCCAGATTATAAGAGCCTTCGGGCGTGTCGATTTCCAATGTCACATGGTCGGGATGCGTGCCGATGGCCGAAACTTTGTTGCGGCCGCGGATTTCAATCTTGGCGCCCTGCTCCTGCAGCTCCCGGACCCGGTTAACAAGGTGTTCTTCAAAGTAATATTGCTGCAGATTGATAAAGGCGGGGCGCTTGTGGCCTTCTTCCGGCAGCAGGTTGAAGTCATAGACCTGACGGTCGTCAAAGAATACTTTTCCGACGTTCCACTGCACGCCTTTGTCCACCATCGGCTGGCCGCA
>NZ_JAXMOX010000084.1:0-17679 GCF_034669605.1 Leisingera sp.
ATTCCTTGACCGCAACCTGCAGCGGCTCATCCTCAACACGCTGGCAGCGAACTATCCAGACCGGACAACTGAAAGCCAGCTGAAAGAACTTGGCTCGCAAGGCGATGTTACCAAATCACTATTATACCTCAGCGAACACGGCCTGATCACAGGCGGCGCCACCCGCAGCAATCAAGGCTGGCATATCACTGCAGCCACGATCACGGCCCACGGATTGGACATTGCCGAAGACGACGGCGGACTGTCCGCCCCAGGGTAACCCGCCGCACGCCCTCCAACCGGCGCCCTATTCAGCAGGACGCCGGCACACAAGCCAGCAGACACCCGCAGGGATTTCTTGCGTGGCACTCAGGACCTCTACAGACTGCGCCTCATATATTGCCTCGCCCCGGACTGAGGCAAGAAACCCGAATGCCATCAGTGCCCGCACCCCACCCGCATCCATGACCGCCCGGAACCCGCCGCCCGCATCGGACAACGGATTCTCTGCACCGCTCAGCGCGATCCGCAGGCGAAATCCGGCACCTTCCGGCTCCCAACTATCCAGCCAGGCGTTACTATACTCAAGAACGCTCATGTTGCTTTCCGCCATAACCACATCCCCATTGATTGAACCCCGCCCCACGCGGGGTTTTTCTTTGCCTCTCAATTCAAGGAATACCATCCCCATCGCCCAATGGCAGTAGTTTTCTACCACTATTGAGTTGACATAGTACTTTTTGTCTATATCAATCCCTCTATCAACCGATGGAGGATTGAATGCAAGACATGACCAACACCGCACGGCAAATCGTCGGCTCACCGGAACTCTACCTGGACGATACCACCCTGTTTACCCAGGCATGGGCAGCCATGAAGGCCGCCCGCGGCCAGGGCTTTGACCCGGCCCGCCTTCGCGCAGCCCATCTGATCGACCGCCCGGAACCCGCACCGGAACCGACCGACCAGACCCTTGAACGCGTTGGCGCCAAGGTGCGCGCGCTCATCGCGGAAAAGAACATCCCGGTGCCGCGCCGCAATGCAGCCTGACGCACCGTCTGCCGCCGCCAAGCCCGAAGCCGGGGCGCAAACTGGAAAATCCAGCAAGGCACACCCAAGGGCACCGCCCTACCCCGAATAGCCAAAAGCGGCGCGTGACGGAGGATTGACGCGCCGCTTTCCTTGAAGTTTCGCGCCCGTCTTGCGGCGCGGATCAGCGCGGGCGGGGCAATCCTCCAAATTCCTACCGCCCGCGCACAATCAATCGAGATGCCGCATGCACATAGTTTCGCCCTTGTTCACCACGAGAACCTGCACCCAGCAGGAACTTTACGCCGCAGCACGCGGCATGCGCGCCCGCTGCCGGTTCGGCCAGGCGATGATGCTGCAGGAACTGGGCGGCAGGATCACCCCGGGCAGCACCGATCCGAGCGACCGCTTCGATTTCGACGCCATGCGCTGGCACGTGACCCTGCTCGGCCTTTCCGCCTCAGGGGATGACATGCCAGCCGCCCTGGACGCCTGGATGCGCGCCGCGCGGGTCAGCCACAACATCGACGGCACCCGCCGCGCCACCGACGGCCGCCCGGATTGCCCGTTCAACGGCGCAGCACCTCTGCCACCGACGCCTAACCAAGTTGCCGAGGCCACCTGAAACCTGCGCCTTAGCAAACTGGCCGGGGCGCATCCCTATCAGCCCCGGCCCTTTTCCAACATACGGACCCGAAATGTCAGATCGATACGACCCGCCCGAAGAGCAAATTCAGAAGGTCCTGCGGAAGTACACCCCGCGCCAGGTCGCCATTGCCTATCTGCGCTCTTCACGCCGCGCACGTCAGGCCGAGGCAGCCTTTGACGTGATGGACGGAATACAAGGCGCGACCGCAGCAGCCGCAACCGGCGATTACAAGAGCGCCAAAGACGAATTGCAAAAGGCAATGCGGCGCATCAAGCGCGACAAACAACACCACGCGTAGACGCCCTCCTAACGGACCCCGCCAGATCCGCCGGGCGCGGCAAAGACCACCACTCACGGCCCGCGCCGCGCCCAGACCCGCAGAAAGGCAGACCGATGACCAAGGCACCAAAGCAGAGATTTGAGGATATGCCGCCAGCTCAACAGGCGGGCATCCTGTGCAATGACCCGCAGTTTCAGCGCTTTGCAGCGGTGCGCAGCGGATACCCCGGCGGTGAATTCCTGCCCAGTGCAGCCGCGGAATATGTCCGCCTGACCTGCGGCGTGAACAGCCGCGGCCTGCTGAACACCAACAAAGCCGCCTCCGAACGCTTTCAAGCCCTGCGCACCGAGTTCGACGCATGGTCCGGCAAACTCGCAACCCCACGCCCCTAACCCGAACAGACAGAGGACACGACATGCCCTTGCCCAACCACACAATCAACTTTCTCGAATTCATGCAGTCCTTCCGCCGCGGCCAGCTTCTGCATGAGGCCGACGAACACCTTGAAAAGGTGATCAGCAGCATGGCCGAAACCGGCGGCGATGGCGAAATCACCATCAAGCTGCCGTTCAAGCGGAACAAGGCGGGGCAGATCGAATGCACGCCCAAGATCAGCTCTAAAACACCGCAACGCCAGATGGGCACCGGCATCTATTTCGCTGACGACGACGGCCGCCTTAGCCGCCGCGACCCGAACCAAATGGACATTGAAGACGAAATTGAGCGACGGCGCCCAGCCGCCGCTGAATGATCAACCTGCAGAAAGAGGAAAACACCATGCAGAACAACGAAGCAAACCTGCCGAAACAATCCCTGGATGCCGCTATCGAAGCCGCGCGCCTTGCAGATCCTGTTATCGGCGGCGACGACGGACGGCAGCATGCCTTTGTGCCCGATGGCTTCACCCTGAAGGACATTTCAGACCCGAACATTCTGCCGGAACATATTTCGCAGACAGTCGTCGTGGACGACCGGGATTCTCTGACCAACTATGTGAACCGCTTCAGCGACGGGCGCTCGATCCTGATTGCCGACTATGACGCCGGACTGATCCGCGCTCACTTGGATTGGCACACAGACAACAGCACCGAAATGACGCGCCAGCACGCCTCGCACACTGCAACGCTGAAGCTCCGCAACAGCGAGGAGTACGACCGCTGGAACAAAATGGAAGGCGAAATGCACTCGCAGGAGGAATTCGCCCTGTTCATCGAAGAGAACGTTTCCGATATCAGTGACCCGGATCATTCGGTGATGCTGGAAATTTGCCGCGACCTCGAAGCAACCCAGGACGTTTCCTTCAAGAGCGGTATCCGGCTGGAAAACGGCGACCGCACCTTTGTCTATGAGGACGAAACCAAGGTCAAAGGTGACATGATTGTGCCCACAGAAATCGGCCTCAGCATCCCGGTCTACCGGGGCGAGGAGCCAGTTGATATCCGCGCAAAGTTCCGCTTCCGACCCACGGCCAGCGGCCTGCAACTAGGCTTCCGCTGGCACCGCGTCGAATACATGCGCCAGGCAACCTTTAACGCCATGGCACAGCAGACAGCGGAGAACACTGGCCGCCCCTACTACTTCGGTCGCACGTCCTGACACTACCGGGTTTCTCTTTCTGCCCCCTCCTCGATCGAGGGGGCAACGACGGAAACCAGGAGGCCGGAAACATGAACACCATTTGGCTACTTGCTGGACGCTATGACGGCCTACCAACTGTACCCCTCGATAAGGTGCGGGAAGATTTCTTTGGCGGAATGACCAAGCCCGTGTTCACGAAGAAGGTAGAAAGCGGGGAAATTCCCCTGCCAGTCACCACGCTTGGCAGCTCCCAAAAAGCCCCCCGTGTCATCCACCTCACAGACCTTGCGGCCTATCTGGACGGCTGCGCCGATAAAGCCAGAAAAGAGCTGGAACGCAAAGTTCGGTAGTCCCAAAGCAGTCCCGGAAGAAAACTTCCAAGTTAAGTATTTGATTTACTAAGTGAAAAATTAACTAGCCGCACAATCCATCATGGGTGCCACGCTCAAACGCGCTGCTTTTTGTGCGTTGTCTTTCAAAGCGTTAGCTCCGTAGGCTCATCAAGTACCTGTAGCAGGATTCCCTCGGGTTTCCGGTGATTTTGCCGGGTTTTCGGCGATTTTCGATTCTGGTGTGCTACGGTGTAGCACAACCGAGCCCATAGAACACCGCCCGTTCAGGGCAGAGCATCGTGCCCGGGAAACTCCTGCCCAAGGTCTCCGACAGATCCAGGGAAATCGGCAATGAAATCTCCGCAAAGTTTTTTCTAGAACGGACCGACTTCCCCATCACCAAGACCGAGATGGGATGAATTCTATGTCCAAGATCGACACCAATACCCAGAGCGTTCTCGCCGCCATTGCCGCTAAGAATGCCTGGAAGCCTGCTAGCCGATCCGCCCGCCGACCCGTTCGAGCGTCTGAACGACGTCTTCGCCCCGATAGATGAAGCGCGGATCGGCCGCCGGGCTGTACCTGGAATGGGTTTCGACCACCGTCAGGACGCCCAGCTTCTTACCCAGGGCGAGCTGGTCGTGAACCAAGCCCCTTCCGGCAGATTGCGCTTGCGCAATCGCCTTTCGGGCAAGGAATCGCCCAGACATCGTTCGGTCCAGTTGCCTCCTGACGGTCTTCCCGCCGCTTCGGGTGCTTGTTCCAGAGCTGCAGCCCCAACGCATTTTAAATCCTGCGGGTCTTCTTCATGTTGATTATCCACCCCTCCCGCCTCAGCAACACGTGGACGCGGCGGCAGCCGTAGCGCACACGCGTCTTTGCAATCTCCTTGATCCGCCGCTCAACGGCAGCCTGATCCGTCCGCCGGGATTAGTAGTGGAAGGTGGATGTGTCAAAGCAGATGGCCCCACAGGCCCTCCCAGTCGACGCACATCCCGGTGACAACCTCACGCAAACGGCCAGGCTTCAGAGCTTTCGGCGAATGACATCCTGAAGCATCTCCCGGTCCAGCGTCAGGTCCGCCACGGTCTTCTTCAGCTGGGTGTTCTCATCCTCCAGCGCCTACAGCCGGCGCATCTCGTCCGGCTGGAGGCCTCCGTATCTTTTCTTCCAGCTGAAATACGTTGCCTGACTGATCCCGGCCTTGCGGCAGATCTCCGCGACCGGTGTCCCTTGCTCACCTCGTTTCAAGATGAACGCCTTCTGCGCTTCGGTGAACTTCGATGCCTTGATGTGATTCCGCTCCTTTCCCAGCCGGGAAACCTTAGCGGAAAAATCCAGCTTCATTCGGTCCAGTTCTCTGGCCGCAAGTCAACGTCACGAACTCCAAAGAAACTACCGCTCCGAATTGAATCTAAGCAAGAACGCGTCTGCAAGTCTGTCTCAGAAGAGGACTTCTTCATCGGTTTTCACACCAGCACGTTGAGACTCCCTGTTTGATCGGCAAATTCATTTGCCGATCAAACAGGTGTTTAGCATCATACATTGAATGAAGCACAGCTTGGCGATCCGATCAGGCCGAAGGCCGTATATGTGCTACGCGCCAAATTATAGGGTACAAAAGTATTAGGAAAAGACAAATTGCACTCAGCCATGTAAATCCAGCTTCGGGACCGCCAGCAGCCGGGCTGTGTGATGCAAGGGGCGAAATCACTCGTGCCGCTCCCCGTAGGCTCTGCGCCACCGCTTGCCAAGCCGGTCCGGTTTTGTGTGTCTTGGGCCTGCTCCCCGCTAGCCAGCCAATGACGGCAAGTAGAGAACAATCCCCGGAAAGGCGACCAGCAGTGCAATTGTTACGGCGTCGGCAATGAAAAACGGCGTCACGCCCTTGAACACATCCTGCACGCTCAGGTCATCCCGAACGCCGGCAACCACGAAACAGTTCAGCCCGATCGGCGGAGTGATGAGGCAGAACTCGGCCATCTTCACAACCAGAATGCCAAACCAGATCGCGCACATCGTGCCGCTCATGCCAAAGGCGCTGTCGGCAGCGGCAACGCTTTCGCCGCCGTTCAGCGCCATCACCGCTGGATAGACCACCGGCAAGGTGAGCAGCAGCATTCCGATGGCATCCATGAACATGCCCAGCACCGCATAGGCCAGAAGGATGCAGATCAGGATCACCATCGGCGACATTTCCAGCGAAGTGATCCAGTCCGAAAACGCCCCAGGCAAGTCCGCGAACCCCAGAAAGCGCACGTAGATCAGAACCCCCCAGATGATGGTGAAGATCATCACCGTCAGTTTCGCTGTTTCCAGCAGGGCGGACTTCAGCTCCGCCCATTTCATGCCTTTGAGAACCGCCATGCAGAAGACCACAAAGGCCCCCAAAGCGCCGCCTTCGGTTGGCGTCCCCCAGGCATCGCCGCCAAAGGGGTTGTAGACAAAGCAGATGATGATCACGACAACAAAGATGATCGGCAGCGCGCCTGGCAACGCCGCAAAGCGCTGCCCCCAGGTGAAACCTTTGACCGGCGGGCCGACCGATTTGAAAACCACCGCGATACCGACAATCAGCAGGCCGTAAATCACTGCCGAAAATGCTCCGGGGATGAAACCCGCCAGAAGCAGCTTGCCGACGTCCTGTTCTACGATGATCGCATAAATAACCAGGATCGCCGAGGGCGGGATCAGCGAGGCCAGCGTGCCACCAGCTGCCACCACACCGGCGGCGAACTGCTTGTTGTAGCCGATCTTCAGCATCTCCGGAATGGCAATGCGGGCAAAGACGGCAGAGGTGGCGACAGACGCGCCCGACACCGCGGCAAAGCCCGCGGTGGCAAAAACGGTGGAAACCGCCAGCCCGCCCGGCAGCCAGGCAATCCAGCGTTTGGCGGCTTCGAACAAAGCGCGTGTCAGGCCCGCGTAATAGGCCAGATAACCGATCAGGATGAATGTTGGGATCAGCGACAGCGCCTGGCTGGAGACTTTGGAATGCGGCACCTGCCCCGCGATCTTGACCGACACGGTCAGCGCCTTGCCGAACTTATCCGGGCTGTAGCCGAACTTGGCCCAGAAGATCCAGACAAGGCCGATGAGGCCCGCAAGACCGGCGGCAAAGGCCACCCGCATTCCCAAGACCACCATCGCCAGCAGGCCGCCGGTGACCCACAGGCCGATTTCAATGGGTTCCATGTATCTTATCCCTGCCCGCTGCCGTTCGTGTCATGGCCTGCTAGTTGATCCGCCTCTGCCGCGGCCTGTTCCGCGGCGCTTTGCACCAGCGGCACCGCCACCGGCGTATCCAGCCCCAGAACCAGCGCCCGGCCATAGCCCCAGATTTGCAGCATCAGCCGAAGGCCCAGCACCGCAAAGGCCACCGGAGCCAGCAGTTTGGCGGGCCAGATCGGAATGCCGATGTCAATGGAGCTGTCGCGGCTCCACCAGGGTGCGGCAAAATCAAAGGAGCGCAGGAAATGCGACCAGCTGCCCCAGACCAGCGCTGCAATCAGCAGGAAGATCAGAACGACCGAGATCATCTCAAACAGCCACATGGCCCGGCCCCTGAGGGCACCGATAACGATGTCCATGCGGATATGGCCGCCATTGCGCTGCACATAAGCGATGCCCATGAAGGCGATCAGCGGCATAATTTGTTCGATCCAGTCGACGTAACCGGGCAAGGGCGCATTGACCGCATTGCGCCCGCCGACTGAGACCACCGCCAGCATCATCAGCGAAAACACCGCTATGCCGCTCAGAAGCGCCAGCAGGCGCTCTGCTTTCAATAACCTTTGGTCCAGCCTGCTGATCAGGCTTCCGTCCTCCAGCACTGCTGCGCTGCCTGCCATGCCCGCCCCCGTCGTTCAGTCTCGTCAAGAAAAGGGGCCGGGCCTGATCAGCCCGGCCCTTTGTGTTTCATCAGGCTCAGCTGCCTGAACGGTGATCGCTAAGTGTCTTCTGCACCAGATCATACAGCTCCTGCGCCGGCAGTCCCTGGGCGGTCATGTCCTCGATCCACTGAGCACGGATCGGGTCAGCGGCCACTTTTCGGAACTCGGCCAGCTGGTCGTCAGAGATATTAACTTTCTCTACACCTTTCTCGGCGAGCACGCTGTCCCACTTCTCCAGCAGCGCGCCGTAATTGGTCAGATAGTGGTCGATTGCCTCTTCAACCGAGCTGTCGAGGGCCTCGCGCTCGGCGCCGCTGAGGGCTTCATAGGCATCGGTGTTCACCACCACCGGGCAGTTCACGGTGCCCGGGTTCAGGTTTGCGGTCCACCAGTCAGCGCGATTGATAGTGCCAAAGGCCAGATGCGCGTGCTGGGCAAAGGCGACGGTGTCCACGACACCGGATTCCATTGCATTGTATGCTTCCGTCGCGGTCACCGAGGTCGGCACCGCGCCAACAGCCGAGAACGCCTTGCCGATGCCGCCAGTGGCACGCACCCGCATGTCCTTGAACTCCGCCAGCTCATCGCGCGGCTCACCTGTGCCCACGATATTGTACTGCGGCATGGGAGAGGTCATAAGAAGCTTGGCATTCCAGCGCGCCAGATCCGCCTGCACCGCCGGATGCGCATAGACCGCGTTTGCCACGGCCACTTCTTCGTCCAGCGTGTTCACGCCCAGGAACGGCAGTTCCAGCACGGTGATCGACGGGTTCTTGTCGCGGTGGTAGCCGGCACAGAACTGCGCCATCTCGAAGGCACCGATGGAAATGCCGTCGAGGTTCTCCTTGTTCTTGGACAAGCCGCCATAGCTGATGTTCAAGGTGAATTCGCCGCCGGTTTTTTCAGCGACCAGCTCGGCCAGTTTTTCCACATGTTCAGTGAACGCGCGGCGCTTGCCCCACAGCGACACGTTCCATTCGGTCGCAGCGGCCTCGCCTGCCATTGCTACGCCAGCAGTTGCCGCCACAGCGGCCGTCAGAAATCTATTCATGATGTAACTCTCCCGAATTGCGCCCTTTTCGATCCGGCATCTGATCCGGAGTGGTGCGCTTGACCGTCAGGCTAGCGGCACAGATACGCGCTGCCAAGCCCCTCGAAGGGAAAGGTAACGCAGCGACTCGCGCCATCCTCAAATCGAAAGTCCCGCCGCGCCGGCACAATATGCCGCAGGGGCTAAGCCGCCGGAAGCTGCGGCAGTACGCCGCTCCTGAGCCTAAAGCAGCGATTGAAGCAGCACCTGATCGCTGGTGAAATTTACAGAAAGGCCTATAAAAACAGGCCGCCTCATGCGTTTGCACGCCACTTTCTTTACAAAGAAACCTAAGAATCTTAAATTCGTTGACAGATAAAGCCTTTGATATCGGCGTTTTATTCACAAATTTTCTAGCTGCACTATTATTTGCCCCAGGAGGAAACGGTTTGACAGCCACGGCACAGCGTTGTCGTTTGTCTTGCCAATAAAATTCTGGGAGGAAACCGAATGAACGCGTTGCACGCAGACGCTGTCTATCCGCCGTCCGACGAAACCGTTGCCCGTGCGCATGTGACCGCCGCCAAGTATCAGGAGATGTATGACGCCTCGCTGACCGACCCCGAAGGGTTCTGGGGCGAACAAGGCAAGCGCATCGACTGGATCAAGCCCTTCACCCAGGTGAAGGACGTGAACTACAGCTTCGGCAATGTCTCGATCAACTGGTACGGCGACGGCACCCTGAACGTCAGCGCCAATTGCATCGACCGCCACCTGGAAACCCGCGGCGATCAGACCGCGATCATCTGGGAACCGGATGATCCGAACGAGGACGCGCAGCACATCACCTACACCGAGCTGCACCGCCGCACCTGCCGGATGGCCAATATCCTCGTGTCGATGGGCGTGCGCAAAGGCGACCGCGTGGTGATCTACCTGCCGATGATCCCCGAAGCGGCCTATGCCATGCTGGCCTGCGCCCGGATCGGCGCCATCCATTCCATCGTGTTTGCCGGCTTCTCCCCCGACGCGTTGGCGGCCCGGGTCAACGGCTGCGACGCCAAAGTGGTCATTACCGCCGATGAGGCCCCCCGCGGCGGCCGCAAGACCGCGCTGAAGTCGAACGCCGACGCGGCGCTCTTGCACACCAAGGACAGCGTGAAATGCCTGGTGGTCAAACGCACTGGCGGCCAGACCACCTGGGTCGACGGGCGCGACCATGACTACAACGAAATGGCGCTGGAAGCGGATGACACCTGCGCCCCCGCCGAGATGAACGCCGAGGATCCGCTGTTCATCCTCTACACCTCCGGTTCCACCGGCCAGCCCAAGGGCGTTGTGCATACCTCCGGCGGCTATCTGGCCTATGCCGCGATGACCCATGAAATCACATTCGATTACCACGATGGCGACGTCTACTGGTGCACCGCGGATGTGGGCTGGGTCACCGGCCACAGCTATATCGTCTATGGGCCGCTGGCCAATGGTGCCACCACCCTTATGTTCGAGGGCGTGCCGACCTACCCGGATGCCAGCCGCTTCTGGCAGGTCTCCCAAAAGCACAAGGTGAACCAGTTCTACACTGCCCCCACCGCGCTGCGCGCCCTGATGGGTCAGGGCAACGAATGGGTCGAAAAATGCGATCTCAGCGATCTCAAGGTGCTGGGCACGGTGGGTGAACCGATCAACCCCGAGGCCTGGAACTGGTACAATGAGGTTGTCGGCAAGGGCAAATGCCCGATCGTTGACACCTGGTGGCAGACCGAGACCGGCGGCCACCTGATGACCCCGCTGCCGGGCGCCCATGCGATGAAACCGGGCGCCGCGATGAAGCCTTTCTTTGGTATCCAGCCGGTGGTTCTGGACCCCACCACCGGCGTCGAGATCGAAGGCAACGGCGTCGAGGGCGTTTTGTGCATCAAGGACAGCTGGCCGGGCCAGATGCGCACCGTCTGGGGCGACCATGATCGCTTCGAGAAGACCTATTTCTCCGACTACAAAGGCTATTACTTCACCGGCGACGGCTGCCGCCGCGACGAGGACGGCGATTACTGGATCACCGGCCGCGTCGATGACGTGATCAACGTCTCCGGCCACCGCATGGGCACAGCTGAGGTCGAAAGCGCGCTGGTGGCACATGCCGCAGTGGCCGAGGCCGCCGTGGTCGGCTACCCGCATGAGATCAAGGGCCAGGGCATCTACTGCTATGTGACCCTGATGAACGACCGCGACCCCTCGGACGAGCTGCTGAAGGAGCTGCGCACCTGGGTGCGCACCGAGATCGGCCCGATTGCCAGCCCGGACGTGATCCAATGGGCGCCGGGCCTGCCGAAAACCCGTTCCGGCAAGATCATGCGCCGTATCCTGCGCAAGATTGCCGAGAACGATTTCGGCAGCTTGGGCGATACATCGACGCTTGCCGATCCGTCGGTGGTCGACGACCTGATCGCAAACCGCGCGAACAAGGGGTAAACGCACATGAATATGGCAGTTATGACCCGCCCCGCAGTTCTGATCCTGCTGGGCCCTCCCGGGGCCGGCAAAGGCACCCAAGCGCGGATGCTCGAGGAAAAATTCGGCTATGTGCAGCTGTCGACCGGCGACCTGCTGCGCGAAGCGGTTGCCGCGGGCACGCCTGCGGGCTTCGCCGCCAAGGCGGTGATGGAAGCGGGCCAGCTGGTCAGCGATGAGATCGTGATCAACATCCTGCGCGATCGCCTGACAAAGCCGGATTGCGCCAAAGGCGTGATCCTGGACGGCTTCCCCCGTACAACCGTGCAGGCCGAAGCGCTGGACGGGCTGCTGGCCGAGACTGGCCAGAAAATAAACGCCGCGATCAGCCTCGAAGTGGATGATGCGGCGATGGTCGAGCGGATCTCGGGCCGCTACACCTGCGGCGGCTGCGGCGAGGGCTATCACGACAGCTTCAAACAATCCGCCGTGGCCGGTAAATGCGACAAATGCGGCGGCACCGAGATGAAGCGCCGCGCCGATGACAATGCGGAAACCGTTGCCAGCCGGCTGGTGTCCTATCACGCGCAAACCGCACCGCTGATCGCCTATTACGGCCGCAAGGGCGTTCTGCAGCGAACTAACGCGATGGGCCGTATCGGCGACATCGCCCGCGACATGGCGGCCATCGTGACCGAGGCCACCGGCTAACCAACAAGAAACGGGGCCTGCGCTGAACCCGCAGGACCCCGTCTTCCAGACAGCTGAATACCCGACGGCCCCGTCTGCACTATGCAGCTGCGGACCGGAGGAGCCATGCCTGCACGCCGAGACCCCGGCGGCCGGCAAACGGAGAGAGTCTGCCCGCATCCCGCGGCAGCTCAATAGGGAGAAGGAGGAGCCGCTATGGCGAACCACACAACCAACTCCGCACAGACTGCCGAAGCCGACAAAGGCTATTGGGCGGCAAATGTGCGGATCATACTTGTCAGCCTGGTGATCTGGGCTGTCGTCTCGTTCGGCTTTGGCATCCTGCTGCGCCCGCTGCTGTCCGGTATCAAGGTCGGCGGCAGCGATCTAGGCTTCTGGTTTGCCCAGCAGGGCTCGATCCTGGTGTTTCTGGGGCTGATCTTTTTCTACGCGTTCCGGATGAACAAACTTGACCGCGAATACGGCGTGGAGGAAGAATAAGATGGACCAGTTCACCATCAACCTGATGTTCGTGGGCGCGAGTTTTGCGCTCTACATCGGCATCGCAATCTGGGCCCGCGCGGGCTCCACCTCGGAATTCTATGCCGCCGGCCGGGGTGTTCACCCGGTTACCAACGGCATGGCCACCGCAGCCGACTGGATGTCGGCAGCTTCCTTCATCTCGATGGCGGGCCTCATCGCCTTTACCGGCTATGACAACTCGACCTTTCTGATGGGCTGGACCGGCGGCTATGTGCTTCTGGCGTTGCTACTGGCCCCCTACCTGCGCAAGTTCGGCAAGTTCACCGTGTCCGAGTTCATCGGCGACCGGTTCTACTCCCCGACCGCGCGCATCGTCGCGGTGATCTGTCTGATCGTCGCCTCGACCACCTATGTGATCGGCCAGATGACCGGCGTCGGCGTTGCCTTCGGCCGGTTCCTGGAGGTTTCCAACACGACCGGCCTGCTGATCGGCGCCTGCGTGGTCTTTGCTTACGCCGTGTTCGGCGGCATGAAGGGCGTGACCTATACCCAGGTGGCGCAATACTGCGTGCTGATCATGGCCTATACTATCCCGGCGATCTTCATCTCGCTGCAGCTGACCGGCAACCCGGTTCCGGCCCTGGGCCTGTTCGGCGACCATGCCGCCTCGGGTGAGCCGCTGCTGGCCAAGCTGGACGCTATTGTCAAGGAGCTGGGCTTCAACGAGTACACCGCGCATCATTCAGACACCTTCAACATGGTGCTGTTCACCTTGTCGCTGATGATCGGCACCGCGGGCCTGCCGCATGTGATCATGCGCTTCTTCACCGTGCCGCGCGTCGCTGATGCGCGCTGGTCGGCAGGCTGGGCGCTGGTGTTCATTGCGCTGCTGTACTTGACCGCTCCGGCAGTTGGCGCCATGGCACGGCTCAATATCACCGAAATGATGTGGCCCAATGGGGGCATTGAAGGCGGCGCCGTGACCGTGCAGCAGATCGAGAATGATCCCCAGTACGACTGGATGGCGACTTGGAAGAAAACCGGTCTCCTCGCCTGGGAAGACAAGAACGGCGACGGAGCAATTCAATACTACAACGACCAGAACGCCGATCTGCAAGCCACCGCCGAAGCCAACGGCTGGGCTGGCAATGAGCTGACTAACTTCAACCGCGACATCCTGGTTCTGGCCAATCCTGAAATCGCCAACCTGCCCAGCTGGGTGATCGGTCTGGTGGCAGCAGGCGGCCTGGCGGCGGCGCTGTCGACCGCGGCGGGCCTCCTGCTGGCGATCTCCTCGGCGGTGTCGCACGATCTGATCAAGGGCTCGATCAACCCGCAGATCTCGGAAAAGGGCGAGTTGCTGTCGGCCCGTATCGCCATGGCCGTGGCCATCGCGGTTGCCACTTACCTTGGCCTCAACCCGCCGGGCTTTGCCGCCCAGACCGTGGCGCTGGCGTTCGGCCTGGCCGCAGCCTCGATTTTCCCGGCACTGATGATGGGCATCTTCACCAAGGTGAACAACAAGGGTGCCGTGGCCGGCATGCTGGCGGGCCTGATCGTGACCCTGGTCTACATCTTCCTGCACAAGGGCTGGCTGTTCATCCCGGACACCAACTCCTTCACCGATGCGGATCCGCTGCTGGGCACCGTCAAATCCACCTCCTTCGGTGCGATCGGCGCAATGGTGAACTTCGCAGTCGCCTTCATCGTCTCCAAATCGACCGAGGCAATCCCTGTCGAGATCGAAGAGCTGGTGGAAAGTGTCCGCATCCCGCGCGGCGCCGGGGCCGCAAAGGACCACTAACCTCCCCTCTGGGCGGGCCGCCCGGCCCGCCTCTTCCCTCATGGTCCCGTCCGGTTCACACTGGCCGGGACCATTTTTTCCTGATTTCACGCAGGTACGACCATGCCTCTATCCGACGCCGCTCTGCTCCGCTTCCTGACCTCGGTCCACCCCTACGACAGTCTGGAACCCGCGCTGCTGCAGGAACTGGCACCGAAGTTCCGCCAAATAGACGCCACCGCAGGTGCCCCCGTCTATGCGCTGAACGAGGAGCTGGAGGGGCTGTACCTGGTTCACAGCGGCGAGGTGGAAGTGGCTGATGAAAACGGCATTCCAGTCTCCATCCTCGGCCCCCGCAATTCCTTTGGCGAACGCGGGCTGACCCGCGGCGGCCGGGCGGTGACATCGGCCCAGGCCACAGCGCGAACACTGCTGCTGCTGCTGCCAAAGTCAGAGTTCCACACCCTGATGGCCAGCCAGCCGCAAATGGCCAAATTCTTCGGCCGCCGCCGCCCAGGCGGCCGCGAGACCAGCAATCTCGCCACCACGTGCATCGCGGCGATCATGGCCCGTGATCCCGTCACCTGCTCCAGCGGCCTGACTTGCCAAGGCGCCGCCCAGCTGATGCGGGACCAGCGCGTTTCCTCGGTCTGCGTGACCGATGGGGTAAGGCTGCAAGGCATTGTTACCACCCGCGACCTGACGGGCAAAATCCTGGCGGCAGGAAAACCTATCTCCACCCCGGTCAGCACGGTCATGACCCCCGACCCGCTGACACTGGCCCCCTCAGCGATCGGCTCGGACGTGCTGCATTTGATGATGGAGCATGGCATCGGCCACATCCCGGTGGTCGAAGCTGGCCGGCTGGCGGGAATTGTCACCCAGACCGATCTCACCCGGTTTCAAGCGATAAGTACCGGCGAAATGGTTTCACGCATCGCCAGCGCCCGCTCCGCCGAAGACATGGCCAATGTTACCGCTGAAATTCCCCGCCTGCTGGTGCAGCTGGTGGCAAGCGGCAACCGGCATGAGGTGGTGACCCGGCTGATCACCGACATTGCCGACACCGTGACCCGCCGGCTGCTGGCACTGGCGGAAGAAAAACTCGGCCCTGCTCCGGTGCCCTTCCTATGGCTCGCCTGCGGATCACAAGGGCGGCGTGAACAGACGGGTGTTTCAGATCAAGACAATTGCCTCATCCTGTCGGATGACATGGCACCGGAGGATGAGACCTATTTTGCGCAGCTCGCCGGTTTTGTCTGCGACGGGCTGAATACCTGCGGCTACGTCTATTGCCCCGGCGATATGATGGCGTCGAATCGCCGCTGGCGGCAGCCCTTGCGCGTTTGGCGCGACTACTTTCGCGGCTGGATCGCCAAACCTGATCCCCAGGCGCAGATGCTAGCCTCGGTGATGTTCGACCTGCGCCCGATCGGCGGCGAGGCCGCGCTGTTTGCCGGCCTTCATCAGGAAACCCTGCAGGCCGCCAGCGCCAATTCGATCTTCACCGCGCATATGATCGCCAATTCGTTGAAGCACACGCCGCCGCTGGGTCTGTTGCGCGGGCTGGCCACCATCCGCTCGGGCGAACACCGCAATACGCTGGACATGAAGCACAACGGCGTGGTGCCGGTGGTCGACCTGGGCCGGGTCTATGCGCTGCAGGGCAAGCTGACCGATGTGAACACCCGCGCCCGGCTGGAGGCGGCAGAAACTGCGGGCGTGCTCAGCCCCGCCGGTGCGCGCGATCTGCTCGACGCCTACGATCTGATCGCCCTGACCCGGCTCGAGCATCAGGCCGAACAGATCCGCAGCGGCCAGGCGCCGGACAATTACCTGGCACCGTCCGATCTGTCGGATTTTGAACGAAGTCATCTGCGCGACGCTTTTGTTGTGATAAAGACAATGCAATCGGCGGTTGGGCACGGCAAAGGCATGCTAAGCTGACACCTGCGCTTGCGGGCAGCGCGGGAGCTCGCAGCGCAAGTATTTGGATAAAAAAGAAGCGGCCTTGGGCCTGCGGGGAGTTAAGATGTTTCTGGAACTGATTGCGGTGATCTTTGCCGGTATTGCCGCCGCGGGCGTTGTCATGCTGCTGGGAAAGTCCATGCGCGGACGCCTGCCGCGCTGGCTGGCGCCGGTGGCGGCGGGACTGGCGATGATCGCGGCTACCATCGCTTCGGAATACGGCTGGTTCCCGCGGACTGCAGCAGCATTGCCAGACGGGCTGGTCGTAGCGGACACAGTTGAAAACCAAAGCTTCTATCGGCCCTGGACCTATGCAGTGCCTTACATCGACCGCTTCGCCGCGCTGGATACCGCGACAATGAAAAGCCACCAGGCGCATCCTGAGGTCTATCTGGCCGAGATCTATTTCTTTGGCCGCTGGGCACCGGTCAACAGCCGGCCCGTGGTGCTGGATTGCGGCAAATGGCGGCGGGCGCTGGCAGCTGGCACTATCGTGTTCTCCGGCAGTGGCTTGCCCAAGGGGCTTGACTGGACGGCGGGCAGCCGGGACGATGCGATTCTGACAGCCGCCTGCGGAGGGTAGCCATGCATGCGCGCCTAAGCCTGCGTTTGCGGATCTTCCTGTTTTTCTGCGCCTTGGCGCTTGGCGGCATCGCGGTCACCACCGGCGCGCTGTGGCTCGGCTACAGCCGCGCTGGACAGCCCGGATTGACGGATGCATTTGTCTTTTCCGGCCTGCTCAGCGGTTTTGCCATCCTTGGTCTCTGCGCCGCGGTTTGGCTGCTGTTTGACGAAAACGTCGCCAAACCGATCGAGAGGCTGGCGGCGGGCATGCGCGCCCGCGCCCATGCCGGCGTGTCGCGGGCGCTCGACACCCATGGCGCGCAATATCTGGGCGATCTGGCAGCCGCAGCCGAGGGGCTGGCCGGGCAATTGGGACACTCAGCGCTGTCCGCAGCTGAGGCGATAGCCCGAGAAACCGAGCATCTGGAGGCCGAAAAAACCCGTCTCGCGGCCTTATTGACGGACATCCCTATTGCCACCGTGATGGCCAACCCCTCCCATCAGATCGTGCTTTATGACGGCCAGGCCGCTGCGGTTCTGGCACAGGAGGCCCCGCCGCGTCTGAATGCGCCGCTGTCCGATTACCTGGACCTGACCGGTCTGGAGGCCGCCTATGGCCGGCTGATACGCAGCGGGCTGGAAGTGCAGGCCGAAGTCAAAAGCTCCAGCGGCACCCAGGTGTTTGACCTGCGGCTGAAACCCTTGGGCGGCGCGCCGGGCTACATCATACTATTCGAGGGCAGCCATGCGGGGCTCGCCCCGGGAGACTCCCGGCCCTTGGTCTATGACTTCGCGCTGCTGGAAACGGACCACTCCGAGCTGGACAGCCGCAAGCTCAGCAACCTCAGCTATGTGGTATTTGACACCGAAACCACCGGGCTGCTGCCGCATAAGGACGAGATTGTGCAGATCGGTGCGCTGCGGATTGTTCGGGGCCGCATTATCGACAGCGAGGCGTTTGAAACCCTGG
>NZ_JAXMOX010000085.1:0-17501 GCF_034669605.1 Leisingera sp.
GTTTCAGCGCGGCGCCGCGGTGGGCGAGGGCGATCTGGTGCAGCGGAGGATGGCCGGAGAGCGGCACCCGGACAACCCGATTGCCGTCATAGCACATCCCGTCCGGCAGGTCGGTGGCCAGCAGGCCGGCGCCGAACCCGTTGGCCACCATCGACCGCAGCATCTCGATCGAGCCGGTCTCATGGGCCACCCGCACCGGGGTTCTGGCATTCTGCAGCAGCGACAGGAAATAGCCGCGGCTGTGCGGCAGGTTCATCAGGATGATCGGCTCCTGCGCCAGATCTTCGGCGCTGACGCGGGGCTGCCCTGCCAGCCGGTGCCCCTCGGGCAGCAGCGCATAGGGTTCTGCGGCCATCAGCGGGGTTATCGCAAAATCGGACGGGACCCCGAAAACATAGAGCAGCGCGAGGTCGATCCGGCCTTCGCTAAGCCAGTCGAACAGCGTTTGCAGGTCGCCTTCGAGGATGCGGATCTCGGCGTCGGGACGGGTCTCCATGAAGCGGCGCACCAGCTGCGGCGCATAGCGGGGGCCGAGGGTGGAGAACACCCCGAGGTTCAGGAACTCCGGCGTCCCTTCGCCGCCGCTCAGCACCCAGCGCGCCTGTTTCTCCAGTTCGTGCAGTTGCGCAATCTTGTGCTGCCCGAACGGTGTCAGCTCCATCCCGCGGCCGGGGATGCGGACAAAGAGCTTCTGGCCGAACACCTCCTCGCAGCGGGCGATGGCCAGCGACACCGAGGGCTGCGAGGTGTTCAGCGCGCGGCTTGCCCCCGCGGTGCTGCCGGTGTCGGCCACCGCCAGCAGGATTTCGACCTGGCGGAAGGTCAATGGTATATTCAAATTGGAATACCCTTTATATGAATCATCTATTTCCTGATATAACCTAGCGGACGCTATCCTGCAGCAAGCAATTGATGGGGGATGCATGTCCGACAATGACAAGACCGCAGGCCGCAGACCGCTGGAGGGGATCCGGGTGCTGGATTTTTCCCGCGTTCTGGCCGGTCCCTACTGCACCGCGCTGATGGCCGACCTGGGCGCGGAAGTGATCAAGGTGGAGCCGCCTTCGGGTGATGACTACCGCCACATCGGCCCGTTCAGGGCGGGCGAAAGCCTGCTGTTCCAGTCGGTGAACCGCGGCAAGAAATCCATCGTTCTGGACCTGAAATCGGCACAAGGCGCCGCGGCGGCCCGGGCGCTGGCAGCCGAAAGCGATGTATTGATTGAAAACTTCCGCCCCGGCGTGATGGACCGTTTCGGGCTGGGCGCGGAAGACCTGTGCGCAGCCTGTCCGGAACTGGTTTATGTCTCGGTGTCCGGGTTCGGCCAGACTGGTCCGAACCGCATGCTGCCGGCCTATGACATCATCATCCAGGCGATGAGCGGGCTGATGGATGTGACCGGCGCCGAGGACGGCCCGCCGATGATGGCCGGGGATGCCTTTGCCGATGTGGCGGGCGGCATGTTCGCGGCCTTCGGGGCGATGGTGGCGCTGTTCGACCGCGCCCGCAGCGGCAGGGGGCGGCATGTCGACCTGGCGCTTTACGACTCGCTGGTGTCGATGATGCCGGTACTGGCCTGCCGGGCGCTGATGGCCGGAGAGACACCGAAGCGGACGGGCAGCAAGCACGCGCTGTCGGCACCGTTTGGCACCTATCCCGCCAAGAACGGCTGTTTCACCGTCGCGGTGTTGAACGACCGGCTGTTTGCGAAATTCGCAGCGGCCATCGGGGCGCCGGAACTGGCGGCTGATCCGCGTTTCGCCAGCGACAGCTTGCGGCGGCAGAATGAACCGGCGCTGGCCCAGCCTATCGAAAACTGGGCCGCCGACCGTGAGGTGCAGAGCGTGGTTGCGGTACTGTCGGAAGAGGGCATACCGGCAGCGGCGCTGTGTTCGGTGCCCGAGGCCTGGACATCGCCGCAGGCCCAGGCGCGGGACCTGGCAACGCCGGTCACCCATCCCTCGCTCGGCGCTCTCAGCGTGCCGGAACAGCCAGTGCATTTCAGCGGCGCGCCGCGCGGCGGGCGGCAGGCAGCCCCGGAACTGGGGGCGCATACGGATGAAATTCTGCAACAGCTGCAGGAAGGAGAGACCAAATGAACAGTGATCTGAACAGTGATGAGCAGGCCGTCATCGGCCAGATCGAACGGTTTTCGAACGAGGTTCTGGCACCTGCCGCGGCCGCGATCGACGCAAAGGGGCAGTTTGCCACCCTGCACCGTCCGGCAATGGCGGCGATGGGCATCATGGGCATGAACCTGCCCGAAGCCTATGGCGGCATTGGCCTGTCCGGGCCTGCACTCTATTGCGCGGTGGAGGCCATCGCCGGGGCCTGCGGCTCGACCGCGTCGATGCTGACGGCGCATTTCCTGGCCACGGATTCGCTGCTGCTGGGCGCGGATGAGGCGCTGAAACAGCACCTGCTGCCGGCAGCGGCGGCAGGGGAGGCGCTTGGCGCCTTTGCGCTGACCGAGCCGCAGGCTGGTTCCAATCCGGCCGACATGCGCAGCACCGCCACCCGCGAGGGCGAAGGCTACCGGTTGAAAGGCTCAAAATGCTTCATCTCGAATGCGGGCGCGGCGGATTTCATCGTGGTCTATGCCAAGACCGACAGCGCCGCGGGCGCCCGCGGGGTCAGCGCCTTTGCGGTCGAACCGGGCAAAACGGATGGGGTGGAGATTGGCAGGCATGAGGAAACCATGGGGCTGCGCGGCGGCCATGTGTTCCCGGTCAGCTTTGACTGCCATGTCCCTGCCGAAAACCGGATAGGTGCGAAAGGCACCGGATTCCGCACCGCAATGAAAGTGCTGGACAATGGCCGCATCGAGGTGGCCGCGCAGGCAACCGGTATCGCCCGTGCGGCGCTGGATGCGGCGGTGTCCTATGCCAAGGAACGCGAGGTCGGCGGCCAGCCGATCGGCAACTTCCAGGGGCTGCAATGGATGCTGGCCGACAGCGCCACCGAACTGGCGGCAGCACGGGCACTGGGACTGCAAGCCGCCCGCAAGCGGGGCACCGGCGAGCGGTATTCCTCGGACTCGGCCTTTGCCAAGCTTTATGCAAGTGAAGCCGCCTGGCGTATTGCCGACCGGGCGCTGCAGATCCACGGCGGTTACGGCTACACCCGCGATTTCCCGCTGGAACGCTACCTGCGCGATTTGCGGATCTTCCGGATCTACGAAGGGTCCTCGGAAATCCAGCGCACAATCATTGCCCGCGGCATGCTGAAGTAGCCGTTCAAACCGCACAAACCATGCAGGCTGCGCCGTTGCAAAGCGCAGCTTGCCCTGCCTATTTCATCAGCGGGGCTGAAAGCGGCAAGCGGCCCGTGAACCCGCCTGTGGATGGCAAAGCGCAATAGGCAACCAGCCATGGTGAAGGTAAGCGAGCACAACGCCGGTGACCTTCGGTACTGATACGGCATGAACCTCATCTTCTGTGACCGCGGCCGAAAAGGGACTTCAGGCAATGCCGGTTTCGTCAACGGTCCGTGGCACAAGTCTTCGTCGTGGTGTCATTCTAGGACCGGAACAAAAAACTCACAGCCAGAAAGATTCCGCACGCGGCGATGATCCGCTTCAAAAGCTTTTGAGGCAAGTATGTGATTACTCTACCGCCAATCGCACCGCCAGCAAGGCCGCTGATCAGCACTGTAATCGCTGCATCCCAGGCAACTAGACCAGTCAGGGATAACGGAACGACCGCAGCTGTATTCGCTCCCAGCGATATGAAATTCTTGCGGGCTGTCGCGACGTGAATGGAACCCTCGCCCGTCAGGAACACTGCAGCCACGATCAGGAACCCATATCCCGCGCCGAAGTATCCGGCATAGACGCCTGTGCACAGAAACATCACGCGCGCCACGGTTCTGTTCCTGCCTGCCAAACGCAGCCCCAGCTTTGACAACTGGTCTCCTAAGAGGATCGCGACGGCAGCTAGAAGAAGGAACCCCGGAACAATTGACAGAAAAGCGGCCTCACCCAAGGCATAGAGCAGCACTGCACCGGTAACTGCGCCAGCGGCGGCAATGATGGTGTCCAGAACATGCCCGTTCCGGTCAGCGGCAAGAGATCTGCGGAACACCCAAACACCGGGAAATTGGGCAGGCCACAGCCCTACCGTCGCGGTCGCATTAGCGACAAGAGGCGGCAGACCGGCTGCCAACAGCATCGGGAATACAAACAGCTTGGATCCACCGGCCACGACATTGACAAGCCCGCCAATCAGCCCGGCAAAAACTAGAAATGAAAGGTCGCCGGGGACTGTCATCTCGCGTGGCCTCTGGGTATTGAGCTGCCCCGCATTTTCAATCCTTGTCCAGCATGGCGGCCTCGATGGTCTTCAAATGGTCTGTCATCGCAGTTGCCGCAGCGCTTGGGTCCGCTGCCGCGATTGCGTCGACAACCCGGTCATGCTGATCACTGTGGATCGTCTGAAACTCGTCAGGGGCGATGCTGCGGTAGGTGCGGTCCCATTCCCGTTGCCATGTAACACGGCGGCGCGCGCCTGACACGTAAATCAGAAACCCGGTCAGCACCGGATTGCGCGACGTCTCGGCGACGGCGCAGTGGAACGCATTATCAGCCTGTTCGCACGCTGCGCTGTCCCGCGCGCCGCGGCCATCACCAACCTTTGCACGCAAATGAGCAACATCTGATTCATCCGCGCGCAAAGCCGCCACAGCGGCCACTTGCGGCTCAAGCAACAAGCGCGCCTGCATGAGGTCCGGTGGCGTAGCCCCCTCGACTAGCAGCGTATCGCGCAGAGGCATATGGACCGGACGATGGCCTCGATATGTCCCCTGTCCGACGTGACGCCAGATTTCGCCCTCTTGTTCGAGGGTCGCATAACAAGCTCGAAGGGTTTCCCGGCTACACCCCAGAATGCCCCGCAATTCACGCTCTGGCGGCAATCGATCCCCGGTCACGGGTGCGAGCTTGTCGATGGCCTGACGAAGATCAACCAAGACGGTTTTGACACGTCTCCCCATACACGCCTCCATTTCAGACCAGTTTGCGGTCCAATCTATTCGCTGCCGGAAATGAAGTCACTTTAAAGGAGGGCAACGTAGTGAGCAGGAATTCAATCCCCTTCGGCACCTGCGCGCCTGGCGGCACATGAGAAATCTACTGTCTGCCTCCAACACTTCGGAATACGAAACAGCTCCGGTGACCAAGCTTGATTGGCCCGGGCACCGGGCAACAACCAAATACGTCTGACCTCTTAGGATCAGGACCCTTTGATTTCCGTCGGTCTGCGTGATTCACGGTTCGAAAATCGAGCGCTGAACATGTCTGATCCTTTCTGGTTAGCAACGCGCAGATGGCGCGTTTGGAACCTTTCTTTCCCAAGCCCCATTGCAAGCCTCGTGTCGATGATCAGCGTATGCTGAGCGGGATTATCTTCATCAACCGCAATGGCTTACCTTGGCGCGACGCACCCCTGCCTATGGCCCGCTGAATGCTTTGTAACCGTTGGAAACGGTGCAGCGTGCTGCCCGGCTTCTTGCCCTCCGCATTTGCCATTGTTCCCGGACCAAACGCGGACAGCGGCTTATTGCTTGGCCGAACTGAAGGCGGGGTGGAGCTGGCGCGACCCGCAGCAGTGCCGCTACTTCCTCGGCGCTGAACACCACGGGGAGCTTGCGTGGCCGGCTGCGGAACCGCATGCGCCGTTACATCACGCTCCGGCCGCCGCTGCCGAACCTATGCGTTTTCGCCTCCAAACTGTATGCATTTGCGGTCGACTATAATCGCTGGCGGTTGGCATTGGGACTGTGCAAGGCCAACCCTCCTGTCAGATCTTGCGCAATGGCTCCCTGCTGCGCTGGCTCTGGCCTACACCTGGGGCAGAGCCAACCGCAGCATTCGATGGCGGCAGAAGCGGGCGCTGCCGCACCATGTCCGCCGCGCGTTCCGCCAGCATGATCGTCGGCGCGTTCAGGTTGGCGTTGGGCTCGCTTGGGAAAACCGAACTGTCGATCACGCGCAGCCCGTCTATTCCGTGTACCTTAAGCTCGCTGTCCACCACAGCCATTCCATCCTCACCCATGCGGCAGGTGCCGCAGGGATGATAGGTGCTTTCCATCGTTTCCCGCACCCAGGCATCGATCTCGTCATCCGTCTGGACGTCCTTGCCCGGCGCCATCTCCTCGCCGCGGTATCTGTCAAAGGCCGGCTGGGCAATGATTTCCCGCGTCAGCCGCAGGCACCTGCGGAACCCTTCCCGGTCCTCCTCGCGGTCGAGGTAATTGAACAGGATATCGGGCTGCTCGTAGGGGTCGGTGGACCGCAGCCGCACATGGCCCCGGCTTTTGGGTTTATTGGGCCCGGTCAGCACCATGAAACCATGCTCTTTCAGCGGTTCTTTGCCATCATAGCGCATCGCCGCAGGCAGGAAATGGAATTGAATATCGGGCCATTCCAAGGAGGCATCCGAACGGATGAAACCGCCGCTTTCGAAATGGTTGGTGGTCGACAGGCCGCGCTTGAACAATATCCATTCCGCGCCGATCAGAAACTTGCTCCAGAGCCCCATCTTGCCATTCAGCGTGATCGGTTCCTTGCAGGCGTATTGGATGTAGACTTCGGAGTGATCCTGCAGGTTCTCTCCAACGCCGGGCAGATCGTGCTGCACATCGACCCCGGCCTTGCGCAGCACCTCTGCCGGGCCGATTCCCGACCGCTGCAGCAGATGCGGCGTGCCAATCGGGCCGGAGGATATCAGCACCTCGCGCGAGGCGTATTCAACGTGGCGCTGACCGCCGCGTTCATATTCTACGCCTACCGCGCGCTTGCCCTCCAGGATCACCTGCCGCGTCATGGCATGGGTCACGACGGTCAGGTTCGGCCGGGACATCGCCGGTTTCAGATAGGCATTGGCAGTGGACCAGCGGCGGCCGTCCTTCACGGTCATGTGCATCGGGCCGAACCCTTCCTGCAGGTGGCCGTTCGGATCCTCAGTTGTGACATAACCCGCGTCGCGCCCTGCCGCGACGAAAGCGCGGTACAGGGGGTTTTCCATTTCATTTCCCGCATTTGTGGCAAGCGGGCCGGTGTCCCCGCGCCATTCGTCGCCACCGCCTTTCCAGCTTTCGGCGCGCTGGAAATAGGGCAGGCAGTTGGCGTAACCCCAGCCCTTGGCGCCAAGTTCTTCCCATTCATCGAAGTCGCGCGCATGGCCGCGCATGTAAACCATACCGTTAATCGAAGATGACCCGCCCAGCACCTTGCCGCGCGGACAATGCACCTGGCGCCCGTCCAGACCCGGTTCGGGCAGTGTGTAATAGCGCCAGTTGTGCTTGGTGCCATTCATCGGGATGGACAGCGCGGTTGGCATCTGAATGAAGATGGACTTGTCCGATCCGCCGAATTCCAGCACCAGAACGCGCGTTTTGGGATCTTCGCTCAACCGGTTCGCCAGCACGCATCCAGCCGAGCCTGCGCCAATGATGATATAGTCGTAGGACTGAGCCATGGGACACCTTCCGTTCTTGTAAGTAGATTGCAGCCTTGCGGCGGCCGGCAGGCAAACGAAGCTTCACCTGCCGGATATTGGTCAGTTCTTGGGGTACTCTCCCCAGCCCGGCCGGTTGGCCAGCAAGCGGGTCAGCACGTAGTGGACCAGCCCGGCCATCGCGCAGGACGGCAGCGATGCCGTGAGGTAGCGGAAGGCCTCGACGTTATCGAGCGTTTGCGGGTTGAAGAGCCACACATAGGTGACAAAACCCACCAGCAGCGCAAAGAGCCCAATCGGGTTGAACCCGCCCAGGAACTGGTAGGCGCCATTTTTCTGTTTGCCATGCAGCGCCCGCAGGTCAAGCCGCTGGCGGCGCAGAAAGAAGTAGTCGGCGATGCCGATCCCTGCGAGCGCCGAATTGAGCGCCGACGTCCAGACCAGGAAAATGAAGAACCCGTCATAGATCTGCGGAAAGACCACGGCCAGCAGCAGCGGCACAATGCAGAATCCGAACAGCAGCGTGCCCCAGCCGATCCGGCGCACGCCGGCAGTGCCGACCTGCCGCAGCCCGACATTTGCAGCATAGAGGATATTGGCCATTGAGGTGATGTTGGCAAAGGCGATGAAGCCGAGGGCCGCCACACCGACGCCAACGCCGGCAATCGTTGTCATCCAGATCGTCGGATCGCTGTCGCCCAGAGAAACCGCTGCCAGCAGGCCCACGATCTCGCCCAGAACGGCGGCGCCGAAAATGCCGACAAGGTTGGGCCAGAAGGCCGTCCGCTCATTGCGTGTCAGCCGCGCCAGGTTGCCGATGTAGGGCCACCAGGAGAAGCCGGCCGCCATATTGACCTCAATCGCAATGATGAAGTTCAGGTTGCTGTCTTCGAACGGCGGGTCGAGCGCCTCCATGGCCATCAGTTCGGCAAAGGAGTGCTGGCGGAAGATCAGCCACAGCATACCCACCATCAGGAGCACCAGCGCAGGCGAAACGATCATATTGAAGACTTTGATCGAGGTCGGCCCGCGGGCGACGATGTACCAGGTCAGCAGGATCGCGCCGACTGCGGCGATGGCCGTCTTGATGCCGATAGGCGAAGCCGTGCCGCCGCTGGCCAGTGCGGTCAGCCCGTCAATCGAACGGCCGAACATCATTGCCAGCACCGCCAGCCAGCCCATGGTCAGCACGATGACGGCCAGCAGATAGACAAGGCGGCTGCCGTTGTAGCCGAACTGGCTGCGCAGGGCGGTGAACTGTTCGACACCGTAGCGACCGGTCATGACTGTGGTGGCCAGTGCCGTCAGAACCACACCGAATATATTGCCGATCACGATTGCCGCGATCCCTTCCTTCGGGCCGACAAACAAACCAACCGCACCGCCGATCAGGAAGGCCCAGGTGGCAATTGCCAGCGCCGAATTGGCAAAGGTGAATTCCTTGAACCCCCACAGCCGTTCCGAAGGCAGCAGCGGCGCATCGCCCCGTTCGGCTGCCGCAGCATAGCCGTTGGATTCACCGGCAGCGGGATCCGCGCCAAAATTTTCTGATGTTGTTTCCATTGTCATCTCAGGTCCCCCACATCCAGAAAACGGCGGCCAGCGCCAATGTCAGTGCGGCTATCCCGAGATAATCGATCGCGGTCATGCGGCCTTTGCCGCCTTCCCCGATTTGGTCATAGACTGCGGCGCGCCGGTCAATCTCGGCGAGCCATTCTTCAGTATGTTCGTTCATTTCTACCTCCCTTGGTGGCAGGCCAATTCGGCCTGCGGTTACGCTCCCTACGTATCCATTAGGTTTTCCGGGCCTGGACGGGTTCCGTGTAATGCGGCAGCCTGTCTATGCGCGGCCTCCAGGCTCCGCTTTGCACCACTTCCTGGACATGGGCCGCGATTTCCTCCATCGGTGCGAACCACACATCACCGCGGTCCAAAGCCTCTTCAATAAACCGGTGCATGATTTCCCACCGCGCCAGGCGTCCGGTGGCAAAGGGGTGCACAACGGGAACCCAAAGCCCGCCGTGGCGCCATGCCGCGTCATATTCCTGCGAGAAGATCTTGAAACCTTCTTGCGGCGCGCGGATCGGCATCATGTAGTCGAGATCCATCGACTGAACGTATTGCGGCCAGTCGTCCAATCCCCAATGCGAAGGCAGTTCCACCAGCTGCCCCGCCGCGGATTCAAGCATATAGGGCTGGTCGTCACCCATCAGCGAGGCGTCATAGACAAAGCCCCGCTCTGCCAGAAGATCCGCCGACCGGTGCGAGAAATTGTAAAGCGGCGCACGCCAGCCGCGCGGGCGTTTGCCGGTTGCCTTGACGATGACGTCGATGCCCCGGTCAAGCCAATGGGCCTCCTCCTCTGCGGACAGTTCACGCGGATGCTCGTGCAGGTAACCGTGATGGGCGATCTCATGCCCGCCCTCCAGGATCGCTTCGACCGCCCGGGGGTATTGTTCGATGCACCAGGCCGGGATGAAGAAGGTCTGGCGGATGCCGAGCTGCCGGTAGCTTTCAACAATGCGCGGAATGGCAATTTCCGGCCCGTAGCGGAGCATGGAAATCGCTGCAGTACGGCTGTGGCCGTCGTTTGGGTGCGCCAGATGGATCAGGCTGTCAGCGTCCATGTCGAAAGTGATGCAGGCCGCGCATTTCGCACCGCCCGGCCAGGGGATAGGGTTGCTGATCATGGCATGATGCTCCCGCCGTTGGGGCCAATCCCTTGGCCGGTGAAATACTGGCCGCCGGGGCCGGCGAGGAAGGCCGCCACCGAGGCAATCTCCGCGGGGGTGCCAAAGCGGCCGAGCGGAATGGCAAGTTCCTTTGCCCGCCATTCAGCACTCATATGCGCTGCGCCCAGCATTTCGGTATCGATCGGCCCGGGGCAGATGGCGTTGACCAGAATGCCGGGGGCAAATTCCTTGGCCCAACTGCGCACGAGCCCCAGCACACCGTGTTTGGAGGCGACATAAGGTGAAAAAGTCTCGCGCCCGTAATAGGCCATGTCGGACGCGATCAGGATAACGCGGGGCGGATCGGCCGCATCCGGGGTCATCAGGCCAATTGCTGCCTGGCCAACCAAAAAGCTGCCGCGAAGATTTACGGCAATCACACGGTCGAAGTCCGCCACGGGCGTGTCCAGAAGGGGAGCCTCGTGAATGATTCCGGCGCAGTGGACCAGCACATCAAGCCCGCGCCAGGCAGATTGAACGGTGTCAGCCAGCGCAGCCACTGCCGCGGCATCGGAGACATCGCAGGCATGCGCATGGACCTCGGCCGCGCCATGCGAACCGGCCGCTTCAGCAGTGGTGCCCGGGGCGCTGAGATCGGCAAGCGCCAAACGCACGCCCTGCCCTGCAAAGGCCAGGGCCGCAGCCGCGCCGATACCGCGCTGAGCGCCGGTGATAAGGACACGCGCCGTCATGCCATCACCTCGCCGCGGTCAACCATGACCGCCTGACCGGTGATATCCCGCGCCCCATCAGAGGCGAGATACAGGTAGGCCGCAGAAATATTGTCAGGTTCCAGCAACCCCGGCAGGATCTGCGCGGCAGTGATCTCGGACAACAGATCCTCTTCGCTGCGGCCGGTGCGCTGCGACATCTCTGTCAACGACAGCATCGCTGCCTCGGTCCGGACCCATCCCGGGCAAACCGCATTTACCCGGATCCCGCGCGGCCCGAGTTCCTTTGCCATCACACGGGTGAAACCCAAGTTGGCGTGCTTCGAGCCGACGTAGGCTGCAAATTCCGGCACCGCGGTGCGGCTCCAGATCGAAGCGGTGACGATAATACTGCCGCCATCGCGCATTTTCGGCACGGCGTGGCGGGTGACGTAAAAGGTGCCGTTCACGTTGATGTCTGTGATGCGGCGGAAAGTTTCCTCGACCGCGGCGTCGGGGTCGAGCAGAGGGGTGATGCGCTCCAGCCCGGCATTGTTGACCAGCACGTCAATCCGGTCGAGCGGCGCCAGCGCCGCTTTCACCGAGGCGCTGTCGGTGATGTCAGCTTCGAGCGCCCGGCAAGGCCGCCCGCTTTCTGTGGCAATGGCATCAGCGGCGGCATGGATGCCGGCGCCTGAAGACAAGATCGTCACCTCGGCACCGGCCATGGCAAAGGCTCTGGCGGCGGCAAAGCCGATACCGCGGCTTGCGCCAGTGACCAGAACCTGCTCGCCGGTGAAATCATAGCAGAGCTTGCCCATTTTCAGACCTCCCGCGCATGCATGATGCGGCCGATCAGGTTCATCAGCACTTGGGCCGCCAGGATTGCCGTGCCGCCGGTATGGTCGTAATCCGGCGCAACCTCGACAAGGTCGACCCCGGCAATCGTACCGCGTTCGGCAAGGCCGGCGAGAATTTCCAGCACCTCGTAATAGATAAAGCCGCCATGCGAGGGCGTGCCCGTGCCGGGAGCGATCGACGGGTCGAACCCGTCGATGTCGATTGTCACGTAATAGCGTTCGCCCTTGGGGATCCGGGCCAGCACGGCCTCTGCACCCAGCGAACGGATCTGGCGGACCGAGAGAATATCCGAGCCCATGGCACGCGCGGCCTCATAACCATCGCGCGCCGTCGAGGAAACATTGCGGATACCAAGTTGCGACAGGCCGCTGACATAGTGCTTCTCGGCGGCGCGGCGCATCGGGTTGCCGTGGCCGCAGCGCACGCCGTGGCGTTCATCGACGAAGTCGAGATGCGCATCAATCTGAACGACGTGGATCGGGCCGTTCCGGGCACAGTCCTCCTCGAAGGCATTGATGCAGGGGATGTTGACGGAATGATCGCCGCCCAGGACCACTGGCAGCGCGCCTGCTTGGAGGATCTTGCGGACGCCAAATTCGATATTGGCGTGGCTTCTTTCAGTATCGGTATGGATAATATCAGCGTCGCCGATGTCGACTATCCGGACCTTCTCCGCCGGCAGGTAAGTGACATCGTCCTCATGGTCATAGGCGCCGCCATGGCCAAACGAAAACAATGTCGAAGCTTCGCGGATTGACCGTGGCCCGAACCGCGCGCCGGCGCGCCACTGCGTACCAAAGTCGAACGGCGCACCGAGGATCGCGACATCGGCGTCAATGCGGTCCCAGTCTGCTGTATACGGGTATTTTCCAAAGGTACTGATGCCAACGAATGGCAAGTTTAGGCGGCCCCGGTCATAGGCGTTATCGGACATGCTATTCTCCCCTCCAAATTGGACGGGATCAGCAAAGCACCGATTTATTCCCATTCAAATCCGTATGTTTCTAAGCTCAGTTATGGTAATCTCTATGTATGGAAAAAATTGCGCCTCAAACATCCCAGCCTCACAGCCTTGCCGATGTTGATTTGCGCCTGCTGAGGGTCTTTGCTGAGATTGTGAATGCCAACGGGTTTTCGGCCGCACAGGTAAACCTCGGCATGACGCAGGCAACGATATCAGCGCACATGCGGCATCTTGAGGAGCGGCTTGGCATGCGGCTGTGCGAACGCGGCCGCGGCGGGTTTTACCTGACCGAGGAAGGCCGCCAAATCTATTCGGCGATGCTTGACCTTTTCGGCTCCATCGACCGGTTTCAAAATGCAGTCAGCGAAGCGCAGGGGGAACTGTCCGGGGATCTGAGCTTCGGGACGGTTGATGCCATGCACACCAACCGAAGCCTGAGACTGGACCGAGCCATCGAGGAATTTGCAAAACTTGCTCCCCAGGTGCGGCTGTCGATCGACATTGCAGCGCCGCAAGTCCTGTCGCAAGGCATATTGAACGGCCGGTATCAGGCCGTTTTGATGCCGTCACAGCGTCAGTTGGGGCAGATGCAGGCTGTCGATGTCTTTGAAGAACGCCAAAACCTGTATTGCAGCTGCCGGCACCCCTTGTTTTCAGTGGAGGAAGATACTCTGACGGATGCGGTTCTCGCCCGGCAGGATTTCGCCGGACGCACGTATATGCCGCAAGGACCGATCTGCGGCATCGGCTTCAATTGGCACGCCGTAGCCGCGCATATGGAAAGCACGCTGCTTCTCATCCTGTCCGGGGCCTTTATCGGATTTCTGCCTGATCATTACGCGGGTCCGGAAGTGCAACGCGGCCGTTTGCGCACCCTTGCCAAGGACCGGGTCACGTTCAATGACACGTTTCAAATCGTATACCCGCGCAAACGCCCTTCACGCGCGGCAAGCCTGCTGGCGAAGGCAATTCTTTCCTGCCAGGCCGATTCATGAACAGCAATTCCGAACTGCACCTGAAGGGCCTCTTGCGGAGCTTCCAGACAACGTCGTCCGGCGCCGCACGGGGCGCCGGGAGGTTTGCTTCGGGGACGGCATTGGACCGCAAACTATTTCCGGCAGGGAGTTATCCGGAACGAGCGCCGCAGCGGGTGGCTGTAGGCTTACAGCAGGGCACGGGCGCAGGAACTCGTTGATCACCAGTCGGCGATAGGAATGTTTGTGGCCGCCGTTGTCGCGCGGGATCCGGAGCTGTCAATTTCATCAATGAACAGCACGCAGGGTTTGCGGGACTTCGGGATCACATAATAGCGATGGCGCCGGGGCTGATCCGGCAGGTCTCAAACAGGCAGCGCCAGCCGCTATTGTCAAAAAGGTTCTACTCCCGATGTGTAAACGGGGCTTGTTAGGCGCCCGGAAAACGGTTCCTTGTCACGCATTCATCCATTTCAGAATTTGGCCAATTCTCTGGCTGTTCAGGCGCACGGCAAAATTTGTGGCCAGATCGGCGTCGCCCGCAACGTGAACCCCCGACACCGTCAGCCCGACAGGCAAGTTGAAGTCGAACATCACGCCGGCGCCGCTTTCGCCCTTATAGGTATCGATCCGGTAAAAAATGAATTCTTCATCCGGTGCGGAAATCGGGCCGGCGGCGGTCCACATATAGTCGTTCGGCTTGTCGCCCGGATAGCCCGTAATCCGTGCCGAGGCTCCGGACAGCTCCGTATCACTTGCCGCGTAGAGCCCCATAATCGGCAGATTGAGCCGCGCTTTCAGCCGCACGATGGCGTAGTCCTCGGTGTATTGCGTGATATCATCGACCTGGCCGTCCGGAGTCTGGTTCGGATTTGCCGGAGAAAGCGTGTAATATTCCTCGGTGATGAAGACCTTTTCGGCTTCGGCGATTCCGTAAGGCATGTCATCGTTGCTGCGCGCTGGTACAAACCAGACGTTCCGCGCGAATCCGCCGATGTCATTGCCGAACACATTGTGCGCAGCAGTCAGAACGTGTTTTCCGTCAACCAGGGTTGCCGTCCCGGTATAGAACTCCCCGTTCGGGAATTGCATGATGAGCTGGCCGATCGTGTTCCAGGGGTAGCTGGTGGTCACCTCCACCCGGGTCCGCTCATCGGGGGGAAATACGATCTCGACCCCCTGTCGGGGAAAGCCTGGTTTCTTCAGAACGCCGGAAGTTTTCCGGGTGTTGCCGGATTGGCCCAAGACGTGGCCGCCGGCCGGATAGTCAGGTTTGAATGGCTTGTTCATCTTCTTTCTCCTGTCGGGTTCAAATTGCAGGTGATGGCGCGTCAGCCTGCGAGGCTGACCGGCTTGACATCCGTGGTGAGACGGCTGCCCAGCTTTTCGAGGATCTGCTGGCGCACCTTGCTGTAGACATCGAGGTTGAGCGAAAGCACCGCGAACTCCGGAACCAATTCGGCATCCGGCACCCAATCGAGGATGCCCGGCGCACCTGCACTCAGCGTGAAAGAGGTCAGCAGCAGGCTCAACCGCGGATCGCCGCCGCCCTCCTGTTCCGCCAGGCCGGTCAGGTAAAGCCCCCGTCCGCCGCCGTAGGTGCCGGCATTCCACAGTTCCGCGGCGCTGCTTGTTCCAGGCAGCGCCGTGGCGGATTGGATCGTTCGCCGGACCAGCGGTGCCTGCATGCCATAAAGGCGCTCGAAGGAGACCAGTGTCGTTTCTGGCCAGTCCACCGGCATCGGCTGCCTGTCAGGCGGGCAGGTCTTGTCGCCCCGCACGGACCAGCCCACGACCGACAGAACCTCCAGCACCTTACCGGTCCAGCTGCGCGGCGCGGTGAATTTATCGCATGCCGCGGTGGCCGCGAGTTGCGCAAACAGCAAGCTGGCAGACACATCCGATTTGTGCTGCAGGCCAAGCGCGCTGTCGAGCGCCAGCAGGGTGCTGGCATTGACCTCGGCGCTGTCGCTGGCGCCATAGGCGGGTTTCAGCGGCATAGCGCTTGCCGAGGCAGCGACCGCCATGCCCGGCAGATCAATGCCATGAATTTCCATCTTCCGGTTCATATTGAACCTCCCATGTTTGACGGCTGGTGCTTCGGCCGGCAGGCAAATGCGGGTTGGTAAGCAAAAAGACTGCCCAGCCTTGGGAGCCGGGCAGCGGTTCTGCTTCAGCCGATCGGAATGTCGGCAACCAACTGGCTGGCGCGATCGCCCAGCTTGTCGATCACGGCCTGGCGCACCTGGGCGTATACATCCTCGTTCAACACGAACCGGTTTGCAGCGCGCTGGATCTTGATCGAGGTGCTGGACCAGGTCCACCACAGGAACCGGCCATGGCTGGTGGATGCGTTGAACTGCATGCCGGTCAGAACCATGACGACATCGTCATTCGGCAACTTGTCGACGGGCATGATCTGGAAGTTGCCGTTGTTGCCGTTGCTGCCGTTGGAATCCCAGATCGTCATCTGCTTGGATTCATCGCCAAGGTCATTCAGACCCTGCATCGTTGCCGCCACCATCGCAACTTCGGCACCCGTGGCGATGGCGGAAAGGATGCTCAGAACCGCCTCGTCCAGTTTCACGGTTGAACCGCCCGAGGTGTAGGTGTCAAAGGCGAATGCGGGCTGGTTCCAACCGATCTGACCCAGAACGTTTGCGTAGTTCTTGTACCAGTCCATCGGCTGGCTATAGCGGTCATAAGCGTAGTCCGACGCGAGCTGAGCGAACAGCGTGGAATTCTTGACGTCGCTCTTGCTCTGGCCCGACAGCCGTTCGGTGAAGGATGTCAGGCTCCCCGCATTGACCTGCGCGCTGGCAATGCCATCCGCCGCGGAGCTGCGGATCAGCGCCGGAGACGACCGGTCCTGCGCGGCCTGGATATTGAGCAGCACATTGGCAAGATCCTGGTCCGACGGCAACGGGGTGTTGAGGACGGTCTTTGTGAGATCATTGAGCATGGTTTCTCCTTTGCACGCCGCCAAGCGGCGCTGCTGTCGCATGCGCGTTCGCCGGTCCTGACGCGCATTGGGTTGAGCTTAGATCCGGAGGCGGATCCGGCGGAGTTGATCGTGGCGGCAGCGGCGGGAGAAGTCCTGAATTCGATCCGAAATAAATCTGAAATTTCCTGAACAAGCGGCCGCGAAAGGCCAAATCCGGCGCGCTGGCCGCCGCCTGAACAAGTTTCCTCCGTGTCCCCGCACGCACTGCAGCATGCCGGACGCTGCGCGGGGATTCGGAGGTTGGCCGGGTGTTTAGTCGCGGGGGGTGGTGGTCTGCCGGTTTGCGACCATCAGAAGGACGCTTTATGGGACAATTTCTTCACAGCAGCGCCGGGAACCCGGGATCAACGTCAAGACGGTGGCGAAGTGGCGGAAACGGGAGCTGAAGTTTAAGGTCTATCCCATTTGATATTTCCGTATCGGTATTGCGGAAGTTCGCTCTGGGGAAGGAAAGATCTACCTGTTCGTCGCCATCGACCGGACATCGAAATTTGCCTGCGTCGAGCTGTATAGGAAGGCCGGAAAAATGGCTGCGGCCCAGTTCTTATGCAATCTCATCGCGGCTCTGCCCTACCCGATCCACACCGTTCTCACGGATAGTGGCATCGGGCACCGGCGGACGAAGATCAATCATCCATGGACAAATGGTCAGGTCGAGCGGATGAACCGAACGATCAAGGAGGCGACAGTCAAGCGGTATCACTACAAGCCCCATGCCGAGTTGGGAAACAACATTGATGCGTTCATTGCAGCCTATAGCTACGCCTGCCGCCTGAAGACGCTGAAAGGCCTCAGGCCGTTCGAAAACAACTGCAAAAAAGGATGAAAGAGCCAGGCCGAGTCATCGTGGGTCTGATCGACC
>NZ_JAXMOX010000086.1:0-17471 GCF_034669605.1 Leisingera sp.
GCCTGATCTCGGCCATTACCGACACCGTGATGCAGGAGGTGACGGCCTGGCAGAACCGCCCGCTTGAGCCCTGCTATCCGGTGGTGTTCATGGATGCGATCCGGGTCAACATCCGCAGCGACGGCGCGGTCTCGAACAAGGCGGTCTTCGTGGCCCTGGCGATCCTGCCGGACGGCACACGGGACGTTTTGGGCTTGTGGTTCCAGGCCAATGAGGGGGCCAAATTCTGGGCCAAGGTGCTGAGCGATCTGCGCAACCGCGGCGTTCAAGACATCCTGATCGCCGTCGTGGACGGCCTCAAGGGCTTCCCCCAGGCCATCGAAGCGACCTTCCCCCGAACCCAGGTCCAGACCTGTATTGTCCATCTGCTGCGCCATTCCATGAGCTTTGCCAGCTACAAGGACCGCAAGGCCGTCGCAGCGGCTCTGAAGGCGGTCTATACGGCCGTTGATGCCGCGGCGGCCGAAGCCGCGCTAACCGAATTTGAAGCGAGCGATCTGTCAAAGCGCTACCCGGCCATAGCGCCGAGCTGGCGGCGGGCCTGGAACGAAGTCATTCCGTTCCTTGATTATCCGCCCGAGGTGCGCCGGCTGATTTACACGACGGATGAGATCGACAAGACTTTTCTGCCGGAATCCTCTATTCTTCGGCAGTGCGGTTGACCTCGGGGCGAAGCGTGGCGCGCCGGCTGGAAGCGTCACCGGGCAGCCTATTCAGTCCCTGCCGGTTTGAGGCGGCCGCACACCCGCCCTGTTTTGGAGGGTGCGGCCGCCAGGCCGCCACGAAGTGCTCGTAGCTTTTCTCCGCTTGCTCAGCGATCTTGGCTTCCTGGTGGCGCAAATCCTTCACATTGTAGGCATAGCTTGCACCACGCCGATTGCCCTTTTTCTGCGGCTGCCCGGCCGCCAGTTCCATGGCGCGGCGCTTGTGGGCCACCAGGCTGGGCCGGGCCCAGCGATAATCCTCGCCTTTCGTCAGCATGTGCCAGCAAAGGGCCGCAAGCTTGCGCGCCACCGCGACGGCGGCGATCTGATGTCCGCGCCGCGCGCGGATGCGGATGAAGAAGGCGCGCAACGGTCCCGGCGCTTTCGCCGCGGCCCAGGCCGCCTCGACCAGCATGGCGCGGGCATGGCTGCGGCCGGCCTTGCTGATCCGGCCATGGTGGGCGGGTCCCAGACCGGATTGGCGGACGCGCGGGTTCAACCCGAAATAACTCACCAGTTTCTGCGGCGACTTGAACCGCTCGATGCTGCCGATCGCGGCCATCAGCCCCGCGGCAACCGTCAGATTGACCCCGGTGATCGTCAGGAGGCGCTGAATTTCTTTGTCATCCAAAGAATCCTGGGCGATGCCGCGGTCGAGTTGGGCAAGGTCCTCTCCGAGCCGGTCGAGCTCGCGGATATGGCGCGCAATCGCGGCCCGTTCGTCCTCCGGCACCGGCTGGCGGGCCAGCCAGTCGCGGCCGCGCTTGTTGAAGAGATCGGCATGCGGGCACTTCGGGATCAGATGCGCATGCAGGATGGCATGCACCTCGTTCTTGATCCGGGTCCGGTGCCGGACAACCTGATAGCGGCGCGCAACCAGCCTGCGCATCCGCTCCGTCGCCGCATCCGGGGTCCAGATTTCCGGCAGGTAGCCGGCCGCATGCAGGCTGGCCAGCGTCCCGGCGTCGACCTTGTCGGTCTTCACATGGGCATGGGCGATCGCCTTGACCTGAAGCGGATTGGCAATCACCACCCGCTTCACATAGGGCGAAAGGATCCGGGACACCGCCATGCAGTTTCCGGTCGCCTCAATCACCACCTCGTCCGTCTTCTTGAGTTGCCTGCCGAACCCCTCCAGGGCCGTGCGGGTCATCTCGACCCGGCCTTCGTGCCGGGTCAGGCCATTCTCCCAGATCACCGCCTCCCCGAAGGTGCGGTGGATATCGATGCCGATCACGCGTCGCATGCGCGCCTCCCTTGCCAGTGACAAAAAGCGGGAGCGGCGGGCGACACGACAACTACGGATTCGCGCTCTCGGCGCAACCGGGCGAGTCGCAGAGGCGGCCAGCTACTAACACGAGCTCGCAGCTCATCGAATACATCGGCCTGCCCGCACCTTCGTGCTCCCGGTGCCTCTGTCCCGGATGCTCGCAGCATACACCCTGATCCAAGAATCGGGGCCGAACATCGGCACCGGGATCTGCATACCGGTTACAAATGCCATTGAAGCGCTGAACTCGAAAATCCGCCGCGCGGTCCGAACCCGCGGCCATTTCCCCAGCGATGAGGCGGCGGCCAAGTTGATCTATCTGGCGCTGAATGCTACCTCAGCGGAGTGGAAGCGGTCAGTGCGCGAATGGCATGCGGTGAAAAGCCAGCTCGCCATCATGTTCGAGGAACGCTTCCCATTGGCGTAAGAAAAGGCGCCAGGGCACAAAATTCCGTACAGTCTCGACCCCTGACGATGAAATCGCTCGCGTTCTCACGAAAGAGGGGCACCGTTCTGCAAACTGTGTCGCCAAGGTTCTTCCCGTCACCGTGCAGCGTATCCGGCTAGCCGAAGGGATCAAGATGCCTCCCTCGCGCAGGCGGTGGGATCACGATCCCGGCTTCCTGAGCACAACTGCTCTTGCTGCAAAGCTAGGAATCCCGGTTAACTGGCTCTATGTCCAGATAAAGAAAAAGCGCCTGCTCATCGACCCGCAACCATCCGGTGCATATCTATTTCCCGACACATCAGTCGTGTTGGACGGCGTGCGGAACCTTCGAAATCATAACATTAACCAACTGGATTTGAGAATCTGTCAGAATGACGAAAGGGGGTATCAACATGGGTGATCGAGAAGGTAGCCCAGTTGTGCCGCAGAGATCTGCACCGCCTCGCCGGACCGGCTCACCGGCCAGATGAACTTGCCCGCCTCCAGGCGCTTCAGATACAGCGACATACCCACGCCATCATGCCACAGGATCTTGACCAGATCGCCCTTGCGGCCCCGGAAGCAAAAGAGCTCGCCCGCATGGGGATCGCGGCCGAGCCCTTCTTGCACCTGCAGCGCCAGGGTGTTCATGCCCCGCCTCATGTCGGTGACGCCGCCTGCAATCCACACCTTCACGCCTGCCGGAAACGCGATCACTGCCGATCCACCACTGCCAGAATCCGGGTAAGTGCTTCGGGCTCCACGCCCATCGGCACGATGAGCCGGCGCCCGTTCGGCAGGGCTATCTCAACCTGACAGTCCGGAGGCGGACAGGGTTCAACCGGATTTGCCTGCGACGCGGAAGTTCCCTTTGCCACGGTCACCGGCGCGAACGGCACCGGGCGAGAAGACCCAAGCTCACCGTTTCGATACTGCCGCCGCCAGGTGGTCAGCAGCGACCGGCTAATGCCATGCCGCCGCGCTGTGGCTGCCGCTTGTCGGTGACCGATAAAGCTCTCCTCAACGATGCGCAGTTTATCATCATCTGACCAATACCGGCGGCGATCACCATCGGCAGCGGAAAGAACTTCGATTTGAGGGCGGTTATTGAAGTCGGACATAAGGCCGGACTTACCATCGGATCGATCCCGAGATCAGACGGCCGCCGCCGGAGCCTTACAAAAAACGGAGGTGCCGATCACCATCGCGGCTGATCGCCGAACCCGCGAGGTGGGGAAATTTGCGCCAGCACTTCCGGGGAAATTCAATCCAGCATTTACACGAACGGCTGGTCGGCAAGCTCGACGGGCAGGATTCCGGACAGACGGCCCGCGGGCGCCGCGCTTCCGATCGCGGGGCCTACAGCCGATTCACCCGTGCCGTCGCCGAGGCCGAGCTGACCCGCTTCATTAAGCCCGACCTGCAGGCCGACCTGTTCAGCTGGACGCTCGATGAGGAGGCCATCGCCCGCGCCGAGCTCTTCGACGGCAAGCTGGCGCTGCTGACCAACGCTGCCGACCTTGGCCCTGCCGAGGCCGTCGCCCGCTACAAGTCGCTTGCCGATATCGAGCGCGGGTTCAGAGTGCTGAAATCCGACATCGAGATCGCCCCGGTCCATCACCGCCTGCCGGACCGCATCCGCGCCCATGCGCTGATCTGCTTCCTGGCGCTGGTCCTCTACCGCGTCATGCGGATGCGGCTGAAGGCGAAGGGCCATTCCGCAAGCCCGCGCACCGCGCTTGACTTGCTCGCGCGCATCCAGAAGCACACCGCCCATGCCGGAAAACGCACCCTGCAGGGCATCAGCAGAACAACACCGGAGCAACTCGACCTCTTCGAAGCCATGGACCTTCCCAAGCCCGCCTGACGGGCGCTGTTGTCACATTTTTGGCCTTTCGGCCTTAACAATATCAATTGCTTACGCGTTTGACTGATGAACTTGGGGGGACCGCACCTTGCCAACCTTCCAGCCCACCTGTTTCCAGTCGATCAAGACGTTGATCTTGCGCAGTACGTTGTCCTCGGGCACCCGCTCCCCGATCACCTGCATGAAGAAATCCATCACCTACCTCCGATCGCGTCTCAAAGAGAGGGAATCACGTTTTCAAACCGACCGGAAGCACATTTCGCAACAGTCTTTCTTGGGTGGCTCAGCTGCTGGGCCAACATAGAGCTGCAAAAGGGCACGACCCAAGAACTGCCCGCGTCCATGATCTACGCCGGATGACTACTCTCTCCATTGTAAAAAGATCCGAAGGAGGCAAACAGGCTTCTGCATTCGATGATAGTTGCAACCGATTTTCAAAGCCAATCAATCCGATTGAAGCCGATCGGCGTGCCAATTGACGTGGTCTTCCGAGAATGTGGACACGAAGTAGTAACTATGATTGTAGCCGCTGCGCATGCGGTATGACAACGGCACTGAATAATATTCCGCTGCTTCCACAAGCTCTTGCGGACGCAACAGATCGAGAAATTGATCATCCTCACCCTGGTCAACGAGGATGTCCCGTTCCCAGCCTTTGCTACGAAGCAAAAAGCTGGCGTCGTGTTCCAGCCACAAGGCTTCATCTGTGCCGAGATATGCAGCCAGTTGCTTGCGGCCCCAATTCGAGTTGGCTGGGTTAGCAATAGGCGCAAAGGCGGAAACTGAGCGGTACTGTCTCGGGTTAAGAATGGCCAAGGTCAACGCCCCATGCCCGCCCATCGAATGGCCGGTGATCCCCTGCATCTCGGTCACAGGAAACGCACCGCACACCAGAGCATAAAGTTCCCGGGCGACATAGTCATACATGCGGAAATGCGGCGCCCAAGGTTCTTCGGTCGCATTCACATAAAAGCCTGCGCCTTGACCCAGATCGTAGGCCTTGTCATTGGCCACTCCTTCACCGCGCGGCGAGGTATCCGGAAAGACCAGCGCAAGGCCGCGTTCGGCTGCAAACTGCTGTAGTCCGGCCTTAGACATGGCGTTTTCATGGGTGCAGGTCAGGCCTGAAAGGTACCACAGTACCGGAACCGAAGTGGTTTCCGCCTGTGGAGGCAAGTAAATACCAAAAGTCATGTCGCAGCCACAGGCATCCGAAGGATGCCTGTAAACTGCATTTTTGCCGCCGAAACATGCGGTGCTTTCAATTAGCTCCATGGGTCAAAATTCAACGACTGCGCGGATGCTTTCACCCTTGTGCATCAGCTCGAAGCCTTCGTTGATCTGGTCCAAGGTCAGCTTGTGGGTGATCATCGGATCGATCTCGATCTTGCCGTCCATGTACCAGTCGACGATCTTGGGCACGTCGGTGCGGCCGGCTGCGCCGCCGAAGGCGGTGCCGCGCCAGCTGCGGCCAGTGACTAGCTGGAAAGGACGGGTGGAGATCTCGGCCCCCGCGGGCGCAACACCGATGATGATCGACTCGCCCCAGCCCTTGTGGGCACATTCCAGCGCGGTACGCATCACGTTGACGTTGCCGGTTGCGTCAAAGGTATAGTCCGCGCCGCCGCCAGTTACCTCGACCAGATGCGCCACCAGATCGCCTTCGACCTCGGCCGGGTTCACGAAATGGGTCATGCCGAATTTCTCAGCCATCTCTACTTTGCCCGGGTTCAGGTCGACACCGACGATCTGGTCGGCGCCGGCCATCCGCAGGCCCTGGATCACGTTGAGGCCGATACCGCCGAGGCCGAAGACTACCGCGCGGGAGCCGATTTCCACCTTGGCGGTGTTGATCACCGCGCCAATGCCGGTGGTGACGCCGCAGCCGATGTAGCAGACCTTGTCAAACGGCGCGTCCTCCCGGATCTTCGCCAGCGCGATCTCCGGCACCACGGTGTGGTTGGCGAAGGTCGAGCAGCCCATGTAGTGGTGGATCGGGGTGCCGTCCAGCATTGAGAAGCGGGTGGTGCCGTCGGGCAGCAGGCCCTGTCCTTGCGTCGGGCGGATCGCCTGGCACAGGTTGGTCTTGGGGTTGAGGCAGTATTCGCACTCGCGGCACTCGGGCGTGTAAAGCGGGATCACATGGTCGCCGGGCTTGAGGCTGGTGACGCCTTCGCCGACCTCAACCACAACGCCGGCGCCTTCATGGCCCAGGATTACCGGGAAGATGCCTTCGGGGTCATCGCCCGAGCGGGTGAATTCATCGGTGTGGCAAAGGCCGGTTGCCTTGATTTCCACCAGAACCTCGCCCGCCTTGGGGCCTTCGAGGTTCACCTCCATGATTTCCAGCGGTTTGCCTGGCGCCAGGGCTACGGCGGCGCGGGTCTTGATCATGTCTTTGGTCCTTATTTTAGAAAAGGGGCGCCCGATGCAAGTTAGCAAGAAATCATCGGGCGCCCAGGAGAGAGCAGAGGTATCGATCCATTTGTTAGGACTTGCGGGTACGGAAGACGCTTTCCGAGATAGTGTGCCTACAGCCCCGAGGTGATCCTCAAAACTTTAGAGCCACAAATGCTGAAACAGAGTTGTCATCGGCGCCGGTAACTCCGAACTTATTGTTAAAGTGAGTGTACTCAAGGCCGATCGAGGCACCGCCTTCCTGGCCAACGTCCCAGACCAGCTGTGGAGACGCTACGATTTGATCATCCACACCGGAACCTTGGTCGCCGATAAAGTCGGCGAATCCGCGAAAGCTCATATTTGCATTCCCAAGCTTGAACGGAGCGTTCCAGACAAATGAAGCCTGATAGGTCGTATCCAGATCGCGGTCAAAGGGATCCACGAGATTTTCATAGGCATAAAGCCCAAAGGTGAAAACGCTGAAACCGGGAACATTCAGATCAGCACGCACTCCAGGCGCCACGACCAGAAAGTCAGTGCCATGGTTCAGGCCCAAGTCCAGCCCAATGTCCTTGATGAACCCGTCTTGCGGCGAGCTAATGCCAAAATTCCCACCGTTCAAATGTGCCCAAATTTCGGCATAGTGGTCGGTTTCGCGCCCCGTGCCTTCGTGATCCTGAAACAAGTCAACAAAATAGAACAGATCACCCCAGTCAAACAGTGTGAATTGTTCAACAGTCAGCGTAGTCCGGCTGGAGGTATCAAGTCCGTTTGCACCCAGGTGGTAGCCGTCTCCATAGTGGAGTTGGATTTCTCCGGTTGAGAAAAGTATTTCGGATTTGGCTCCACCTGCGGCGGTCAGGCCAGCGACGCTGGCAATTGCAAAGCCGGAAAGGTTTTTGAGTCGGCAGTTCATGATTTTGTTTCCCCGAGGGCGGTTACGAAGGGCTTGTTAGAAGCCAGTTGAAGGCACAATTTTGATCGGCTCTTGAGGTTTGGCCTCAAGCAGGCGCTGCACACTGGGGCCCTGACGGGACCGGCAACTTCCGATCCTTTTGTTCAGTAGGGCAATTCGCTGTCTATTCCTTCGACCAGGAAGTTCATGCCCTTGATCATGCCTGCATCCAGTTGGTTGCCGGCAGCGACGACTTCATTGCCTGTGTTATCCACAATAGGACCTGAGAACGGCTTGAATTCGCCGCTACGAATAGCTTCCTGCTTTGCGAAAATAGCTGCTCTCTGGTCTTCGCTGAGATCGTCAGACAGACCTGCGACTTCGACTGCTCCTTCGGCAACGCCAGCGAAAATGTCCACACCTTCGAAGGACCCGTTGAGCACTTTGTTCACTTGGTCGATGTAGATTGCGCTGAAGTTCACCTGACCGGCACACAAGTGTTTGGAGGGCGCAAATTCGGAATTGTCGCTCAGAGTGGTCGTCACGTAAACGCCCAGCTCTTCAGCGGCGGCCACAGCTGCTGGCGTACCTGGGAAGAGAGAGAACAGAACATCGGCCCCCTGGGCCACAAGCGATTCCGCGGATGCCCGGTTGCGGGCCGGGTCGAACCAGGAGTTCAGCCAGACCACCTTAGCATCTTTGATCTCAGGGTTGGCATTCTTCGCACCCAGAACATAGGCATTCATAATGCCCAGAACTTCCGGAAGTGGAAACGCTGCGACTATTCCAAGCTGCCCGTTCTTGGTTGCATAGCCAGCGGCCATTCCGCAGAGATATGCGGCCTCATAGTGTTTGGGCGAATACGTAGCAAAGTTTGCTTCATTCAAGTATCCGCCTGCATGCAGCACCGCAAGATCCGGTCTGCGTTTAGCCAACGCGAGACCGTCATTCATATGACCGAAGGAGCCAAGAAAAAGAACGTCAGCACCCTGCGCTACAATTCTATTCATAACGCGAGTAGAGTCTGGGCCTTCGCCAACGGAATCGACCGCGGTCACTATAATTTTGTCACCGAAATGCTCCTGCATTTCGCGGCGTCCGCGGTCAAGTTCATAGTCCCACCCCACCTCACCAATCGGGTTGGGAACGATGAAACCAATATTCAACGGAGCCTCCGCGAAAGCCGGGGCAGCCAGCCCGAGAACTGTGGCAAATGTCATTACTGCCTTGAACTTTGTCATGTGTTTTCTCCCTGTTTTGTTCGTTTCTCGATTAATGTGCTGGGCGATAGTTTTCCCCGAGCGCAACCGGGGCATTGAGCTTAATCCTCAGGGCATCCCGAGACACCAATGCCAAAACCAAGATGGTCATCAGGTAAGGCATCGAGGTCATGACCTGCGACGGAATGCCGATGTCTAGCGACTGCACAGCGAGGTCGGCCAGCAACAGTGCTCCAAAGATATAGGCGCCAATCACTACCCGCAGGACCCGCCAAGTGCCGAATACGACAAGCGCCAGCGCAATCCATCCGCGCCCGACGATCATCCCCTGAGACCAAACCGGCGTCAGAACGGTGGCGGCATAGGCACCGGCCAGCCCTGCCATGAAACCGCCGAACAAAATCGCGAGGAAGCGGGTGCGCAGCACGCGGAATCCCAAGTTGTGGGCGATATGGGGATCCTCGCCAATCACTCGCAGTACCAGACCGTTCCGAGACTTCTGCATGAACCAGATCAGCCCGGCGCTTGCGGCGATAGTCAGGTATACGACAAGGTCTTGCTGAAACAGGATTGGACCAACAAGCGGAATATTGGACAGAACCGGCACGGTAATTTTGGCAGGCGCAGTAAGCGTAAAGCTTTCATATGAGCGGCCTAGAAGCGCCGACATGCCAAGCCCTAGAATGCCGACTGCAAGGCCTGAGGCTACCTGGTTGGCAGAAAACACCAGAACCAGCACGGCAAATATCAGCGACAGCAGCATCGCTGCAAGTGCCCCGCCGACAAAGCCGAGAAGATGGGACCCGCTAGTATATGTGATTACGAAAGCGATGACAGCGGCCACTGCCATCATTCCTTCGACGCTCAAATTGATGACGCCGGATTTCTCCACTACCAGTTCTCCTAGCGCAGCCAGCAGCAGAGGAGTGGCAGTGGCAAAGGCGCCAGCGAGGACAAAAACAAGAGTATCCATCAGACAGTTCCTCCACGCACGCGGCGGAATTTAAAGTTCACAAGAGTGTAGGAAGCGAGGTAGAAGATCAGGATGAAACCCTGGAACACCACCGGGGCCGATGCAGGTATGCCTGCGAGCACGGCACCATCAGCGCCAACGAAGATCACAGCCATAAAGAAGCCGGCCAGAACGATGCCAATTGGGTTCAGCCCCCCAAGAAATGCAACGATTATTGCCGCGAACCCATAGCCAGGGGACAAAATTGGCTGCAGTTTTCCAATGGGGCCGGATATTTCTCCAACGCCGGCAATGCCTGCGGCCACTCCACCTGCCAATAGAGAGATCCAGATCGCGCGGTTGGCTGAGAAGCCTGCATAGCGTGCTGCATTGGGGGCAAGGCCACCCACCAGGAGGCGAAATCCTGCAAAGCTCCGGGCTACAAAGACCCAAGCCAGAACAGAGATCAGGAGCACAAGCCAAATCGACATATTTGCGCGCAGTAAGCTGTCTTCAACTAGCGGCGGGAACATGGCGGCTTCAGGGAACGGCACTGATTGCGGAAAACTGAAGCCTCTTGGATCCTTAAGCGGGCCGTTGATCAGATATAACAAGATCTGAAAGGCGATCTGGTTCAGCATTAGCGTAACAATGATTTCGCTGGCGTTGAAGCGGGTGCGCAGCAGTGCTGCAATCGAGGCCCAGGCCGCACCTGCTAGACCGCCGACTAAGATCATCACAGGCAACATCAGTGCCGATTGGCTTTGCGGCCAGGTAATTGGGATCAGAGCGGCAAAAATTGCACCAATGGTCAGTTGACCTTCGGCTCCAATATTCCACACCTTGGCCCGGAAACCGATGGCAAGCCCTTGCGCGATCAGGATCAGCGGCCCTGCCTTGATCAGCACTTCGCTCAGGTTGTAGCTGTCCAGAAACGGCTCCACAAAGAAGGAGTAGAGGACAAGACTTGGCGAGTGGTTCAATGCGGTGAATAGTACGATGGCGCAAAGCACCGATAGCGCAATAGTGATCGCCGGCACCATCATTAATGCCTGTGTTGATGGGGCTGTGCGTGGTACAATTTCTAGACGCAGGTTCATTCCGCAGCCTCCTGGACAGTACCGAATTGGCCAATCATCATCTGCCCAATCTGTTCGGCATTTGTGTTGCGAGTGCGCACAGAGGGGGACATGCGCCCGTCGTACATCACCACCATCCGGTCTGAGATTTCAAAAAGCTCTTCAAGTTCTTCGGAGATCACCAAGATCGCTGCACCAGTTTCGCGCAGGTCGACAAGTTTTTGCCGGACCATCGCAGCGGCGCCCACGTCAATTCCCCAGGTGGGCTGCGAGACCACTAAAACCTTGGGTTCCAGCTGCATCTCCCGTCCGACGATATATTTCTGAAGGTTCCCACCAGAGAGGCTGGAGGCAAGCGCGTGCTTTCCTTGTGCGCGCACATCCATTTCCTCGATACAGCGCTCTGTGAACCTATCGCGCTCCGTACGGCGGATCAGACCGTGCTTAACTAGGCCGCGCCGGTGGGCTGTCAGCAGGCCGTTGTCGCTGAGGCTCATTGGAGGAGCTGCACCTCTGCCCAAGCGTTCCTCTGGAACGAAACTGAGCCCTATTTTGCGCCTGTGCTCAGGGTTCAAGTGCCCTGCTGGATTACCCAGAAGCTGAATTCTTCCCGCCTGCCCGGCTGGCAGCACGTCCTCACCCGACAACAGCCGGGATAAGGCCGACTGCCCGTTGCCTGACACTCCCGCCACGCCCATGATCTCGCCTGAGCGGACTTCCAGCTCAATATTCTTCAGGCTGATTGCATGCGGATCGGGATCGGAATAGCTCAGATCATGCACTGCCAACCGGACTTCGCCTTCCCCGTCAGCCTCCGCGTGGGTTGCGTGCGGGATATCCCGGCCGATCATCAACTTCGCCAGATGCTTGGAAGTCGACGAGGCTGGATCTGCTGTGCCGGTAACTTGTCCATGCCGCAGGATCGTGGCCGAATGACATAGCGCCCGGATTTCATCAAGCTTGTGGCTGATATAGAGGATTGCAATCCCCTTTTCCGAAAGCTGCCGCAGTGTACCGAACAGCTGTTTCACATTGGGCGGCGGCAGCACGCTGGTGGGCTCGTCCAGAATAAGCAGATCGGGCTCCTGCAGCAGGCACCGAATGATTTCGACCCGCTGGCGCTCGCCTACCGACAATCCGTGCACCAAAGCCATCGGATCGACCGGCAGCCCGAACTCCTCGCTTTTTGCGCGTATGCGCTCAGCTAGAAGTGAGAGCGGTTCAAGGACAGTAAGGGAAATGTTTTCAACAACGCTTACCGTCTCAAAAAGCGAGAAGTGCTGGAAAACCATGCCGATGCCCATAGAGCGGGCCTGGCCCGGGCTGTCCATTTGCACCTCTTGACCTTTCCAGAGGATGCATCCTTCGTCGGGCTTATGCACACCAAAAATGGTTTTCATAAGCGTGGACTTACCAGCCCCGTTTTCACCAAGAATTGCGTGGATTTCGCCAGGCTGAAGCGTCAGGTCAATACCTTGATTGGCGATAAACGAACCATAGCGTTTGGTGATGCCTCGCAATTGCAAGAGCGGGGAAGATATTTCAGAGAGATGGGTCACAATTACGGTATACTTCCTGTCATGTTGGGATGGGCCGCAAGGCATAGAAGAAGCACATCCTGAGTTGTGCTTTTAGTTTTAGAGCACGTCAAAACCCCTACGGCCAGAATTGCCTAGAAGCAGTTCGGAGGTAATCATCGGAAGCCAGAAAAAGTCAGTTTGTAACGTGTTAAGGGTTTAGAAGTGCTTTCCCAATATTCACGCCTTTCACCTTGGCGTTCTCGCCCCAAGGCTTTCGCTACTGGTCTTCTCTGCTGCTCCAGACCATGTCTTTAGTCTGGCTTTGCTGGTGAACAAAACTAGCCCCAGCCTACAATCGAGACATCATACTGATAGCTCCCAACTTTCCTGTTCGCGATATATTGGGTAATTGATAAAAGCCGGATATATGTTAAGGTAGCCGAACAATTTAAACCTACTGTTCAAAATTTTGAACACCCAAAGCGAGGAGGAGACGAGCCATGCACGAAAACGTGGAACTCAAAGATATCAGCGGGTTCATTCAGATTGCTCGAGCGGGCAGCCTCACGCGGGCGGCCCGCGAAACAAATATTCCTAAGGCGACTCTGAGTCATAGTCTCCGCCGCCTTGAAGATACATTGGAAGTTGAACTATTCACACGATCTGTTCGAGGGCTAACACTCACAGATGCGGGGAAAGCCTATTTAGATAACTGCAAACGCATTTTTCATAGCTGTGAGGTCGCGGCAAGTGCCGCTCAACGTGCTCATAGCTCAGTTTCCGGAAGGATTCGAATTGCAGCGAGCAATGAATTTGGCACCTCTATACTAGGGGCAGCAACACTATTTCTAGCTCAAGAGCATCCTGGACTAGACTTTGAAGTTCGAATGTATCCCAGTGATATTTTACTCACAGATTATCCAGATTTCGACTGTCTAATTAGCGTCGGAACCGCACCGGATTCTAGTTATCTTTGTCGAAAAATGGGTACCGTATCTTATGGAATCTACGGTAGCCAAGAGTTAGTTGAGAGTTTTGGGATGCCTTCAAAGATCGAAGATGTGAAGAAAATGCCAGGCGTGGAGTATTCGAGAAGTGGGTTGCCTGAGGAATGGTCGTTGCAAGGCTGCAACTGCGAACAATCTGCAAAATATACAAAGCGATTTAGTGTACATGACTACTGGATGGCCAAATACTATGCCGTTTCTGGAGTGGCTTTAGCCTATCTACCCAATTTTTTTGTCCACTATGAAGTCGACCAAGGATCCTTGGTCCATATATTACCTGAATTATGCTCATCTGAGATTTCCGTTTGGGTCATCTACCCAATGTCGCGTCATAAGAATCCACGTGTAAAACTTATGGTCGACACACTGTGTTCAAAATTTGAAGAATTTATTCTGCATCCAGGCTATTCTCTGGTCCCGCAGGTGCGTTTAAAGTAAATCCATTGGACACCTTCTGTCATTTAGTCATCTATTGGGACTTTGTTGCACAAATCGGTTTGTGAGCGCACTTCCCCTTTCCCCGGACGGACTTATCCTACGGGCTCTGTGACAGGTATGCCAAGAGATGCCGCAATGGGGCTCGGCCCGAGTCGTCACCGTTTCGGCTTGTTGAGCGAGTGAAGGCAGTATGACGTTGCCCCTGACATGTGGAGCGTGCTTGCGGGGGCCTGCCCTGTGGCGAGCCCCGACCCGTTGCACCGGAGTTCGCACACTACACGACACAGGGCAGATTTTAGGGCTGGTATCGATCGACGAGATAGATTCTGAACACGGACTCTTTCCCTGCAAGGAGTTCATCCATGACCGGTTTCGCTCTCGCCGATCTGCAGAAGGTGTTAACCCCGCATGTGCCGCTGGGCAAGTCACGCGTTGAAACGCTCTGCCTGCTCGTTCTGGGTATGATCAGCGCCCGTACCGTCAACCTGACCCATATTGCGGCAGAGCGCCCTGCTCGCGCAAAGGTTGCGTCAACCTACCGGCGCCTGCAGCGCTTCTTCCAACAGGTGATCCTGCCCGAGGATTGGAGCGTGGGCATCGTGATGGCGCTGATCGGCAATCCAGATCGCTGGTATCTGTGCCTGGATCGCACTAACTGGAAAATCGGCAAGTCCGACGTCAACGTCCTCGTGCTGGCCGTGGTCACCGAGCGCTATCGCGTCCCCCTCATTTGGACCTTTCTGGATCACTCGGGCAACAGCACGACACAGCAGCGCATCGCCCTGATGCAACGCTATTTGAAGCGTTTCAACGCATCGACAGTGCGCATGCTCTTGGCAGACCGGGAATTCATCGGGCAGGCATGGTTCAATTATCTCAAGGAAAAGAACATTCCATTCGCGATCCGCGTGAAGGAAGACCAGCTCATTGTCGTTGAGGGGCGCGAGTACGCGCTGCAGTCTTACCTGTCGCGCTGCAAGGGAGAACGCGGCTTTACGGCGACCCTGCCCGCCAAGGCTGGTCAACCAGCCCTTGAGCTGCACTTTGGCGCACGGCGCATCAAAGGGGGCGAGTTGCTGATCGTAGCTTGTTCCGAGCCGCTTCGCGGATCGCGCATCCTGCGATATTATCGCTGGCGCTGGTTCATCGAATGCATGTTCGCCGACAGTAAAACAAAGGGGCTGAACCTCGAGGACACGAGGATGAAACTCTCCAAAAGGTTGAGCCTTCTGATCGCTATCTTCGCAATCGCCCTCGCCATGGCCTGTCACACAGCATCCAGGCTCATGGGGTCAAAATACCCTGTGTCAACGCCGTTTGAACTTTCCCCAAAAGTGCCGAAGTAAAATTCCCCACTTGCTCGGTCCCGGTGATCAGCCGGCGTCAGTGATCAGCGGCTCCATTTCTTGTTTTGGGAGGCCGTCCGCGGCGCTTCGGCGGCGGCGGGGGAGCAATTGGGGCGTTGGCACGGACATGCTCTGGTATGAGATCGGCATGGCTGCGCAGGCGGTAGCTGGCACCTTCGATCTGGATGACCACCGCGTGGTGCAGGAGCCTGTCGAGAAGCGCGGTGGCAACGACGGGATCGCCGAAGACCTCGCCCCATTCGGCGAAGCCGCGGTTTGAGGTGAGGATCATGGCGCCCTTTTCGTAGCGGGCGTTGACGAGCTGGAAGAACAGGTTGGCGCCGCCGGTGGTGATCGGCAGATAGCCGATCTCGTCGACGATCAGGAGAGACGCCCGGGCATAGAAACGGATCTTCTCGGCCAACCGGCCCTCCCGTTCAGCCTGGCTCAACGCTGCAATCAGATCGGCCAGGGTTGCGCGGTAGACGCTCTTGCCCGCCTTGACCGCGGCCACCCCGAGAGCCGTGGCCAAATGCGATTTTCCCGTGCCTGGCGGGCCGAGAAAGTGGACGACTTCGGCCCGGCGGATGAAGTCGAGCTGGGCCAGGGCCGCGATCCGCTCCCGGTCGAGCGATGGCTGGAAGGTGAAGTCGAAGCCCTCGAGGGTCTTGGCGGGCAAGAGTTTGGCAGTGCGCAGCGCCACGTCGATCCGGCGGGTCTCCCGCGTGGCGTATTCCTCGCTCAGCAGCGTGTCGATTGCCTCGATAGCAGTGACTTCGCCTTTTTCCAGCTGCTGCAGCGTGTGATCGAGAGCTTCGAGCGCGCGTGGCATCTTGAGGCCAACCAAGGCGCCGCGGATACGATCAAGCATATCACTCATGACCGGCTCCCCTCGGCCGCAAGCCGGCGCCCGACGGCATCATAGAAGTCCAAGGGGCGGCGCAGCCGCTGCGGCGACGGCGGCAGGGGCGGCCTTGGCGGCGGCGCCTTGCGGTGCGCAGGGTCAACGCGCCGCCGGGCCTTGCCTTCCAGGACCGGATGGCGGGCGATCAGCTGCCCTTCTTCGAAGATGCGCAGCTCGGTGGCATGATGCTGGACTTCGAGCGTCCGGCGGCGGGCGGTGTCGGGAACGGAGTAGTAGTTCCCGCCAACCGAGATCATCCCGTCCTTGCTCACCCGGCGTTCCACAGTCAGCACAGCGCTGTAGGGAACCGCCGGCAGCGGATTCAAGTGCGCAACCTCTCCGGCAAAAGCCTCGTCGACCACCTGCCGCGTTGTGGCGTGAACCCGGGGATTGGCCACCCCGGTCCTCCAGGCATCAAACTGGGCATTGAGATCATCCATGTTCCGGAACGTGCGGGCCAGGAAGAAGTCCTGGCGGATATAGCGGAATGGCCGTTCAACCTTGCCTTTGGTGCGGGCCCTGTAGGGCTGGCAGGCGCGCGGCACCGTGCCGTAATGATTCAGGAGTGCCACCAGAGCCGCGTTGTAGGTGACAACCCCGGCTTCATCCTCGCCGATCACGGCCGTTTTCATGCGGTCATAGAGGATTTCTTCAACGGCACCGCCCATGGCGGAGAATGCCGCGATGTGACAGCGCAGGACAGACTGCAGGTTCTGGCTGGCAACAAAGCGGCCCCAAAGCCAGCGGCTATGGCCAAGCACCATCGAGAAAAGCCAAACCTTGCGGACAACGCCGGGATCATCGGTGAACTCCACAGTGAACTCGGCAAAATCGACCTGGGCCTGTTTACCAGGCGGGGTTTCAAACCGGCGCTCAAATTGGGTTTGCCTGGCGGGGCGGACCTCGCGCAGGAAATCGGTCACCATGGTGTAGCCGCCCTCGTAGCCCAGTTCCCGGATCTCGCGCAGCAGGCGGGCGCCGCTCAGGTCCGGGAAGTCCTGAACGCGCTCTTGCAGGTAGCGCTCAAAGGGTTCGATGATGCGGTTCCGCGGTGCCCGCGGGCCGTAGACCGGCGCTTCGAGGCCGCGTTCCAAATGCTTGCGCACTGTCTTGCGGTCACAGCCAACTTTCCGCGCGATCGCGGAAATGCTGAGACCCTGCTTCTTCAGATCATGGATCAAAACGATCTCCCTCAGTCCCTTCACCTGCCTGCCCCTGTCACTCTCTGTTTGGAGCATCAGGCCTGTGTCCCGCGGCAGCGCCAATTCCGAATATTTGAGGTTCGGAATTGACCCTGCCGCTCACGGCTGGGGAAATGGGATGGTTGCCGTCCTCCCCAGACGGCATCGCGATGTGCCAAGATCGTGTTTCACGGTCACGATAAACAAGAGAGGACGGCAATTATGAAGGATACGATGATCGGAGTTGATCTGGCAAAGAAC
>NZ_JAXMOX010000087.1:0-17460 GCF_034669605.1 Leisingera sp.
CCCGATCTGATCAAGGACGGTTCTGACGGTATTCTTATGCATGCTTTCACACCCGCCCCTTGCCTTGCGGGCGGGCTTGCGCCACTGAAGGACACATGAGCGATTTCAAGTCCCAGGCCCGCGCCGTTGAACAGGCGATGCGCGATGTGTTTCCCGCAACGCCGCTGCAGCGCAATGTGCATCTGTCCGAGCGTTTCGGTGCCGACATTTACCTTAAGCGCGAAGACCTGAGCCCGGTCCGCTCCTACAAGATCCGCGGTGCGTTGAACGCAATGCGCAAACAGCCGGATCAAGAGCTGTTTGTCTGCGCATCGGCCGGCAACCACGCCCAAGGCGTTGCTTTTATGTGCCGTCACATGGGCAAGCGCGGGGTGATCTTTATGCCGGTCACCACGCCGCAGCAGAAGATCCAGAAAACCCGGATGTTCGGCGGCGACAACATCGAAATCCATCTGGTCGGTGACTATTTCGACATCTGCCTTGCCGCAGCGCAAGAGTGGTGCGCCAAGGAGGGCGGGCATTTTCTGTCGCCCTTTGATGATGCTGATGTTATTGAAGGCCAAGCCTCCATCGCTGTGGAGATTGAGGCGCAGCTCGAAAAAGCTCCGGACCATGTCCTGCTGCCAGTTGGCGGCGGCGGCATGTCGGCTGGGGTGTCCTCCTGGTTTGGTGAAGAGGTGCACAGCCTGTTTGTCGAGCCTGACGGCGGCGCCTGTCTGCGGGCAGGGCTTGTTGCTGGTAAGCCGGTTGCGTTGGATCATGTCGACACCTTCGTAGATGGTGCTGCGGTCGGGCGGATCGGCGCGCTGCCCTTTGAAATTTTGAAGGGCGTGCCGCTGCCGGATGTCCTGACGATCTCCGAGGACCGGATCTGTGCCACCATCATTGAGATGCTGAACGTGGAAGGCATCGTGCTGGAGCCGGCCGGCGCGCTGTCGGTCGAGGCGCTGCAGGATGTGCGCTCCTGGATCCGCGGCAAAACCGTGGTTTGCGTCACTTCCGGAGGCAACTTCGATTTTGAACGCCTGCCGGAGGTCAAAGAACGGGCGCAGCGCTATTCCGGAGTGAAGAAATATTTCATCTTGCGCCTGCCACAGCGTCCAGGTGCGCTGAAGGAGTTTCTCGGAATCTTAGGCCCAGAGGACGATATCGCCCGCTTTGAGTATATGAAAAAGTCTGCCCGTAATTTCGGTTCGGTGCTGATCGGGATCGAAACCAAACGGCCAGAAAATTTCGAGCAACTGTTTGCGCGGCTGCATGCGGCGGGGATGACTTTCACCGACATTACTCAAGACGAGACTTTGGCGCAGTTTGTTATCTGACGCTGAGGGACGGGTTAGAAATTTTCGGACATTCTGGTCAGGAAAGCTGACTTGGATGTTTGGAAATTGGTAATGATGGCGGGGACATCGACATCGTCTGCTTCGCCTTGTGCGGACTTCCGCTCGCCGTCCAGGCACAGCGCCGAAAACTCATCAAATCCGAGGTTGAGCGCACTGCCTTTCAGGAAATGCAGGTCCTGCTCAAGCTGACTGCGGTCGCCGTCCTGCAGCTTGCTGATAACTTCCTCGACCTCTTCGAGGAAAATTTCAACAACTTCTTCGAAATCCTCGGCGCCAACTTCCTCGCGCAGCTCAGTCACTCGCGGCCAGTCAATCATGTCATATATTCCTAAGATCAGTCGCCATGCGCAACTTAGTAAGTTGATTGCAGTAAAAATATAGTGAAATAAAGACAGAAGCTCAAATTGTAGGTTTCACAGCCTGTTAAATTTCTGGACCGATAGTATCACAAGATTGTCTGATTTTGCCATTTGTGAGGTGCCTTCGGTGCTGCCAGAAAGTTCGATGGACAACGAGGACCACACAGTGGCCGGATCAATACGCCGTGTGCTGGTTGTCGACGACAGCCGACTGCAAAGACGCATCCTTGTGGCCTCTCTCAAAAAGTGGGGATTTGAGGTTGTTGAGGCAGAGAGCGGCGAGGCTGCGATGGAGATCTGCCAGGCGGAAACGCCAGATCTGATCCTCAGCGACTGGATGATGCCAGGCATGAACGGGCTGGAATTCTGCCGGGCCTTCCGCGCCCGCTCCAGCGAGGATTATGCCTATTTCATCCTTCTGACATCAAAAAGCGAAAAGAACGAGGTTGCAGAAGGGCTTGACGCAGGTGCCGACGATTTCCTGACCAAGCCGGTCAATTCGGATGAACTGCGGGCGCGGATTTCTGCGGGTGAGCGGATCCTGAGAATGCAGCGGGAACTGTCCGAGAAGAACCGTATCGTGTCCGAAACGCTGGGGGAGTTGCAGCGTGTTTATGATGCAATCGACAAAGATCTGATCCAAGCCCGCAAGATTCAGGAATCACTGGTGCCGGAACTGTCCAAGGATTTTGGATCCTCCACCGTCAGTCTCCTGCTGAAACCCTGCGGCCATATTGGCGGTGATCTGGTGGGTATGTTTTCTCCAGGTGTGAACAGAATCGGTTTTTATTCTATCGACGTGTCCGGTCATGGCATTACTTCGGCAATGATGACAGCACGCCTGGGAGGCTATCTCTCCTCGAATTACTTCGATCAGAATGTCGGGATGGAGAAACGCTTCAACCGGTTTTATGCACTGCGCCAGCCGGAGGAAGTCGCCAGCCTGCTGAATGCACGGCTGATTGCTGATACAGGGATCGAAGAGTACTTCACCATGGCCTATTGCATCGCTGATTTGCGCAGCGGTGTCGTCAAGATAGTGCAAGCCGGGCACCCGCATCCGTTGTTGATGCGCAATAACGGTGACATGGAGTTTATCGGCAAGGGCGGCGTGCCTGTGGGGTTGGTCCCCGATATCGGCTACAGCCAGGAAGAATTCGTTATGGAACGCGGCGACCGTCTGCTGTTGTTCTCTGACGGCTTTACAGAGGCGCGGCTGGAAGACGGTTCCATGCTTGAGCCGGAGGGTCTGCTGGAGCTGGTGAAAAAATGCGGGTCAGAGCAAAGCAGCAAGGAATTCCTGGATGATCTTTACTGGCATCTGACGCAAGTTATGAGCAAGGAACACGGGCTTGAGGATGACGTCTCGGCCACGTTGTTCGAGTATCAGGGTCCGTAGATCTTTCAGTTTTTCTAAATGATGCTGTCCTGGCTGAGGCTGGGTTTTTGTCTTTTCGGCTGCCAGTTTCGCAGGCGGTTACAACCGGGCTGCCAGTTGGGCTGCGAAATGCCGGTCGCCAGCATTGCCCAGCCGCATGGCGGCTTCCTCCGGGTCGATCCACAGGGCTTCATGCCCGTCTTCTGCAGGCGGGCCGATTCGTCGCAATGGGCGGGCGATATAGATATGGCAGATCTTTTCAGCCCAAAGACCGTATTCCGGCATATAGGCGAAGCGCCGGAATACGCCCATTTTGCGTGGCTTGCCGATTTTCCAGCCGGTTTCTTCAAAAACCTCCCGGTGCAGTGCTGGAATGGGTGATTCGCCTGGGTCGATACCACCGCCTGGCAGTTGCAGGTCTGGTTGAGGCGCAAACTGGCAGGTGATCAGCAGCCTGCCGTCCCGCGGCAGCAAAGCATAGGCGCCCGGGCGTATCCGGTACCGCTGGCCGTTCTCCGGTGTCTTACCAAATCGCCTGATCACACGTCGGCCCCTTCACTCCAGTGTCAATTCTCCTATATAGCCCCGGTATGCCAATCCCCGGCGCGTAAGGAAACCCCATGACACTTGGTTCGAAAATCGCGTGGGACGATACCGTCCTGCCCTTCCAGCTTGATGCCTCGGACATGCGCGGCCGCGTTGCGCGGCTGGACGGCGTGCTGGACGGAATCCTGAGACAACACGACTACCCGCCGGTGGTTGAGGCGCTGGTTGCCGAGATGGCGCTGTTGACGGCACTGATCGGGCAGACGATTTCCCTGCGCTGGAAGCTGTCGTTGCAGGTGCAGTCCAAGGGTGCTGTGCGGATGATCGCGACCGATTATTACGCACCGCAAAAAGAAGGTGAAATCGGACGGATCCGCGCCTATGCATGTTTCGACCGTGACCGGATTACCGACAGCAACCCGTTTGATCAGGTCGGGGAAGGGTATTTTGCCATTATGATCGATCAGGGTAAAGGCACCAAGCCCTACCAAGGTATCACGCCGTTGTCTGGCGGGTCGCTACGGGCCTGTGCCGAGGCTTATTTTGCACAATCCGAACAGCTGCCCACTATGTTCAAGATGAGCTTTGGTAAATCATCCGAGCCTGGTGTTGACGAACATTGGCGCGCGGGCGGCATTATGTTGCAGAGTATGCCCAAGGCTTCGCCTTTTGCTGCACACGTCGAAGGATCGGGTGAAATCCTGCAAGCCAGCGATCTGGTGTCTGGTGATCAGGAAGAAAACTGGAACCGGGCCACGATGCTGCTGAACACTGTCGAGGCATTGGAGCTGATCGGGCCATCAGTGTCCCCGACCGAACTGCTGATCCGATTGTTTCACGAGGAACAACCGCGGGTCTTCGATGTCCAGCCCGTTCGTTTCGGCTGCACTTGCTCCGAAGACCGGGTGCGTCAAAGCTTGTCGATCTATTCCGCCAAAGACATCGGCACCATGACAAACGAGGATGGCCGGGTCACGGCAGATTGCCAGTTCTGCAGCGCGCATTATGATTTGGACCCGGCAAGCGTGGGATTCGAAGCGGAAAACCCGCCCAGTGAGTGAGGCCGCGCAGAACCTTGCCAATAGAATTGCGGCCGCGCTGAAACAACAGGGCGGCGGCTCTTCCGACTTTGATCTCAACCCCGGCACCGTGCTGCCAGTGGGACGTAAGCTGCGGCCAGCCGGCGTGCTGGTGCCCATTTCTGTTGCCGGCAAAGTGCCACGGCTTATTTTGACCAAACGCTCCTCCGCGCTGAAGCATCATCCGGGCCAGATCGCCTTTCCCGGCGGTAAAGTAGAGGCTGGTGACACGGACGCCTGCGCCGCAGCGTTGCGCGAAGCTTGGGAAGAAATCGGGCTTCCGCAGGAGCTTCCGCAGATCATCGGCTGCCTGCCGGAGCATGAGACGGTAACCGGCTTTTCGGTGACGCCGGTTGTGGCGCTGATCGGTGAAGAATTTCCAGTGCACGCGGAAGCAGGTGAAGTGGCTGAAGTCTTCTCCGTTCCGCTGGCCCATGTGCTGAAGCCGGAAAACTACATTATTGAGTCCCGCCGCTGGCGCGGTACCCGCCGTCGCTACTATACCGTTCCATACGGATCCTATTACATATGGGGCGCCACCGCGCGGATGCTGCGCGGATTTGCGGCACGGATGGAGAAATAATGCGAATTGATCAACCTTGGTTGAAGGATCCTGCGACCCAAGCAGTTTGCAAGGCGGTCATGGGAGACGGTGCGCAAGTTCTGTTTGTCGGCGGGTGCGTCCGCAACGCGCTGCTGGGGGAGGCGGTTTCCGATATGGACATTGCCACTGACGCACTGCCGGAGCAGGTGGTGGCGCTGGCAGGCCGAGCCGGGATCAAGGCGGTTCCTACCGGTATTGACCATGGTACAGTGACGTTGATCAAGAACGGCATTCCGCATGAGATCACCACCTTCCGGAAGGATGTGGCTACCGATGGCCGCCGGGCTGTCGTTGCGTATTCAACCGAAATCACTGAGGACGCCCGCCGCCGCGATTTCACCATGAACGCGATTTATGCCCGTCCGGATGGAGAGATAATCGATCCTTTGGACGGCATGGCGGATTTGCAGAAACGCCGGATCCGGTTCATCGGCACGGCAGAGAACCGGATCCGCGAGGATTACTTACGTTCGTTACGCTATTTTCGCTTTCACGCATGGTACGGCGATCAAACGTTGGGTTTTGACCCGAATGCGCTGGCGGCGATTGCGGCCAACCTTGAGGGGTTGGCTACACTGTCTAAGGAACGTGTCGGTGCCGAGATAATGAAGCTTTTGGCGGCGCCTGACCCTGCACCTGCGGTCGCCGCCATGCGTCAGGCAGGCGTGTTGGCGCAGATCCTTCCGGGAGCGGATGACCGCGTGCTGGCGCCACTGATACACTTGGAATCAAACCGCCCGGTATCCGCGCTCCGCCGGTTGGGTGCACTAGGCGGTCATGGTCTGAAAGACGCCCTGCGGCTAAGTAAAGCTCAGGCCTCTCATCTTGAGACAATCCGGGAAGCAGCGGCAGGCACGGCCGGGGCGGGAGAACTGGGTTACCGGATAGGGGCGGAACAGGCACTGGATGCCATGCTGTTGCGCACTGCCCTGCTGGAACAGCCAGTTTCCCCAACCTTTGAGACTGATATTGCTTTGGGTGCAGGAATGATCTTTCCAGTGAAAGCCCGCGATCTTCTGCCCGATTTCAAGGGCGCGGCGCTGGGTTCTGCATTGAAGAAAATGGAGGCGGAATGGATTGCCTCGGGATTCTCCCTGAGCCGCGAGCAGTTGCTGGACTCCCTCCGCTGACATAGTCTGACAGCAGAGTCACAACCTCGGGGAGTGACAAAACTGCAAATCTTGCGTACCCATAAGGCTGCCACCACATGACGGAGGAATACTGATGTATTACGGGATCTGGTTTTCTTAACGTCTGAGACCTTGCCCCTGTTAGGCGTGGGCCTTCGGCGGCCTGCTGTCTTCATCTGTATTCCAAATCAATGCTCGAGCGCTTGGAGCACCCGCATGTTTCGTTTTTTTGAAAACCTCATTGATCCTTATTGCGCCCACCCGGAGACCAACACGCCGCCAACCCGGCTGTGGCCGTTCCTGCGCGATTTTTCCAAGCCGTTCAAAACTGTCTTTGTCCTGACCGCGCTGATGTCGGTGCTGGTCGCCGGGATAGAGGTGGGACTCATCTACTATATGGGCCGGATTGTCGACCTGATGTCCGGTACGCCCAGGCAGGTTTGGGAAGCGCATGGAACCGAGCTGATACTGGTTGCTCTGTTCATCCTGCTGCTGCGGCCATTGATCCAGCTTCTGGATGTGATGCTGTTGAATAATGCGATCCTGCCGAACTTTGGCACCTTGATCCGCTGGCGGGCGCATAAGCATGTGTTGCGCCAGTCTGTGGGCTGGTTCGAGAATGACTTTGCAGGCCGGATTGCCAACCGGATCATGCAAACTCCTCCAGCCGCGGGGGAGGTGATCTTTCAGGTTTTTGATGCCATCACCTTCTCGCTGGCCTATCTTGTCGGTGCAGCCGTTTTGCTGTGGGTAGCGGACGTACGGCTGATGCTGCCGCTGGCCCTATGGTTTGCGCTTTATGCAATGCTGGTGATGTGGACCGTCAAGCGGGTCGGCCCGGCCAGTCAGGCATCGTCTGATGCGCGCTCTACCGTGACAGGTCGTGTGGTCGACAGCTATTCCAACATCCATTCAGTTAAGATGTTCGCACATCACGACAACGAGCTGACCTATGCCCGCGATGCGATTGAGAACACCCGTAAGACGTTTCAGGCGGAGATGCGTATCTTCACCGTTATGGATGCTGCTCTGGTCACGCTGAACGGTCTGCTGATTGTTGGCGTGGTCGGATGGGCAGTTATGCTGTGGTCGCAGGGAACCGCCTCGGTGGGCCTGGTGGCGGCGGCCACGGCGCTGACGCTGCGGCTCAACGCAATGACCAGCTGGATCATGTGGGCACTTACCTCCTTTTTCCGCCAGCTGGGTGTTGTGGCTGAGGGAATGGAAACCATCGCACAGCCTATCGACCTAGTGGATGCCGCCAATGCAGAACCGCTGCAGCTGGCCAAAGGGAAGATCGAACTGCGCAACCTGTCACACCATTTCGGGCGTGAGGCAGGCGGGCTCGACAAGATCGGCCTGACAATCCAGCCGGGCGAGAAGATCGGCCTGATCGGTCGCTCTGGTGCCGGCAAGTCGACACTGGTGAAGCTGCTTTTGCGGTTTTATGACGCCGAAGGCGGCCAGATCCTGATTGACGGTCAGGACATCCGCGCGGTGACGCAGGACTCGTTGCGCAGCCGCATCGGTATGGTGCAGCAGGACAGCGCGCTTATGCACCGGTCTGTGCGGGACAATCTGCTGTACGGCCGTCCCGACGCCACTGAAGAGGAGATGATCGCCGCCGCCAAACAGGCGCAGGCGCATGAGTTCATCCTGGATCTGGAGGATCCGCAGGGCCGCAAGGGCTATGATGCCCATGTGGGCGAGCGCGGGGTGAAATTGTCGGGCGGCCAGCGCCAGCGGGTGACGCTGGCCCGGGTGATCCTGAAGGACGCGCCGATCCTGGTTCTGGACGAGGCTACCTCGGCGCTGGATTCTGAGGTCGAGGCGGCGATTCAGGAAACGCTTTACGGCATGATGCAGGGCAAGACGGTGATCGCCATAGCACATCGGCTGTCCACCATCGCACAGATGGACCGTATTTTGGTGATGGATCAGGGCCGCATAGTTGAAGAAGGCACGCATGAGACGCTATTGCAGGCGCATGGGCTTTACGCACAGCTCTGGGCACGCCAATCCGGCGGCTTCCTGAACATCGAGGCAGCAGAATGAACATTGGCAACCTGATTGACGCCTTCCGCCCGGCAGAGGGGCCGCCGCCGCAGCAGTTGGGGGCCTTCCTGCGCTGGTGCCTGGCCGGCGCGTGGCCGATGCTATTTCTGGCGGCAGCGTTTTCGGCACTGGCCGGGGGGATGGAGGCGGGCACTGCCTATATCCTGGGCATGGTAATCGATACAGCAATCGCCAGCGGGCCGGAGCAGTTCTTCTCAGACCGGAACATGGCGGTGATCGCGCTGGCGCTGGGCTTCTTCATGTTTCTGCGCCCGGTGCTGTTCGGCCTTTCTGCGGCCTCTAACGCAATAATTGTCCAGCCCAACGTGAACCCGCTGGTGCTGTCGCGCCTGAACCGCTGGACGCTAGGTCAGGCGGTCCGGTTCTTCGACGATGATTTTGCCGGCCGCATTGCCCAGAAACAGATGCAAACCGCAACTGCGGTCACCTCCGTTACCAGCGAGATGATCAACGTGGTCGCCTTTGCATTGGCCTCTTTAGCGGGCTCTTTGGCCTTGTTGGGCTCTATCGACTGGCGCATTACCGGGGTGTTTCTAGTCTGGCTGATTGCCTATTTCGCGCTGATCCGCTGGTTTTTGCCGCGTGTCCGCAAGCGGTCTGGCGCGCGTGCTGGTGCGCGGGCGATGGTGACGGGCCAAGTGGTGGACTCGATCACCAACATCAAGACGGTGAAACTGTTTGCACATGCCGACCATGAAGAGCGCACCGCCCAGGACGCCATGGTCTCCTTCCGCGACAAGGCGCTGCAATTCGGCTATCTGGCCGCCAGCTTCCGGTTCTGCCTGATGTGCTTGGCCGGCGTGCTGCCTGTGCTGATGATCGGCGCGACACTGTTCCTGTGGCAGACGGGCACGGCGACTGAGGGCGACATCGTAGCCGCTGGGGCGGTCTCGATCCGCATTGCCCAGATGACCGGCTGGGTCAGCTTCACGCTGATGGCGATCTATTCCAATGTGGGCGAGATCGAGAACGGCATGAAGACCCTCTCGGTCCGTGCCAGGGTCGAAGACCGGCCCGATGCCAAACCGCTGCAGGTTAGCGAAGGCGGGATCGTCTTTGACCAGGTGGAATTTGCCTATGGCCGTGATGTGGGCGGGGTTCAGGGCATCAGCCTGACCATTCAGCCGGGTGAGAAACTGGGCATTGTCGGCGCCTCGGGTGCCGGGAAATCGACGCTCGTTTCCCTTCTTCTCAGGCTCTATGACCGGGAAAGGGGCCAGATCCTGATCGACGGCCAGAACATCACCGGCGTCACTCAGAACTCGCTGCGCAGCCGGATCGGCATGGTCACCCAGGAGACGGCCATGTTCAACCGCACGGCCCGGGAGAACATACTCTACGGCCGGCCGGATGCCTCCGAAGCAGACCTGATCGCCGCGGCAGAAAAGGCCGAGGCGCATGAGTTCATTGCAGAGCTGGAGGATGGGCAGGGCCACAAAGGCTATGACGCTTTTCTGGGCGAGCGCGGTGTGAAACTCTCGGGTGGGCAGCGGCAGCGAATTGCTCTGGCCCGGGCTATTCTGAAGGACGCACCCATTTTAGTCTTGGACGAGGCAACCTCAGCGCTGGATTCCGAGGTGGAGGCGGCCATTCAGGCCGCACTGCACCGGGTCATGGAGGGTAAGACGGTACTGGCGATCGCGCACCGTTTGTCGACCCTGAGCGAGATGGATCGGATCATTGTGATGGAGAAAGGGCGGATCGCTGAAAGCGGCAGCCATGAAGAGCTGCTGGCCAAGGCCGGGCTCTATGCTGCGTTTTGGGCGCGCCAGTCCGGTGGCTTCATCTGCACAGATGAGAACAAGGCCGCTGCTGAATAAATAAATCCAGCGCATTTTGCTTTTGCTGCCCCGCTTGCCGCTGTAATGAGCGGCCATGACAGACACAGCCAGAACCAAAGCGACGATCAGCCGGCTGGGCCATCAGGGCGATGGGGTGGCCGATGGACCGGTATTTGTCCCGCGCGCCCTGCCGGGAGAAACCGTCTCAGGTTTCGCAGAGGGCAGCCGCCTGACCAATATTCGGGTCGAAACTCCGTCCGAGCACCGTGTGCAGCCAGCCTGCCGCCATTACAAATCCTGCGGCGGTTGCCAGCTGCAGCATGCAAGTGACGGTTTTGTGGCTGAATGGAAAACGGAAGTCGTGCGTACCGCGTTGATGGCACAAGGGCTGGAGACTGAGTTTCGGCCGATCCGCACCTCTCCACCCCGTTCCCGCCGCCGCGCGACGCTGGCAGTACGGCGCACCAAGAAGGGTGCGATGGCCGGTTTCCATGGTCAGGCGTCGGATGTGATCACTGAAGTTCCCGATTGCCAGTTGCTGGAGCCTGCATTGATGGCCGCCATTCCAGTGGCAGAGGCGCTGGCGATGGCCGGGGCCAGCCGGAAGACACCGCTGGCCGTGACGATTACCACCTCGGTCGCCGGGCTGGACATATTGGTCAGGAATGGCAAGCCGCTGGACGGGCCACTGCGTATTAAACTGGCGCAGCTGGCAGATCAGTACCGGATTGCCCGATTGACCTGGGAGGATGAACCGGTTGCGATGGAACAGCCGCCGATGCAATCCTTTGGTTCGGCGCGCGTTTGTCCGCCGCCTGGGGCCTTCCTGCAGGCCACACGCGAAGGTGAGGCGGCGTTGCTGGCGGCGGTTCAGGAAGTGACAAGCGGAGCCAAGCGGATCATCGATTTATTTGCTGGCTGCGGCACCTTTGCTCTGCCTTTGGCGCTGACCGCCGAAGTGCATGCGGTGGAAGGTGAGCGTTCGATGCTGGAAGCTTTGGATGCAGGCTGGCGCAGGGCGGCAGGACTGAAGAAAGTCACCACCGAGGTCCGCGACTTGTTCCGCAATCCGTTGCTGCCCGAGGATTTGAACCCGTTTGGTGCTGCCTTTGATGCTGCTGTGATTGATCCGCCCCGTGCAGGCGCCGAGGCGCAGACTGCGCAACTGGCCATCGCCCGGACACCTGTGATCGCCTATGTGTCCTGTAATCCGGTAAGTTTTGCCCGCGACGCCAAAGCGTTGGTTGCGGCGGGCTACAGCCTTGACTGGGTGCAGGTTGTTGACCAGTTCCGCTGGTCGGCCCATACCGAACTGGTTGCGCGATTCACCGTGAAAGACTGAGATGACTGATACCCAAGCGTTCACCCCGACACGCCGCCTGGCAGCGATTCTGGACAGTGACCGGTTTGGCCGGTTTATTACCGCTGTCATCCTGGTCAATGCAGTCACTCTGGGGCTGGAGACTGCGCCATATGTCATGGCCAAAGTTGGCGGTCTGATTCACCTGGTCGACTACATCTGCTTGTCGATCTTTGTAATGGAGATTCTGGCCAAACTTTTTGTACGCAGGTTGCGGTTTTTCCTGAGTGGCTGGAATGTGTTCGATTTTGTGATCGTCGGCATTGCGCTGGCACCGGGGGCGCAAGGGCTGTCAGTTCTGCGGGCGTTGCGTATCTTGCGGGTGCTCCGTGTTATTTCGGTTGCACCGCGCCTGCGCCGGGTGGTCGAGGGGTTCATCACCGCGCTGCCGGGGATGGGTTCGGTTTTTCTGCTGATGGCGATTATTTTCTACATCGGATCTGTGATCGCTACCAAGCTGTTCGGCCATGACTTTCCGGAATGGTTCGGCAACTTGGGCCGCAGCGCCTATTCGCTGTTCCAGATCATGACGCTGGAAAGCTGGTCAATGGGGATCGTGCGACCGGTAATGGAAGTGCATCCACACGCCTGGGCTTTCTTTGTGCCGTTCATCATGGTGACGACTTTTGCTGTGGTGAACCTTCTCGTCGGCTTGATCGTGAACTCCATGCAGGATGCCCATGGAGAAGAAGAGGTGGAACGCACAGATGCCTATAGGGACGAAGTGCTGAGCCGGCTGGAAGCGATTGAACAAAGGCTAAGCCGTCAAACAGCCCAGGACAGGAAATTGTGAATTTCCTTAACAGTCAATTCGCGGTACAGGCTGAATAGAGGCAAAAAAGAAATACAGGCTTTGAGAATGGACAGAAGGGCATTTGGTTTCGGTGCAGCCGCAAGCCTTGCGCTGGCCGGTTGCAGCATCTCCAGCGGCACAGTGAGTCGCTTTCAGTCATATGACGGACCGCAAGTGACTTCGATCGTGATCAACAAGGGTACGCGTAAGCTTTACCTGATGCACAACGAAGAAATTCTGCGCGAGTATGAGGTCGACCTAGGGTTTGCACCGCTGGGGCATAAGGCTTTCGAGGGTGACGGAAAGACACCTGAGGGCACCTATGTTATTGACCGGCGCAATCCCAACAGCCGCTATCATCTGTCGGTGGGAATCTCTTACCCGAACCGGCAGGACCGGGCCAATGCGCATGCACAAGGCAAGCGGCCAGGCGGAGAGATTTTTATCCACGGAGAGCCGAACAACCGCAAGGAGCGGAAGCGCGCATCCCGGGTGGATGACTGGACCGCCGGGTGTATCGCAGTATCAAATGAAGAGATCGAAGAGATCTACGCCATGGTGCAGGACGGTACGGTTATCGCCTTGCGGCCCTGAATTTCAACCAGGGTTCCCGTACCTGCGGATATGCCGCCAGTACCTTTTTGCCGGCTTTGGGCCGGCGCCGTGCTGATGCACGGCGCCGTGGCTCAGCTGCCCATAACCATCGTCCACCAGATTTTTCCGTTTGGCTCCTGAAACCAAGAGAACCCCATGTTCAAGGCTTTTGGGTCGAGAATCACCGCGCGCGTGGCCGGGCGTTCCAGCCAAGCAGACAGGGTTTGCTGTTCATTCTCGTAGGTTTCTGAGATGTTTTCTCCCAGAAGCGAGCCAGTGTAACCCGCACGTGACACCCGATCCAGCGGCGAGGAGCCGTCGGATCCAAAATGCCATGGCCGGTTTTGCACTGACATGTCCCGGGAATGAGTCGCGGCGGCCGCGGTCAGCTCCGCATTCAGCTGAACGGCCGGTGCTCCAGCCGCCTCGCGCAGGGCGTTGACAGAATCGAGCATTCGGATCTGCACTTTATCTGCATTTCTAATACGGTAGGTGCTGCCAGAATCTGTTACGGGCGTACATGCCGCTGCTACAGTTATCAATGCAGCAGCCATCAGCAGAAAAACACGTCTCATATTGCTCTCTCGCTCCGTCGGTTGCTGATGCATTTATCCTTCCTGCGGCAGAGGTGCAAACGGACCGGCAGAAATATGCGGGCCTGCTTGTCGGATTGATTTGCGACTGCGGCTTTCGGGCCATAAAATGGCGCGACCATTGATCCTGATTGCGCAAGTTGGAAAGAGTGATGCCCCAAAACCCCTTTGATACCCTCAGCAGGCGGCATTTTCTTGCCGGCAGCGTTGCATTGATTTCCTCGTCAGCCTTAGCGCAAGACACCAGCGACGAGGCGCAGCAGGCTTTTGATCCATTGCGCCCGCCGCCTGAGCCGGAACCGTCTGTCCAGCGCAACATTTCTGCCTTCCGCGCCAAATCCTGGAGGCCATACTTTGATAACCTGCGGAACGGAGCGATTCTAGTCGATATCGACAGCCGTGCTCTGCACTACTGGTCACAGGATGAAAGCGTATACAAACTGTTCCCGTCTTCCGTACCGCTGTCCGACGACCTGACCCGCCGCGGCCGGACTAAGATCGTCCGCAAGGTTGAAGGCCCAGGCTGGGCTCCAACCCCGAATATGCGCAAGCGCAACCCTGAATGGCCTGCTTTCATTCCGCCGGGACCGGACAACCCGCTTGGCACTCATGCGCTTTATCTTAGCTGGAAGTACTACCGCATCCACGGAACCCACGATACGCGAAAAATTGGCCGTAAATCGTCCAATGGCTGCATCGGGCTCTACAATGAGCATATCGCCGATTTGTTCAGCTTAGCCAAAGTCGGCACACAGGTGTTGCTAATTTGACGACACGAGGCGGGGCGCTGAGCTGTTAACTATAACAAGCAATTGCAATCCCGAGGATTTGCTGGTTAGAAAAAAATACGAGATAAGTCTTGGGTGCGTGGTTCAGTTGTATGATCCGTGCGAATTCTGGAGGTTAACATGAAAAAACTCGTTATCGCTGCTGCGCTGACTGCTGCTGCTTCGACCGCCACTGCTGGCAACCTGTCCGAGCCGGTTGTAGAACCGCCGGTCATCGTGGAAGAAGCTCAGGGTTCTTCCAGCGGCATCCTGCTGCCGCTGCTGCTGCTGGTTCTGGTCGGCGCAGCTGTTGCATCGAGCTAAGTTCGGTACAAGGTTACAGAAAAGGCGGTGGTTCTCCACCGCCTTTTTTGTTGCCTGATCTGCGGGTAGGGAGGGGCTGTCAGGCCGCCTCCACTTCGCCCAGGATGGCATCCAGAGTATGGATGATCATGTCTGCGTCTTCTGCACCTATGGTCAGCGGCGGGCGGATTTTCAGGATGTTATCCCTTGGGCCTTCGCTCCCGATCAGGATCCGATGATCGCGCATCCTGTTCTTGACGTAGGAGCAGATTCCAGTGGCTTCGGAACCATCAGGGGAGATCAGTTCCAGTCCCAGGAACAGGCCCATTCCACGCACATCGCCAACGCAGGCGTATTTCTGTTCCAGCCCCCGCAGCCCTTCGATCAACTGGGCGCCTATTACTCGTGCGTTGTCCTGCAGGCCCTCATCATCGACGATTTCCAGCACCTCCTTGCCGGTCCGGCAAGACAGGGTAGAGCCGCCGAAGGTCGAGAAGAACTCGATCCCGTTGTCAAAGCTTTCGGCAATTGCTTTGGTTGTCACAAGCACGCCCAGCGGATGGCCGTTGCCGATGGGTTTGCCCATCACAACGATGTCCGGCAGCGCGCCCTGGTGTTCGAAGCCGAAGTAATAATCCCCGAGCCGGCCCAGCCCGGTTTGCACCTCATCAGCGATGCAGACACCGCCCGCGGCGCGGATCTTGTCGTAGACTGCAGGCAGATAACCTTTGGGCGGGATGATTTGGCCGCCAACAGAGGGGAAGGTTTCAGCGATGAAGCCGGCGATGCCGTGGCCTTTTTGCTGCAGGTTCCTGATCGCCGGATCCACCAGATCCGCAAACTTCTGTGCCCGGTCCGGATCGTACCGCGGGAAGGAGCCGCGGTAATCGTTGGCGACTTCCACCAATTCCACCCAATCCGCCTTGCCTGCGCCGCCGGGCTTGTTGAACTTGTAGGCGGAGATCGCGATCGCGCCGGTGGTATTGCCGTGATAGCCGTGATCGGGCGTCACTATCCCCTTGGCGCCGGTATGAGCGCGGGCCAGCCGCAGCGCTAGTTCATTGGCCTCGGTGCCTGAGTTCACAAAGAAGCAAACTTCGAAATGTCCGGGCAGCTTTGACAGTATCTTGTCTGCAAAGGCGGTTTGCGCCGGATGCAGGTAACGGGTGTTGGAGTTCATCCGTTTCAGCTGATCCGCTGCCACCGTCTGGATCCGCGGGTGCGCGTGGCCCACATGCGGCACATTGTTGTAAGCATCCAGATAGGGGCGGCCCCATTCATCAAACAGATGGTGCTTCCAGCCGCGTACCGGCATCACCGGATCGGAGTAGGTGAGGCTTAGGTTGCCACCAAAATGCGCGCGGCGGCCCGCTAAAACTTCATCCTTGTTGGTGGGGTGATAGCGGACCTTTTTATCCGGCAGGTTCAGCAGGGCTGCCGGGTTGGGGCAGACTGCGCGCCAGAAGTACATCTCATCAGGGCCGCCGACACCGGGCCAATCAGTCTCAATTCCTTCGGTGGTCAGTGCCAGCTGGAAATGAACATGCGGCGCCCAGCCGCCGTTCAGACTGGGATCGCCCAGGCAGCAGAATTGCTCACCCTTTTCCACCGCATCACCCGGCTTCAGGCGATTCATGAATTCCGGGTCAAGATGGCCGTACAGAGTGTAGAACGAATCGCCCTCAGGCGTTTCATGGCGCAGAATGATCACACCGCCGTAATCCAGATGCCCGTCCCGGTATTCGGCCGCAAAGACCTCACCATGCAGCGGGGCAAACATCGGAGTGCCCGCCGTGGCAAAGGCATCCACGGCCAGATGCACCGTGCGGCGGTCGCTGGCTTTCCATGGGCCGTTTCGAAATGCCGGATCGGTATATACCAGCCGCGGTTCGTGGTAATAGCCCAGCCAGATGCGGCCGTTGTCTTCGAATTCTTCACCAACCTTTGCGGCTTCCTCGGCTGGCATGTGGAATGGGTTCTGCGGCCAGGTGGAGTTTTCCACTGATAGCGATCCCATGGGGGCATCACCCAGATCCTGCCCCATCAGCGGAGCGAAGTTTCCGCGTTCCTGCTCCAGCCAGGCCATCACACGGTCTGCACCTTCCACCACCGGCAGACCGCAGGCGGCGCGCAGCCGGGCAGACAGCAGCCCTCGGTGCAGCGAATTGCCCTCCAGGAACCGCCAGGCTGGCGCCTGTGAAATGGTGACATAGGGATCATCCGGATCTTCCGCCGCCATCAGTGTGGAGTTCACCACGCTGACCGCCAGCCGTGCGTGCAAGAGCGGCCAGATCAAATCAATCTCAGCAGGCGTCAGCGGGCAGACGCTGTGATAGCCGGCCACCAGCGCCGCCAGGGCGGCCTCCGGCGCGGAATGGTCCAGCACGATATAGGCCGCGGCAATTGCCAGATCGCAGACCCGCGGCGCGGCGCACATGTCGCCCAGATCGATCAGGCCCGAGACATGGCGGGGATCTCCAAGTTCACCTGCAACCATGATGTTGTAATCGTTTGCATCGTTATGGATGGCCTGCTTGGGCAGCTTTGCCAGAACAGGCGCTAACTTAGCAAACTCGCAAGCGATCTCATTTAGGATCGCCCGTCGGGCCGGGTTGGTGATGCAGGGCAGCTGATCCGTGATCCATCCCGCCCGCATCAGATCCCATTTGAAGTCGCGCTCCAGCCCCTCGTGCTTGAAATCTGCCAGCGCCTTGGCTGAGCCGCCTAAAACCTGTCCAATCTCATGGATCAGCG
>NZ_JAXMOX010000088.1:0-17170 GCF_034669605.1 Leisingera sp.
GGTCATGCCGCCAACCAAGGCCTTGGTCAGAACGTCATAAGGTGCCCAGTCGCGGGACAGTAGAATGCCAACGCCTTCTTCGATTTCCTCTTTGAGACCGTCATAGAGGTCGTCAAACATCTGCTGAACAAGTTCCTCGTCATCGAGTTCCGAGAGGATGATGTCTTCTTCGTCCGACATGCGCCTAATCCTTGCTGACGGGGGTGTCCCCGGTGTTGGCCTGTTTCAGGGGCTTTTGTGACAGAATACAGCCGGTGAACTGCATTATTTGCGACATTGCCGCTGTTCTAACCGACGTATAGAGACAAATTCGGCGCAATAATAATGAAGAATTCACATGGAAATCTTCGAAATTTCCAGTTTGTTCTTTATTTGTTCCCTCGCGGTGGATATGTTGCGCACATGCCGCAGGAAATCACCCAACATGCCACGCGACGCAAAGGGCGTGCTAGCCTCAGCAATGCGACGGGGCGGTTCGATCTGGACCGCAGCAAGGTGGATGACGGCTGGTTTCAGGAGCCGGATCCGGAGGTGATTCCCACCGAAGTACGGCTAGAGTCTGCGCGGTCGCTGATCAGTTACAACCGGTCGCCGGATTTGCCGTTCGACCGGTCCATCAACCCTTATCGCGGATGCGAGCATGGTTGCATCTATTGTTTTGCGCGGCCCAGCCATGCCTTTCTTGGCCTGTCGCCGGGGCTGGATTTTGAAACCCGGCTGGTCGCACGCCCCAATGCGGCCGCGGTGCTGCGCAAGGAACTGTTGGCGCCGCGTTACAAGGTGGCCGTGCTGGCGCTTGGCACCAACACCGACCCTTACCAGCCGTGCGAGCGGGACCATCGCATCACCCGCGGCTGCCTGGAGGTTCTGCGGGATTTCAACCATCCTGTGGCGATCGTCACCAAGGGAGCGATGGTGGAGCGGGACCTGGATATTCTGACTCCGATGGCGGCCAAAGGGCTGGTGCGGGTGGGGATTTCCCTCACCTCGCTGGACCCTGACCTGTCCCGCCGGATGGAGCCGCGGGCGCCTTTGCCGGCCAGGCGGCTGGCTGCGGTCCGGCGGTTGACGCAGGCGGGCGTGCCGGTGCGGGTGATGACCTCCCCGGTCGTGCCGGGGCTGACCGACCATGAGCTGGAAGCGCTACTGGCGGCCGGGGCGGAAGCGGGCGCTGATGCAGCCAGCTGGATCATGCTGCGGTTGCCGCGGGAGGTGTCGGAGCTGTGGCAGGAATGGCTGGCCGGAAATGAGCCGGGCCGTGCGGCCAAGGTGATGGCGATGCTGCGGGAAATGCATGGCGGGCGCGATTATGATCCGCGCTGGGGCCACCGGATGCGGGGTGAGGGGCGTTACGCCGAGATGATCGCCCAGCGGTTCAAGGCAGCCTGCAAGCGGCTGGGCCTGCAAGAGCGGACGGAGCCGCTGCGCAGCGATCTGTTTGCCCGCCCGCCGCAGCCGGGCGATCAGCTGGCGTTGTTTTGATCCAATCTTCCACAGCCGGAGCAGTGGTTTTGTGCTATGCTGGGGCCGTATCTGAGGGAAAGGAAGGTGGGCTATGACGTCTGTCGCTGTGAAAGCACGGGTCACTGGACGTGTGCAGGGCGTGGCCTTCCGCACCTGGGCCAGGGCGGAAGCGGTGCGGCACGGGCTGTCCGGCTGGATCCGCAATGAGCCTGACGGTTCGGTGCGGGCCCTGCTGATGGGGCCGGCCGCCAGCGTTGCCGATATGGTGCGCAGAATGGGGCGCGGCCCCGGTGCCGCCTCGGTCAAGGATGTCCTGACGGAGCGGACCGATCCCGAACCGGGGATCAGCGGTTTCAGGATTGTCGGCTAGGCCGGGCTGGCGAGCCGGTCTGAACACAGGACTGCAGACCGGCGCTGGCAACCTGCCGCCGGGCGGCGGAGCACATGGCTCTGAGAGGGCGGGCGGAAGACACCGAGGGGGCTGGGACACGAATGAAATACGGCGCCGCATAATGGCATGCGGCGCCGTTATTTCAGGGGGGGGGCAATTGCCGCCTTCAGGCGCGGCGGCGGCGGCGGGAGCGGCGGTCGCCACCCGTGTTTGCATCATCGCCGGTGCCGTCGCCGTCGGAGGTGAAGGGGCCCAGCACGTCGACGATCTGTTCAAGCGCCGGACGGTCACCGCGCGGGCGGCTGTCGAGCGCCGCACGCATGTGGCGCAGGTGTTCGGGCATGGTGCCGCAGCAGCCGCCGATAATCCTGGCGCCCGCGTCGCGGGCCATGACCGCGTATTCGCCCATCAGCTCGGGCGTGCCATCGTAATGGATGTGGCCGTCGACATATTTCGGAATGCCGGCATTGCCCTTGGAGATGATCGGACGCTCGGTGCCTTGTGCGGCAAAGCCGAGAACGGTGCGAAGAATGTCGGAGGCGCCGGTGCCGCAATTGGCTCCGAAAGCCAGCGGCGCATTGTCGAATTCCTCCACCAGCTGGGCAAGGTCAGCAGAGGTGACCCCCATCATGGTGCGGCCTGCAGTGTCAAAGCTCATGGTGCCGCACCACGGCATATCCGCCAGTTTGAATGCATCAGCCGCGGCGCGGAATTCCTCCGGCGCGGAAATGGTTTCCAGCCACAAGACGTCGGCGCCGCCCTCTTTCAGGGCATCCGCCTGCTCGTGGAACATCTCGACCGCCAAAGCATGGGACATGTCGCCAACAGGTTCAAAAATTTCCCCTGTTGGGCCGACAGAGCCAGCCACCGCGATCTTGCGTTCCGTCTTGTCGGCCACCTCGCGGCCAAGTTCGGCGGCGACGCGGTTCAACTCGCGCACGCGCCCCTGGGCGTCATGCAGTTTCAGCCGGGCGGCGGTGCCGCCGAAACTGTTGGTCAGGAACAGGTCGCTGCCCGCATCAACCGAGCCCTTGTACAGCGCCAGAATCTTCTGCGGTTCGTCGACGTTCCACAGTTCCGGCGCATCGCCGGCCTGCAGGCCCATAGCGAACAGATTGGTGCCGGTTGCACCATCCGCCAGCAGGGCGTCGTTGGTTTCCAGCAGCTGTTTGAAAGTGTTTGTCATCAGTTTAATCCCGTTTCAGCAGGGCGTCAGGGCGTCAGGGCGTCAGGGCGTCAGGGCGTCAGGGCGTCAGGGCGTCAGGGCGTCAGGGCGTCAGGGCGTCAGGGCGGCAAATCGGTCTGTAACCCCTGTGTCATGCCGGGCGGGTAAGGGCAATTTCATTTTCTTCATCTTCATTATGAGTGCGCCCCGCGCCAGCCGGTCATGCAGCACACTATGCCCGGCGCATTCACGGGGCAGTGCAGGCTGGCTGAAGCGGCAGCAGAAGGACTGCGATACCGGTGGGCACCGCGGCGGGAAGCGGGCAGAAAGCACCGGGCAGGCTTGGCGGCCGGCCCGGTGATCAGCCGGATTGGCTCAGAATTTCTTTTTGCGCCCGCGGCATCATTTCCAGCAGTTTGCTGCGGATCTGGGTTTCGCTTGCCCGCTGTCCCAGGTCGCCGGTCAGTTTGCGCACGATATCCTCATGGCCTGCTTCCTCAAGATCGGCAGCGACAACGGACTGGGCGTAATCATGGGCGGATGAGCCGCTTTTCCCCAACAGTTCTGCCGCCCATAGGCCGACCAGTTTGTTGCACCGCGCACGGGCTTTGAACTGCATTTCCTCATCATGCGCGAATTTGGCCTCAAACGCCTGTTCGCGTTCGTCAAATGTAGTCATGACTGATCCTCATAAACCGTTTGCACCTGTCTAATGATAGGAGCATGATCGTTGCCGAGGGCAAGAAGAAACTGTTTTTGATAAAGCCTTTGTGCCTGCTGCTAGGCGGGCGGGCTGCTGGTGCCGGCAGCCGCCAGGGCGCGAGCCCGTGCAGCAAGCTTGCGGCTGAGGTCCCCTTGCACTATGAGAGCGGCACATCGCAGGGCCGGATTCCCGGCATTGACCCGAAAGGCTCCCAATGGCGCGTCGCAAGAAAATCTACGAAGGCAAGGCCAAGACACTGTATGAAGGCCCCGAACCGGGCACCATCGTCCAGTACTTCAAAGACGACGCCACCGCATTTAATGCTGAAAAGCACGACGTGATCGAGGGCAAGGGCGTTCTGAACAACATCCTGAGCGAGTTTTTCATGCTGGGCCTGGGGCAGATCGGTGTGCCGACTCATTTCCTGAAGCGATTGAACATGCGCGAGCAGCTGGTGCGCAGCTGCGAAATCGTGCCGTTGGAAGTGATTGTGCGTAACTATGCTGCAGGCTCGATCTCCAAGCGCCTGGGCATCGACGAGGGCACCCAGCTGCCGCGCCCGATTGTGGAATACTGCTATAAGGACGATGGCCTGGGCGATCCGCTGGTCACCGAAGAACACATCGCTGCCTTCGGCTGGGCCAGCCAGCAGGACATGGACGACATCCTGAGCCTGGCGCTGCGGGTGAACGACTTCCTGTCCGGCGTGTTCCTGGCCGTCGGCATCCGCCTGGTCGATTTCAAGATCGAGATCGGCCGCGTTTACGAGGGCGACTTCCAGCGTCTGGTGATCGCGGACGAGATCAGCCCTGACAGCTGCCGCCTTTGGGACGTGAAAACTGGCCAGAAGCTGGACAAGGACGTGTTCCGCCGCGACCTGGGAAGCCTGACGGACGCCTATAGCGAAGTGGCGCGCCGTCTGGGGGTGATGCCGAACAACCCGCCGGCGCCGGGCAAGCCGACACTGGTGAACTGAACCGCAGAACAGAATGTGTCGCGTCCGGTGCACGGGCGGGATTTGAATATATTGCAAAGAAGAAGCCTGGATGGGGCTTCGCCATCGAAAACCTGAGGGATGATGCGATGAAGGCACGGGTGCATGTGATGCTGAAGAACGGGGTTCTGGATCCGCAGGGCGAGGCCGTGCGCCACGCACTGGGGGCTTTGGGCTTTGACAAGGTCGAAGGCGTGCGTCAGGGCAAGGTGATTGATCTGGATCTGGCCAAGGGTGCAACCGAGGCTGACGTGACCGCAATGTGCGAAAAACTGCTGGCCAACACTGTGATCGAATCCTACAGCATTGAGCTGCAGTGATGAAGGCGGCGGTAGTAGTCTTCCCGGGTTCGAACTGCGACCGCGATCTTGCGGTGGCGTTTGAGCAGGCCGGATTCGACGTGTCGATGGTCTGGCACAAGGACAGCGCACTGCCCGAAGGGATTGATATTGTCGGCGTGCCCGGCGGCTTCTCCTACGGCGACTATCTGCGCTGCGGTGCTATCGCGGCGCAATCGCCGATCTGCAAGGCAGTGATCGAACATGCCGATCGCGGCGGCTATGCCATTGGAGTCTGCAACGGTTTCCAGATCCTGACTGAAACCGGCGTGCTGCCGGGGGCGCTGCTGCGCAACGCAGGCTTGAAATACATTTGCCGCACCGTGGACCTTAAGGTGGCGACGTCTGAGAGTGTCTTTACTCAAGGGTACAGCGCGGGTGACGTGATCGGGGTGCCGATTGCCCATCATGACGGCAATTATTATGCTGATGCAGAGACCGTGAGGGCGTTGCAGGATCAGGACCGGGTGGCCTTCACCTATGCGGACAACCCCAATGGTTCGGTTGCCGATATCGCCGGTATTCTGTCGGAAAACCGCCGTGTTCTGGGCATGATGCCGCACCCGGAGCGGGCTGCGGATGAAGGGCATGGCGGCACCGATGGTGCGGCAGTGTTCCGCGCATTGGCGGGCATGGTCACTGCGGCGTGACTTGAGGAAGCGGGGCGGCCGCAATAGGTATAGTTTATGACCGCCCTGCGCTCAGATGTGACCAAACCCAAGCGGAAGACCGGCTCGCGCACGATTTCCTGGCGTGCGCGGCTGTCACTTGTTCTGTTCATGCTGGCGGCGGCTGCCACCGTGTGGACCACCAACCGGGCGTTGACCCACCGCTTTACTGAAAGCACCCGCAACCGGGCCGAGCTGCGGCTGGCGCTGTACTCCGGCAACCTGCTGAGCGAACTGCGTCAGCATGCGATTGTGCCGCAGCTTCTGGCGCGCGACCAGACCTTGATTTCGGCCCTGCAGTCCAATGACTTTTCCCTGTCTACGCAGAGGCTTATCTCCTTTGTGGATGAAATCGGCGCGGCTTCGATCATGCTGCTGGCGCAGGATGGCCGCACCGTGGCTGCAACCGACCGCAACCGGCTGGGCGGGAGCCATCGCAATGCCGCCTATTTTGTCGATGCGATCCGGGCCAAGTCGACAGTCTTCTCGGTGATCCCGCGGGAAGTGGGCGGTTACCGTTTTACGTATTCCCGGCGGATGATCGATGCCACGGGCGTGCTCGGCGCTATTGTGGTTGAAGTTGATCTGCAAAAGTTTGAACGCGCCTGGGCTGGGATATCCGATGCTGTGCTGGTGACTGACAGCACTGGAAACATCATTCTTGCCACCGAGGCGCGCTGGCGCGGGCTTAAGGAAGGCGATGCGCTGACCCTGCAGACGCCCGAAGGCGCCATCCAGCGGGCGATCCGGGCCACCACAGACTGGACCGTGCTGCCGCCGGACGCCTATTTGCAGGGCGAGGCAGTGATGCGGCTGGAGACTCGGGTGCCGTTCCAGGGCTGGCGGATGGCGTCCTTCACCACCTATTCCTCGGTGCGCGAGCGGGTTAACGCGGTGCTTGCGCTGGAAATTATGGGATTCGCCATCTTGCTGGCGCTGGCCTTTTATGCGTTGAGCCGGAAAACAGCGCTGCGTATGGCCTTGTTCCAGCGCGAGTCGGCAGAGCTTCGCGTATTGAATGCGCGCCTGCAGCGGGAAATTGCCGAGCGGGAACGGATGCAAAAGACCCTTGCCGTGGCTGAACAGAGCCTTGCGCAGAGCTCGAAACTGGCGGCCTTGGGTGAAATGTCGGCGGCTGTCAGCCATGAGCTGAACCAACCGCTGGCGGCGATGAAAACCTATCTGGCCGGTGCCCGGCTGCTGCTAAAACGGAACCGTCCGGACGAGGCGCTGGCCTCCTTTGGCCGGATTGATGATCTGATAGAACGGATGGGCGCGATCACCCGCCAGCTGAAATCCTACGCGCGCAAGGGCGGCGATACGTTCAGCCCTGTAAACGTGGGCGATGCGCTGGCCTCCAGCCTGTCGATGATGGAGCCGCAGCTGCGGCAGCGGCATGTGAAAATCACCCGGATTTTGCCCGAAGAACCTGTTATGGTGATGGGCGACCGGATGCGGCTGGAACAGGTGATGGTCAACCTCTTGCGCAACGCGCTGGACGCCACCAAATCTGTGGCGGAGCCTGAGGTGGAAATCCTGCTGGCCGCAGGTGAGACGGCGACGCTGTCTGTGCGCGACAATGGGGTGGGGATCAGCGGCTTCGATAAATTGTTCGAGCCGTTCTACACCACCAAGCAGCCTGGTGACGGGGTTGGTTTGGGGCTTGCCATCTCCTCGGGGATCGTCAACGACCTTGGGGGACGGCTGACCGCCCGCAACGGCCAGAACGGCGGTGCGGTCTTTGAGATGCAATTGCCGGTCCTGGTGGACGGCATCGAGGCTGCGGAATAAGGCAGCCGATGTAGATTAGGAGTGAACGCGCATGGCTCAGGCTATGAAGATCGCGATCGTAGACGACGAACAGGATATGCGGCAGTCGATCAGCCAGTGGCTGGCATTGTCCGGATATGACACCGAGACTTTCTCAAGCGCTGAAGAGGCGCTGAAGGTGCTGGGTCCGGATTATCCCGGCATCGTGATTTCCGACATAAAGATGCCGGGCATGGACGGGATGCAGTTCCTGAAAAAGCTGATGGGCAGCGATTCTGCGCTGCCGGGGATCATGATCACCGGCCATGGCGATGTGCCGATGGCGGTTGAGGCAATGCGGGTCGGCGCCTTCGACTTTCTGGAGAAGCCCTTTAACCCGGACCGCATGTCGGAACTGGCCAAGCGCGCCACCGGTGCCCGCCGTCTGACGCTGGACAACCGGGCGCTGCGCCGCGAGCTGTCGGATGGCGGCCAGATCATGAAGAAGTTGATCGGCCAAAGCCCGGTGATGGAGCGCCTGCGGGAGGATATCCTGGATCTGGGCCAGGCCGACGGTCATGTGCTGATCGATGGCGAGACCGGCACCGGCAAGACGCTGGTGGCGCATGCGCTGCACGCGGTTGGCAGCCGCGCGGGCAAGAAATTCGTGCTGATTTCTTGTGCTGCCTTGGAAGAGGAAGCGCTTGCCAAGCGCCTGTTCGGCCCGATGCAGCCGGAAGACAGCATGCTGCCCGCGGTCGAGGAAGCCCGCGGCGGCACTTTGGTGCTGGAAGATATCGACGCGCTGTCAGAAACATTGCAGGCCAAGCTGCTGAGCGTCATCAACGAGCAGGGCACGCCGGCAGAGACCCGGATCATCGCAATTTCGAACCTGCAGGAAGCGGGCAAGACCTGCGAAGACGCGCTGCGCCCGGATCTGTTCTATCGGCTGGCGGCGCTGCGTATCACCGTGCCGCCGTTGCGCCAGCGCGGCGAGGACATCCTCACGCTGTTCACCCGCCTCAGCGAACAATTCTCCGAGGAATATGGTTGCGAGGCGCCGCAGGTCAGCGCCCAGGAGGCGGCACAGCTGCTGCAGGCGCCCTGGCCGGGCAACGTGCGCCAGCTGATAAACATTGCTGAACGCGCGGTGCTGCAGTCACGCCGCGGCTCTGGCACCATTGCATCGCTGCTGATGTCCGATCACGAGGAAATGCAGCCGGTGATGACCACCGAAGGCAAGCCGTTGAAGGAATATGTGGAAGCCTTTGAACGGATGCTGATCGACAACACCATGCGCCGCCACAAGGGCTCGATCGCCAGCGTGATGGACGAGCTATGCCTGCCGCGCCGGACCCTGAATGAGAAGATGGCTAAATACGGCCTGCAGCGGTCGGATTACCTGGCCTGAGTTCAACAGTGCCGTTTTCCGACCCGGAAAACGGCACTGTTGAACAGGTGCCTGCGATACCGGAACTGTCGTAGAAATTCGGTGGCGATCTGAAAAATCACTAGAAATGAACAGCTTGCCTGTTAAGGGCGGGCTGTATTCATTTTCAGGTCCTGTGGTGACGAATGGCCATTGTCATTACCTATCCACAGGCCTTATGCTGACACAACGGGCCGGAAACCGGCAAGTGGCTTCCCCCGTTCTGATGAGTTTCGCTGGCTCCAGCTTTTGTCCGGCACGATCCGAGAAAACTGCAGCCAGACCGATTGGCCCCTTAAGCTTTAGGGGGCAGTTTAGCGCCCGAACCGGAATTGCAGCCGGTACAGGGATAATGTGGCAGGGACGGGCAGCGCCCGCCTGCCGGAGAAGAACCGCGATGACGCGCGCGAGAGCGAAAAGCACTGAGGCAGGAAGGCCGGGCATTGTCTCCGGGACCACCTGCTGCACCGCGCCGTCCGAGATCGCCCTGACAAGACATCACCCGAAACGCGCGCGGCCGCCTGGAAGCAGGGGCTTGCGGGCGCACAGGGCAGATGCACCAAGGACAAATGGCCAAGAAAATGCTGATCGACGCCACCCACGCGGAAGAAACCCGCGTTGTGGTGGTGGATGGGAACAAAGTTGAGGAATTCGACTTTGAATCCGAAAACAAGCGCCAGCTTGCTGGCAATATATACCTCGCAAAAGTAACCCGCGTCGAGCCGTCGCTGCAGGCGGCTTTCGTAGACTATGGCGGCAACCGTCATGGTTTCCTGGCGTTCTCCGAAATCCATCCGGACTATTACCAGATTCCCGTCGCCGACCGTGAGGCGCTGATGGAGGAGGAGCGCGCGTATGCAGAGGCGATGCGCGCCCGCGACGACGAAGAAGACGAAAAGCCGGCCAAACCCAAGCGGTCGCGCCGTTCTAAATCTGCGGCTAAGGCTGCCAAGGCCACTTCTGATGATGCGGTGGAAACCAAGGAGGTTGAGGCCTCTGAGGAGAAGGCCGCCGAAATCGCCGGAATGGAGACCATCGACCTGAGCGACAGCGCTGAGGTTGCAGATGATCTGGCAGAAGTGCCAGAAGGGTCGTCGCCGGTGGATCATGTCGCGGAAACGCCGGTTGAAGAGCCGGAAGACGACGATGCCTCTGCTCCCGAAGCGGCCGAAGATGATGTGTCCGCTGAGACTGCTGGCGAAGAAGCACCTGCGGAAGCGGCGGCCGAGGCGGTCTCCACTGACGACGCGCATGCAGCAGCCGAGGCTGAACCAGTTTTGGAAGCCGCAGAGGACGATGCAGAAACCGCTGAGCAAGAGGCCGCGGCAGCCAAGGCCGAAACTGCGGACGGCGATGAGAGCGACGAAGACGCAGGCGAAACCGGCCGTGCCGACGCGACCTCCAAAGATGACAGTATCGAATCCGTCGCGGATGAGGACGACAGCGAAGACATCCGTCCGCCGCGCAAGCCGCGCCCGCGCCGTTACAAAATCCAGGAAGTTATCAAAGTCCGCCAGGTCCTGCTGGTGCAGGTCGTCAAGGAAGAGCGCGGCAACAAGGGCGCTGCCCTGACCACCTATCTGTCGCTGGCCGGCCGTTACTGTGTGTTGATGCCCAACACCGCCCGCGGCGGCGGGATCTCCCGCAAAATCACCAACGCTGCCGACCGTAAAAAGCTAAAAGATATCGCAACTGAACTGGACGTGCCGACCGGCGCGGGCCTGATCGTGCGAACTGCCGGTGCCAAACGCACCAAATCCGAGATCAAGCGCGACTATGAATACCTGCAGCGGATGTGGGAACAGATCCGCGAGCTGACGCTGAAATCCATCGCGCCGGCCAAGATCTACGAAGAAGGCGACCTGATCAAACGTTCGATCCGAGACCTTTACAGCCGCGAGATCGACGAAGTTCTGGTCGAGGGCGAGCGGGGCTACCGCATCGCCAAGGACTTCATGAAAATGATCATGCCGTCCCATGCCAAGAACGTGAAAAACTATCAGGAAGGGCTGCCGCTGTTTGCCCGTTTCCAAGTGGAAAGCTACCTGGCTGGGATGTTCAACCCGACCGTGCAGCTGAAATCCGGCGGCTACATCGTAATCGGCGTGACCGAGGCGCTGGTAGCGATCGACGTGAACTCGGGCCGGGCCACCAAACAGGGCTCGATTGAGGAAACTGCGCTTAACACCAACCTGGAGGCGGCTGAAGAAGTTGCCCGTCAGCTGCGTCTGCGCGACCTCGCCGGCCTGATCGTGATCGATTTCATCGACATGGACGAGCGCAAGAACAACGCCGCCGTCGAAAAGCGCATGAAGGACAAGCTGAAGACCGACCGTGCCCGCATTCAGGTGGGCCGGATTTCGGGTTTCGGTCTGATGGAAATGTCGCGTCAGCGCCTGCGCCCCGGCATGATCGAGGCGACGACCGCTCCGTGCCCGCATTGCCACGGCACCGGGCTGATCCGCTCGGACGACTCGATGGCGCTGTCGATCCTGCGCCAGATCGAGGAAGAAGGCACCCGCCGCCGTTCCCGCGAAGTGCTGGTGCGCTGCCCGGTGTCCATCGCCAACTTCCTGATGAATCAGAAACGCGAGCATATTGCCCAGATCGAGGCGCGTTACGGCCTGTCCGTGCGGATCGAGGGCGACCCGCATCTGGTCAGCCCGGATTTTGTGCTGGAGAAATTCAAAACCGCTTCGCGGGTGGTGCCTGCCGCAACTGCTCCGGTGGTATCGGTTGACACTTCGATCATGGACCAGGTGGACGCCGAAGAAGCCAGCCAGGATGAGGAAGAAGCGCCGGCTGCCGTTGAGGAGGCTGCAAACACCGCCGACGATGCTGCGCAGGACGATAAGCCCAAGCGCAAGCGCCGCCGCCGCCGCCGCCGGAAATCCGGCAGCGGAGAGCAAGGCCAGGCTGACGATAACGGCGATGAGGCCTCTGATGAGCCGGAGCAGCAGGATGACTCAGCTGAGCCTGCAGAAGTTGCCGCCGAAGGAGAAGGCGCTGCCGCAGAAGAGGTGAAGGAAAAGAAACCTTCCCGCAGCCGCACCCGTACCCGGTCGCGCAAGCCGAAGGCCAAACCGGCCGAGGCAGAGACCGCGGAAGAGACGCCTGCCGCTGCGGAGACTGCCGAAGCCTCCGTTCAGGACGCTCCGGCCGCGGCTGAAGCTGAGAACGCCCCTGCAGCGGAGACCGTTGCGCAAGCGCCGGCTGAAGCCGCCGCAGAAAGCGTATCAGTCGCTGCTGCCGCGGATGCTGAACCTGCCGCGGACAATCTTGCTGAAGCCGAAGGTGCCGCTCCTGCAGAGCTCGCCGCTGCTGAAGGTGACGCTGCACCGGTAAAACCGGATGCTGCTGAAACCGAAGTTGCATCGGCGGAAGAACCTGTAGAGACAGTACCAGACGCAGCTGCCGAGGCGTCGGCGGAACAGTCTGCTGCAGAAGAAGCCGCACAGCCGGAACCGGCGCCTTCGAAAGAGGAGAAACAGCGGGAACCCGCGATGGCGGTTGCTGCTGCTGACCCGGAACCGGAAGCACCGCCCAAACCAAAACGCCGCGGCTGGTGGTCAGTGGGCAGCTGATTGAAAAATAGAATCTAGAGGGAGAGGCAGGCCGCAGCGCCTGCCTTTCTTTTTGGCGGAAATGAAACCGATTGCTATGCTGCTGCTGTCGCTGCAGGGAAACGGTTCCCGGCGCAGAAAACGGTCCGGAGTGCACGTGTTTTCCGGGCTGGAATTCGGGTCGAACTCTGCCGCACTCAGGCCTAGGGGGCAGAGAGCTTACGGCCCTAGCCGCCTTTGCGGATCAAATAGATCTGATGGCCCGCACCTTCGCTGTGACCGACAAACTCATGGCCTGCTTCATTGCAGAAATGCGGCACGTCAATTACCGCTGCCGGATCATCCGCCAGAAGTTGAAGCACATGGCCGGGCTGCAGCGATTTAAGCCGTTTGCGGGCCTTCAGGACGGGCAGGGGGCACAGCAGCCCGATGGCGTCCAATGTCTCTTTGATCTCGGTCATGGTTTTGAGATAAGCGGGATGTTTCATCCTGTCCACAAGGATGTGACCAGCTTGCCCCGTGACGTTGGTCAATTGCTGGCATATGAGTTGGACATGTTTGGAATCGAGATCATTGACGCAGGGTTGCTCCCTGCCATGCTGGTGGCGCTGCTAGGCGGCGTGATCAGTTTTCTGTCGCCTTGCGTTCTGCCGATCGTGCCGCCGTACCTAGCCTATATGAGCGGCGTCACCATCGGCGAGATGCAAGGCACTTCAGCTGCCCGGCGCAAGGCAGTCATTGCTGCGCTGTTCTTTGTCATGGGGCTGTCCACGGTGTTTCTGCTGCTCGGGTTCACCGCCTCGGCGTTTGGCGCATTTGTGCTGCAAAATCAGGAGCTTTTCGCGCAAGTCTCAGGCGTTGTCGTGATCATATTCGGCCTCCATTTCCTGTCCGTTTTCCGCATTCCGCTGCTAGACCGCGAGGCGCGGATGGAAGCGGGTGAATCCGGTGGTTCCGCGTTGGGCGCGTATGTCCTGGGGCTGGCATTTGCCTTTGGCTGGACACCCTGCATCGGGCCGCAGCTGGGCGCGATCCTGTCGTTGGCCGCTTCTGAGGCTTCCGTCAGCCGCGGCACAATCCTGCTCGGCGTTTATGCCGCAGGTCTGGGCATTCCCTTCCTGCTGGCGGCGATGTTCCTCAACCGCTCAATGACGCTGATGAACAAGATGAAGCGGCACATGGGGATGATTGAAAAGGTGATGGGCGGGCTGCTGCTGGTTGTCGGCATTATGCTGGTCACCGGGCTGTTCACCACTTTCTCATGGTGGCTGCTGGAAACATTCCCGGCACTGGCAACGCTGGGCTGAGAGCGGAAGCATCAGGGGCCTCGGGGCCCCTTTTTCTTTGTCATCCCGGGCCTTACTCTTGCCGGAATGCACTGCTAGTCTGGCGGCTGAACAATGATGCAGGCCAGGGCGTGACACAGCAGGAGCACGGTCAACAGCGGGTGCGCAAGCGGCGGGTATTCTACATACCCGGCTATGATCCGATTCATCCGCGGCGTTACCGCGAGCTGTACCGCAAGGAAGGCACGGCGCAGGCGGAGATTTCCGGCTACAGCCTGACCCTGTCGCCCAAGCAGACCAAAGGCCCCTTCGGCTGGCACGTGGTGTCCGGGATGAACGGTGTGCAGACCGAAGCCGATATCGAGGTTCTGGTCTGGTCCGACATCGTGCGCGGCAGCATGGAGGCCACGATCCCCGCAACCTATTGGCAACTGCTGCGCACCGCCTGGATCTACATCTCCACCGGCGCACTGCTGCGGCTGATGCGGCTGCGCAAGGGGCCGGTGATTGCCGCGCTTTACCCGGTTGGGATGCTGCTGCTGCAGGCGGTTTTGGCGCTGCTGCTGGCCTGGGGCGTTGCGTATGTCTTCGGGTCGGTGGACGCATCTGCCGGCCTTTCCGGTCCGGCGGCGCCGGCCATTGGCTGGGGTTTGGGCCTTGGTGCCGGTTACGCGCTGTTGCGCTGGTTCAAGAAGCGGGACGGAAAGTTGTTTGCCTATTACCTGATGCACGATTATGCCCATTCCGCGGCCTGCCGCGGCGCTATCGCGCCGGAAATGGATGTCCGGATGGGCGAATTCCGGGTGCTGATTTCGAACGCTTTGCAAGATCCGGACCTGGACGAGGTGCTGGTGGCAGGCCATTCCTCGGGCGCGCATGTCGGTGTGTCCGTACTGGCGGACCTGATCCGCGCGGGACTGCCCGCTAACAGCCCGGCACTGGGGTTTCTGACCTTGGGGCAGGTCGTGCCGATGGTGTCGTTTCTGCCGCGGGCGGAGCGTTTGCGGGCAGATCTGCAGTATCTGTCCCAGCGGCACGAGCTGGCCTGGGTCGATGTCACTGCACCCGGTGACGGCTGCGCCTTTGCGCTGTGCGACCCGGTGTCAGTCAGCGGTGTCGCAGCAGCGGGCAAGCGTTGGCCGCTGGTATTTTCCGCCGCCTTCACCCAGACCCTCAGCCCGGAACGGTGGCAACAGCTGCGCTGGAGGTTTTTCCGGCTGCACTTCCAGTATCTCTGCGCTTTCGACCAGCCAGGCGACTATGACTACTTCCGCATAACCGCCGGGCCGCTGACGCTTGCCGCGCGTTATAAGGACCGCAAACCGTCGCAGTCCCGTATCGATACAGCAGTGTCCAAATTCACTTCGGTGGCCGCTGAATGACCGAAATTCTGCCGCCGAAACCGCCCGCGCGTCCGGACCGCGTTTCGTTCTGGCGCTATTTGAAGCTGTTTCGTCAGGATATACTCTCGGCCCAGCCTGCGCGGTTGTACCGTGCCTGGATGGCTGAGTTCCGCACACCGTTTTTCCGCTCTTTCCTGGTCAACCAGCCGGATCTGGTGAAAACCCTGCTGAAGGAACGCCCGGATGATTTTCCCAAGTCGGACCGCATTGCGGAGGGGCTGAAGCCTTTGCTGGGCAATTCGGTGTTTCTGACCAATGGCGAGACCTGGAAGCGGCAGCGGCGGATCATCGACCCGGCCTTTGAAGGCGGGCGGCTGAAAGACACGTATCCGGCGATGCGCGCCGCGGCGGAAGCGGCAGTGGCCCGGCTGAAAGGGCGGCAGGGAGCTGTCGAGATCGAGGAGGAGATGTCCCATGCGGCGGCGGATGTGATTTTCCGCACGCTGTTTTCGATCCCGATCGAACATGAGGTGGCAGGGCAGGTTTTCAGCCGTTTCCGGGACTACCAGCGCAGCCAGCCGCTGTTGAACCTGGCGGCTTTTGTGCCATTGCCGCGCTGGATGCCGCGGTTTTTCCGCCGAGGCACCCGCCGGAACGCTGAAGTGATCCGGGGCCTGATTGCACAGCTGACTTGCGAACGTATGAATGCAATCCGCGCGGGCACGGCGCCAGATGACCTGGCGACCAAGATCATGACCACTCGCGACCCGGAAACCGGCAGCACCTTCGATGCTGCCGAGATGGTGGATCAAGTGGCCATCTTCTTTCTGGCGGGGCATGAAACCAGCGCCTCGGCACTGGCCTGGGCGCTGTATTTGATGGCGCTTTATCCCGAATGGCAGGAAAAGGTGGCAGTTGAAGCCGAGGCGCTGGAGGATGAAAGCTTTGCCGCGGTTTCGAAGCTGAAAATCAGCCGGGATGTCTTTCGCGAAACGCTGCGGCTCTACCCTCCGGTGCCGATGATGGTGCGCCAGGCAGCATGCCCGGAACAATTCCGCAATCGCAATGTGCCCAAGGGGGCGCAAATGGTGCTGAGCCCCTGGCATTTGCACCGGCATGAGCGGCTGTGGGAGAATCCGGACAGGTTCGATCCGGCGCGTTGGCGGACGGAGAACGGCAGGCAATGCCAGCGGGAGGCTTATATTCCGTTTTCAGCCGGGGCAAGGGTTTGCACCGGGGCAGGGTTTGCCATGGTAGAAGGGCCGCTGATCCTGTCGATGATCCTGCGTCAGTTCCGCATTACACCGGTGGCGGGCAAGGTTCCGGTGCCGGTAGCGCATCTGACGGTGCGGTCAAAATACGGTATCTGTATCCGCCTGACGGAAAGGTAGCCAAAAGAATTCGAATTTTCTTCAGAAAATTATGCGTACCGGTTCCCGGTTGCAGAAAATCACAACTTGGCCTGCGTTTTCGACCGCATGGAAGCCGCGCCGGTGTAATTCCAGCTGGAACTGCTCCCAGCCTACCAGACGCTCTATGTCGCACTTCTTACGCCGGACCACATTGCCTTTTGCGGCCGCTTGCGACTTGAAAGATCTGCTGGATCCAGGCGTCGGGTGAAAGTTGAACTGGGACAGACATGCTTTCCGCTTGCCTGTGCGTGATTAACGCGCCTTCAACCGCCGCAGCACGAACAGGCGGATTGCGGATGCCAGCCCGCAGTCCTCGCCGCGGATTTCATCAATCTCCGCCGCCAAGTCGTTGATTGCTCGTTGGTCTTCCGCGGCGATCTCGCGGAAAGCATCCCAGAATTCATCCTCCAGCGACACCGAGGTGCGGTGCCCGCGCAAGGTCAGGGAATGCTTCTTGGGACGGGAATTCATTCGTCGCGCTTGTGCTCGTCCAGGCGTTTGATCTTTTGGGCATTGCGTGCCTTGTCCAGATCTTTTTCCGCCTTGCTCCGTCCGAAGGCAGCAGCGTTCTGGTCAGCGCGGGCCTTTTTCCCGGCCCGCGCCTTTTCTTTCCTGTACCGGTTCAGATTGACCGGCTTGCCCATCAGTCCTTGGGCCCGATCATC
>NZ_JAXMOX010000089.1:0-17161 GCF_034669605.1 Leisingera sp.
GCTGGTCGCGGTCGATCTGGCGATTGCCTACATTGACGAGGGCATGAACGAGATCCTGAACTCGGCCGCCAACGTCGATATTGCCGGTGACATCAACCGGGAGTTTCAGGACACGGTACGTCAAACCAAAGGCGTGCTGCAGGACCTGCGGGCCTCTGCACAGCGGAAATACGCGGAAGCCCTGCGCAACCTGGAGCGTCTGAGCCTCGCCAGGGGGGAACTGGCCGCATCCTCCAATGCGATTTTCGGCAACATCATCACTCAGACCGGGGGGCAGTGATCTATGCCCGAACTCGAAATCCACACGGTTGGCGGCGGCTACTATCTCTATGATGTCTTCAACTACCTCGCGGCCTTCACCGGCTCGGGCAACTTCGGAGCACTGATTTACGGCGGCATCGTCGCTGGCGTGCTCGTGGCCGGCCTCCAACTGGCGATTTTCGGAGCAGCACGGCAGGCGGTGACCTACTTCATCGGCGTGATGCTGGTGGTCACTGTCGGCCTCGGCCCCAGGGCGCGCGTGATCATCATGGATTCCACCGTGCCGCTTGGTATCTACGGCACCGTGGACAATGTGCCGTGGTCCGTGGCCTGGGTCGGGTCTCTGACATCGAGGGCCAGCGCCTCGCTCACCGATGTGATGGAAACGCTGCTCGCTGCACCGGATAACCTGACCTACCAGAAATCCGGAATGCTCTTTGGCTCCACCATTCTGAGCCAGGCGGCCCGCTGGCGCTCTGTCACTCCGGTTGTTCAGGAAACCCTCGTGAACTTCATGGAAAACTGCATGGTCGATGGTTCGAACATCGGCATTGTCGATGTGGGCGAACTGGGTCAGGCGGGCAATCTGGTGGCCTACATCGGTGCCAATGTTCCGCAATCTCTGGCCTATTACGATCCGGTTCTGGAGGAAACCACGACCTGCGCAGACGGCTGGCCGCAGATCACCAACCGTCTCAACAATGAAGTGCAGAACGTCCTCTACCAGAAGGCCGCTGCGGCAGACCAAAGCCACTTTTCTGCGGATCCCGCACTCTCCGCGGCTGACATGCGGCGGACACTCAACCAGTTTCAGACCTTCATCGGCATGACCTCGGCCGGCGCTCAGGCAACCATCCGGCAAACCATGCTGGTCAACTCACTGGACGGCGCGGTGCAACGGCTGATTGCCTCGTCTGGAAACAACGCGGCCATGACGGCCTATCAGGCAGCTCGAACGGAGGCCCAGACCTCGGCCAGCTACAGCGCTGTCGGGATCTCGGCTCTGAAATGGGTGCCGCTCCTGAAAATCGTCTTTGAATCGCTCTATTACGCGGCGTTTCCGCTGGCGATGATCATGATGATGACGCCGCTGGTGTGGAATGTCATGAAGGGATACTTCGGGGGCTTCCTCTGGCTAGCCGCCTGGGATCCGCTCTCCGCCATCCTGCATTCCATCGTCATGAAAGCCAGCTCCGGCTATTATCGGGAAGCAATGGGCTCCTATAGCACCGGCACCCTCGACTATTCTTTGACCTTTGCCAACTACCTGGGCGTCCGTGCGGTCGAACAGGACGTTGGCACTGTCGCGGGCTACCTGATGATGTCGGTGCCCTTCGTTTCCACTGTGATCTTGTTCGGCGCAAGCCGCATGGCCGGGCTTGCGACCTCGATGCTGAACGTGGGGCAGGGGGCTGCAATTGAATCCGGCCGTGAAGCAGCCACCGGCAATATCTCCCTCTCCAATGCCAGCATGAACAACTTCGCGGCCAACAAGTGGAATACCTCCTCGGTTCGGGACGCCGGAGCTGCAACAGTCCGGATGGCAAATGGCGCGATGCGGACTGTCAACGCCGATGGCTCCGCGACCTTCGCCACCGGTACCGCCCAATCGACCGGCGGCATGTCGGCGCGGGTAGGCCAAACCATCCGGAAAGAGGCTGCGATCCGCAACGCAACCTCGATGCGCGATGAGTGGAGCACCGCCCTCAATCAGACTGCCGCCAACTATGCGAACTTCGGCCTGTCCTTATCCTCCGGCACCAGCACCGCCAGCGATAGTTCCACTTCGCAGAGCCATAGATGGACCGAAGAGGCGCGCGAAGCACACACAGCGGTGGAGAATTTCGCCAAAGAACATGGGATCTCAGTGGATGCCGCCTACAAGGTGGCGTTGTCTGCAAGCACACCAGGCGGGACCGTCCTTGGTGCACAAGGCAGTATCAATGGGACAGGTCTCGACAGCGACTCTTATCGCCGTGTGGCGTCTGCCGCGCGGGACTCTGGCCTGACGGAAACAGTCGCCAAATACGGCGATGCAGTGAACTCGATCCGGGCCAGTGAACACAGCAGCCTGACCAATACCGAGGACGGCGGCGAACGCTGGAGCATCGACAATGTGCAGCGCAAAGGGAACGCATATGCAGAGGCGCGGGAAGAGGCTCAAACTCTGGCCTCGGCAGAAAGCAACCTCTATTCGCACGGCATCAGCTATGATGGCCAGCTGACCGACGCGGTGATCGGCGAATGGCGTGAGGCTGGATACAGTGAGCAGCAGATCTCCGGCTTCCTCAACCCGAAGTCCACCGCTGGTGTGAAAGCCCAGGAGGCCGCCGTGGAGAAAGTCCTGCCCGGGTTGCTTCAGGAGCTTGGCCTGGATCGGCCGAACCCAGGTTTGGCACAGGCCCACACGCTTTCGCGCCCGACGGAAGAAATCACCACCCAGCGCCTGCCGTCCAGCGGCATGGATCATCATAAAGAGTTTGGCCGGATCACTGAGGCCACCGGGAAGGTTCAAGGGGCCATGGAAAACCATAGGAATGCCTTGTCTGAGCAGGCAACTTCCAAGGCCACAGAAAATGAGCGCGCAGTGGTCGACGGTCAAGATTTCGGAGTGGTTCCTGGCGCGCTTCAGAAGGTTTGGACGACAGGAGAGGACATCGTGGACAGCGTTCTCGATGCAGGCTCAGCAGTATCCTCCGCGATCAGCGGCACACCTCAGCTTTCAAACTATGACCGGGATGTAATGATCCGGACCATCGCCGGAGAAGCTGGACGGGAAAGTGAAACAGGTCAGGTCGCTGTGGCGCACGTGATCATGAACCGGGTTTCAGATGAGCGTTGGGGAGACAATCCGGCCGAGGTCAGCCTGCAGCTCAAGCAGTTCTCTGCCTGGAACAACGGCGTTGGCGGAAACGGCCTGCCAATGAAACTCGAAGAGGGCAGCGCGGAATATGAGCGGATCGGCCGGATTGTCGACGGTGTTGCCGCCGGACAGATTCCCGACGTTACCGGCGGTGCGACACACTATTACTCACCGAAAGGCATGGAGGCGCATGTAACCGCCGGGGAGCAAGCCAATTCGGTGCCCGCCTGGCTCGGCAGAGAGTCACACGCGCGCGGGCACCAGAATGTTCAGATCGGCGGCCACATTTTCACCGGCCTCAGAAGAGAAAGCGAGTGATGCTAGTGCCGATGGTAATAATCCGAGTAACCGCCATACAGCCCTCGCGAGTCGATCAAATCGGGCTCTGGGTCGTAGGTTCCGCCGCTGTTCCGCAGCAGCCAGACAACAAACCAGACTGCACCTGCGCCGAGATAGAACAACCCGATGGTTTCGAGCTGCAGAACAACCAGCACAGCAAAGCCCACCAGGTAGGCGATTTCTTTCCAGAATTTCGTCATCAGGCGTCGCATAGGACTTCTCCTTTAGGGCGAACAAGCTTAGGTCATGTTGACAAATGGCGCAGCCATAGGCGGATAGACGTAATATCGACGAAGCCAAGGAAACTCTCGGCTGTCTTGTCGTAGCGGGTTGCGACCCTGCGGGCGTTCTTGAGCTTGTTGAAGCATCGTTCGACCAGGTTTCTAAGCCGGTACAAGGAACGATCCACACCGACGCGTTTCTTGCGGGACCGGCGCATGGGGATCACGGGGCGAACGCCACGGTCATTCATAGACTTACGAATGCCGTCAGCGTCATAGCCGCGGTCGGCCAGCAATATCTTAGGTTGGGGCAGGTTTTTTGCCATGACCAGGTCAAAGCCCAGATAGTCGGACGTTTGCCCTGGCGTGATTTCGGTTCTCATGGGCAGACCATGCGCGTTGACGAGGAGGTGGATCTTGGTCGTGAAGCCACCTCTAGAACGGCCGAAACCCTGTCGCGGAGTCCCCCTTTTGCACCCGCTGCCTGATGATGGGCCCGGATCACGGTGCTGTCGATCATTTGCAGGGCGTCTGGCACGGCCCCGCTTTCGTTCAGGGCCTCCATGATCTCCTCCCATAGCCCCGCCAGCGTCCAGCGCCGGAACTGGCGGTAGACGCTCGACCACTTGCCAAACTCTTCCGGCAGATCGCGCCATGGCGCGCCGGTCCGGGCAATCCAGAATATCCCGTCAAGAACAAGGCGATGATTGGTAGGTTTGCGACCATTCGGGGCGCGGGCAGAATGGATGAAACGCTCAAAGAACGCCCATTCTTCGTTCGTCATTAGGTCTCGTGCCAAGCTGGCCTCCATCGCAGATACCAGCTTGATGATGTGGACGCCCCTGCCACAGAGACTTGAGACAGATACGCTCAGGTCGACAATTCGCGGCAGAAAAGGAGCGGCCATTATGAAGATCACAACGATAGGGCTTGACCTGGCCAAGAGCGTTTTCCAGGCGCATGGCATAGATGAGAACAGCAAGACGGTTTTGGTGAAGCGTCTGCATCGAAAGCAGATGATCCCATTCTTCTCGAAACTACCGCCCTGCCTGATCGGTGTGGAGGCCTGCGCCACAGCGCATCACTGGGCGCGCACGCTGATCGCCATGGGGCACGAAGTCCGACTGATGCCGCCTTCGTATGTGAAGGGGTACGTCAAGCGCGGTAAGAGTGACGCACTGGATGCGGAAGCGATCTGCGAAGCAGTTCAGCGTCCAACCATGCGCTTCGTGCCGGTGAAAACGGTCGAGCAGCAGGGTATTCTCATGGCGCATCGGACCCGCTCACTGCTGGTTCGTCAGCGCACGATGGCTGCAAATGCACTGCGCGCCCATCTGGCCGAATTCGGCTTTGTCGCCAATCCTGGCATCGCCAATCTTGTGAAACTGGCTGACCGGGCATTCGCCGATAACGACCTTCCGTCTTATGCCCGCCGAGCCTTTGAAATCCTGATCCGACGACTTGCCGAACTGACCGAAGAGATCAGCATGCTCGACCGGGAACTGCGGGCCTGGCATGCCGAAAACGAAGCCAGCCGCAGGCTCGCGGCCATCCCCGGCGTCGGCGTGATCACCGCAACCGCCATTGCTGCCACTGTGACGGACCCCGATCAGTTCCGCTCGGGCCGACAGTTCGCTGCCTGGCTCGGTCTCACACCTCAGCAGCACTCGACCGGCGGCAAAATGCGGCTCGGCGGCATCTCGAAGCAGGGCGACCGATATCTACGAAGATTGCTGGTGGTCGGCGCGACAGCCGTGATGCGCCATGCGAAGAGGACACCGTCACCGATGACTGATTGGATCAATAGCCTGCTGGAGAAAAAGCCATTCCGGCTTGTCTCTGTCGCGTTGGCCAACAAGCTCGCCCGCATCGCCTGGGCGATCCTGACGAGAGGAGACACCTACCGACCATACGGGTTGCCCGCCTGAAAGGCATGCAGCCCAAACCCGAATTGGCAATGGCAGTCGATGATGCGTAACGACCGAGCCAATGGCGAGGAAAACCCGTCTGATTCAATGCGCTTCGCAAACGCGCCAGCTTGATTAGGGACCTCACCGGCGGATTTCCATCAAGGCCAGCGGAACAGCACACCGCACAAACAGGCCGGACATATGAAAGCAACCGATCAACGCAACACGACAAAATCAGCCCTTGCCACAGGGGGCGTCCACATATGAATCACGTTCAGCGCTGCCTGTGAATCTGGAGGGTTCTGTGAGGTCCGCGGGCAGAACGCCGATGCCGCCGCACAGGTGTCGGGCGGACCTCATTGAAGCCGGATTGAACAAACTCTCGGGCCGGTTTTGCGCTATGGGGATTGCGGCTCTGGCATTGGCCTGGCGTTATAACCAAGGGGGCGTACGTGCGGATGAATGGTGCCGAACAGTCGGCTGATGGCGCCATGGCTGGTCGCGAGGGACCGCTGAACCGGTCCGGTTTGCGGGCCGGTGGTCTCCCGGAGCGACCAGGACCGGCGTAATCGGGGCCTTGGCCCGCATACCATCTTGCCGGCCCTCGTGCGGGTCGGCTGCGGATCGCGTGGCGGTGGTTTGCCCCGAGTGCTCATGAGCTGTCATTCCAGAACGGTCCGGTGGGTGGTGCCTGACCATGATACCAGACGGCGAGTGTGACCATCGGCCGGCCGCAGCAGGGGCAAGGACGCGAAACAGGTTCGGGGCTTGTTGCGGGTCGAACGCGGTCGGCTGCCTCCGGTGTACCGGCAGCCAGCAGCGCCCGGCAGGTTGTGAGACGGGCAGCGCGCTGTCCGTTTGCGAGAAAGCCGTAATGACGGATGCGATGAACGCCGTCCGGCAGGGTATGCAGGAGGAAACGCCGGATGAACTCACCGGCGTCGAGGGTCATCCTTCTGGGTCTGCGGCCACGACGATAGTCGCGCCAGCGGAAGGTCACCCTGTCGTCCTCCATGCTGATCAGGCGGGAGTTGGAGATGGCAACGCGATGCGTATAGCGGCTGAGATAGGCCAGCACCTGCCCTGGTCCGCCAAAGGGTGGTTTGGCATAAACGACCCAGTCGCGGCGGCTTGCCGAAGTCAGCATCCGGGCAAAGGCTGGCGGGTCGGCCAATTCTTCAATCTCGCCGAAGAACTGCAACTGCCCGACCTCGAAGGCGGCGCGCAATGCTTCCAGAAACAGCCGTCTGAACAGGCGCGACAACACCCGGACCGGCAGAAAGAAATTGGGACGGCAGGCAACCCAGCGGCTGCCGTCCGGCGATGGGCCCCCGCCCGGTACGATGCAATGGAGATGGGGATGGTAGTTGAGGGTCTGGCCCCAGCTGTGCAGTACCGCGATGAGACCGATCCCGGCGCCGAGATGTCTGGGGTCGGCAGCGATGATGCGCAGGGTCTCGGCTGCCGCCCGGAACAGAATACCGTAGACACGCTTTTTGTTCTGGAAGGCAATGGCTGCAATCTCTTCGGGCAGCGTGAAGACCACATGGAAATAGGGCACCGGCAACAAATCACCTGCCCGGGCCTCCAGCCAGTCACGCGCCGCCGCCCCCTGGCACTTGGGGCAGTGCCGGTTGCGGCAGGAATTATAGGCGACACGCACCGTGCGGCAGGTCCGGCAACCCTCGACATGGCCGCCAAGCGCAGCTGTCCTGCACAGTTCGATCGCGCTCATTGCCCGGCGTTCGACACGGCCCAGATGTCCGTCATGGGCCTGCCGCCACGCTTCGCCATAGCGACGGAAAATATCCGCCACCTCCACGGCCGGGCGCATGGCGCGCGCCTCAGCCGGGTGGCACCACCTCCAGGCTCAGGCGATCAAACGGGCTTTGCGTCTTCGCGATCGTCGTTGTGGCAACCTGCGTGTAGCGCGCAGTGGTCGACAGGTTCGCGTGTCCGAGCAGCACCTGGATCACCCGGATGTCGACACCGTTCTCCAGCATATGGGTGGCGAAGCTGTGTCGCAGCGTGTGCACGCTGACCTTCTTGGTCAGTCCCGCCGCTTTGGTCGCGGACCGGCAGGCGGAATGCAGCACCTGCACATCAATCGGTTTGTCGCCACGGCCGGGAAACAACCAGTCATTCGGATGCGCCAGGCGCCAGTAAGTCCGCAAGATGCCGAGAAGCTGCGGCGAGAGCATGACGGTCCGGTCCTTGGCGCCTTTGCCATGACGGACCTGGATCAGCATGCGATCGCTGTCGATATCCGTGATCTTCAAACTGACTACCTCGGAGGCACGCAGGCCCGCGGCATAGGCCGTTGTCAGTGCCGCGCGTGCCTTCAGCGACGGCACCGCCTCAAGAAAACGCACGACCTCGTCGGCACTCAAGATCGTTGGCAATTTGCGTGGCGTGCGCGCATAGGCGATCCGTTCGGGGATCTCTGCCCGGTTCAGCGTCACGCCGTAGAAGAAGCGCAAGGCACAGACCGTCTGGTTCAAAGCTGGCCAGGAAATACCCTGCGATACAAGGTAGACCTGAAAGGCGCGGACATCCTCCAGCCCCAGTCGATCCGGCGAACAGTCGAAATACCGACTGAACTTTGCAACGGCATGAAGATAGGATCGTTGCGTGGCCGGCGACAGGTTGCGAAGCGTCATGTCGTCGATCATACGGCGGCGCAGCGGGCTTACCGCTGATGTGGCATCAGCCATGGGATGGTCTCCTGATAAAGGTTGGTCTCAGCAACCAAACCTTCCCATCAGGAGGCCATTCCCACCAATAGCTACACCCCTCCCGCGTCAGCGGGTTCGTTCAATCCCTTTTGTCAACACGACCTAGCGGAATATTCTTAAACAGGCAATGAAACCGCCGCAATTTGAAGAACGGAAAGGAAACGAGCAATGATTTTGAGCAACATACCATGGCGCAAGGCAGTTTTGGCGGCAGCAGTGGGTCTTACCATGACCACGGCCCCTGCTGGCGCTGAAACGCCGCAGGCCGATTTCGAGTTTGATCAACGCGTGCGTGACGCGCTTCTTCGCAATCCGGACATCATCCTGGAAGTGTTCGCTCTGCTGGAAGCAAAGGAAGAAGCCGCCAAAGCCGTGAAAGATCAGGAACTGATCGCCAAGTTGGCAATCCCGGTCGAACAGATGTACCGGACTCCGGTCCGGCAAGCGCTCGCATTCAGCCACGGGCTAAAATTGATTGTCAGATAGCGAATCGTCGCCTGTTCGGCGGTATCCCCGGGGCGACCGAACTGCGTTCAGAATCCGAAACACAAGATACAACTTAATGCACTTTTTTAAACGCGGCCCCGTCCGCTAGGCTTCTTGAAAGTAACTATTAACGGTAGCTAACCGGGAGGAATAATGAACACCTTGTCTCCACTCACCGCAGACCAAAGCTATCTGCGTCATTTCTGGCATCCTGTCGCAACCGTCAACGAACTCGAGGCCGCCGAACCGGCGGGCAACGGTCTGATCGGTAGGACACTGCTTGACGAACCGCTGGTCATCGCACGACTGGACGGAAAATACGTCGCCATGCAAGACCGCTGCGCACATCGCTTTGCGAAACTGTCAGTCGGCAAGGTGCTTGATAACAACCGCATCCAATGCCCGTATCACGGCTGGGAATATGGTTCCAGCGGCCGCTGCGAGCACATGCCGGCCTGCCCGAACGACGCGATCCCGAAAAAGGCGTTCACACCCGCCTATGACTGCGAAGAGCGGTACGGGATCATCTGGGTCCGCCTCGACAGCTCCTGGGATTGCACCAAAATCCCTTACTGCGAAGCTTGGGAAAACCCGGAATTCAAGCGCCAGATCGTCGCTGAGCCCTACAACTGGGACAGCTCGGCCGAACGCCGCTGGGAAAACTTCACCGATTTCTCGCACTTCGCCTATGTGCATCCGGGCACCCTCTATGACCCGGCATACTCCGAACCGGCAATCGTGCCTGTTGACCGCGTGGGCGGCGAACTTCGCTTCTTCATGGAGCCGGGCCGCGACATGCTTGACACCCTGCCGGACGATAGCCCGCTGGGAAGCTGGAACTACCGCAACTCCATGCCGTTCAGCGTCAACCTGTCGATCAGGCTGTACAAGAACGATCAGCCTTTCCTTCTCTGGACGACCTCTAGCCCGATCTCGGCGAACTCGTGCCGGAACTTCATGATCATCGCGCATACCGACGAAAACCTGCCCGATAATCAGCCGCTCGATTTCCAGAAGATCGTCTTGGCGGAAGATCAGCCGGTCATCGAGACCCAGCCTGGCCCGATCTTTCTGGACGAGGTTTCGCTCCCGACGGACAAGATCTCGAACCAGTACCGGAAATGGCTCCGCGAACTGTCCCTCGCAGCAGCAAAAGGCGAAGACGCCTTCAAAGCAGCCCTGTTCACCGACGTCACCGAAAGCATGTGACCGGAATGAACGCTCACGAAGACGCGGAGGTCTGGAACCGTTGGTACCCACTCGGGTCACCGACGGACATCCGGCGGAGGAACGCGACGAAGACACGGCTTCTGGGCCATGACATCGACCTGGAAATCCACAAGACCTGGATTTCCGCGTCGACCGGCTCGCGCCCTCTGCCGATTACAGAACGGCTGGGATACATCTGGACAAGCCTCGGCGAACCCGACGGCCCGCCCCAACAACTACTCGAATACTACGAGGTTGATCGCCTCGTCATGAACATCTGGTCCACGCCCATCAAGTGTTCGGGCCTTCGGATCGTGGACAACGTGATCGACAACGCACATTTCCCCTTCCTGCATCCCCATATCTTGGGCGATGAGGACCATCTTGATTTAGTTCCGGGGGAGGCAAGCGTCGATGACGAGGGCGCGTTGTGGCTCAAGTCACAGAAAGCCTGGCTGCCACTGACGAATTCGGTCTCGGAATACACCTACCGGATTTCCGACCCGTATTCGGTTGTTCTCTTCATCCATCGCCCGACGACGCCGGGTCGATACGACTATCTGGGCATTTTCGCACAGCCCCTGGATGAAGAAAACTTCATCGCGCACAAGCTGCTTGCGTGGGTAAAAGAGGACTGGATGGACGAGCGACAGTTGAAAGCCGACCAGCAGTGTATCTCGGCACAGGACAAGTACGTTCTCGAACGGCATGCCCACAAGAAACTGCCACTCAATGACGAGGAAACCTCCATCGAGGTGGACAGTTCTTCGTTGCGCTACCGCGAATGGCTGCGGGCCAACAATGTAAACTATGGAGCGATGACATGACCTCCTACGTTGTTGCACTCGAAAAAGACGTCCGGCCCAATTCGATCGTCAGGTCGATGATGGGCGACAAACCCCTGGTCATCTGGCGAGGCGCCAGTGGCGCGATCCACGTCTGGCTGGATCGCTGCCCTCACCGCTCCGTCAGGCTCAGCGCCGGACGGAACATGGGGGACTATCTCGAAGGCGTGTACCATGGCTGGCGTTTCGACGAATCCGGTCTGGTGACCCTGGTCCCTGCTTTGCAGGGTCGCACGGTCGAAGACATTCGCGCGACCGTCTACTCCACGACCGTGGCCGACGGTTTTGTCTGGGCGAGCCACGACGCTTGTACGCCTGCGAAAAGCGCCGGAGAGCCGTGCTATCCGGTCCACATCGCGGCGCCGATCGAGCAAGTCCGGCAGCGGGTCGATACCAGCGTCGATCATCTTACACCCTGGGGGAAAGATGAAACGATGGTCTACCCGACCGGCAATCCAGAGCAAAGACGCGCGGAATTGTCAGCGATCAGGCTAAGATTGGAGGAGTCATGATACAGCTCCATGACTACCCCCTTTCGGGGAACTGCTTCAAGGTCCGATTCCTGATGGATCAGCTGGACTTGGAATATCAGTCGACCCTTGTCGACTTTTATCCGGGATACGAGCATAAATCGCCCCGTTTCCTCAAGATCAACCCGCTGGGACAACTTCCGGCCATCGAGGACAATGGTCAAACCATTCGCGATGCGCAAGCCATCCTGGTCTACTTGGCCGCGGCATATGATGTTTCCGGCAAATGGTTCCCGCGCGAACGCCAGGGCGAAATTTACCAATGGCTCGCCTTTGCGGACGAATTGACGGGATCCATCTCGGCTGCGCGGCTCCATGATGCGATGTTCTATCGCCTGGACGTGACCAAGGCCCGGGCGAGAGGCACCAAGCTGCTGCGGATCATCGACGAACATCTCTGGTTCGCCGAAAAAGAGGGCCACGATTGGCTGTTGCCGTTGCCGCATCCGACCATCGCTGATGTCGCCTGCCTTCCCTACATTGCGCTCGCCGAAGAAGGCGGGATCGACCTGGCTCCCTACGCCTCCGTTGCAAGGTGGATGGAGCGCTTCATGAGACTCGAGAAGTTCAAGCCGATGCCCGGCATGATGCCTCTTGAAATGCCGAAGGAAACGCCATGAATACTCAACGGGTAAAAATCAGGCGAATTGTAAAGCAAACGCCGGAAATTCGGTCGTTTGAACTCGTCCCCTGCGATGGATCATCTGTCACGTTCACGCCGGGAGACCATATCGACGTCCACGCCGGCAAAGACCTCATCCGCCAGTACTCGCTCCTGAACGGGCCCAACGACCGCGACGCCTATCAAATCGGTGTTAAGCGCGAAGCCAACGGCCGGGGCGGTTCCGCCGCGATGCACACTCTGAAAGAGGGTGACGAGATCGAAGTGGGCCTGCCCCGGAACAACTTCGAACTTCGGTCCGACGAAGGCCCGGTGATCCTGATCGCCGGGGGGATCGGTATCACACCGGTGCTGTCGATGGCGCGGCATCTTCAGTCCATGAACCGCAAATGCGTCCTGCACCTGTTCGCCCGAAGCGACGAACATTTGCCCTTCAAGGACGAATTGGCAGCGCTGGACGAGGTTCCGATCCATCTTGGACTTGTTCCACCGGAACTCGACGCCGTTCTGACCCAAATCCTGTCCAATCCGCCCGCAGATGCGCGCCTGTATTTCTGCGGACCCGGGCCCTTCATGGACCTGATCGAAGAATTGGCGAAGACCTGCGGCTGGAACAACGATCGCGTCCATCTGGAACGGTTCAGCGTCGACGCCGACTCGCTCGACCTCGACGGGGAGAGCTTCGAGGTCGTGCTGCAGAAAACGGGCGTCACCCTGACGATTGCGGAAGACCAGACCATCATCGAAGCTATGGAAGCTGCCGGTCTGGAGCCGATGACATCCTGCGAACAGGGCGTTTGCGGCACTTGCCTGACCACCGTTCTGGAGGGGGAACCGGATCACCGCGATCTGTACCTCAATCCCGCCGAGAAGGATTCCGGCACGCTGATCTTGCCTTGCGTGTCTCGATGCAAGGGCAAGAAACTGGTTCTGGACCTGTGACATGGTAACGCGACGCGTATCCCTTGAGGGCGCTCTCAGGACTGAACCATGCCTGGCCATGATCAGCCACTTTGCAAGGCGCCTCTCCTTGTCGAGCACAATTACAAGCGCGTCGCCCAGATCCATCTCCATCATGTTGACCGGAGATGAACGGGTCATCGACATGTTCGAGATCGCCTGCTGGCTCGGACCCGACGACGTGACCATCGACACGATCACAGTCGAGATCGTCTGACGCGGTGCAGAACCCAAGCCCGGCACCGCGGAAGAGACTGAAACGGCCAGGCCCGACCAGGGCCGTGCCACCCAGTGCTTAGGGCTTAGAACACAGAAATGGGGAGTGAAATGCAATCTACAGAACTCGAAGCCGGATGGTTCCCTGCCGGCCTTCAGAACCACGTTCTTCCCAAGACGGCGGGACGTATCATGATCGGTGACAACGACATCGCCCTGTGGCGCGGTGAAGACGGCCAGATCAGGGCATGGGAAAACAGATGCCCGCACCGCGGTATGCGACTGTCCTACGGCATCGTTCGGGGCAACACGCTGACATGCCTGTATCATGGCTGGTCCTACAACGGCTCCGGTGGTTGCGCGGGAATTCCGGCACATCCTGATCTGGCACCGCCCAAGACGATTCGCGCCAGGGTTTATCGCGCAGCGGATTCCGGCGGGGTCATCTGGGTCGCAAACCCGGACGAAACGTCAGAGGCACCTTCGATCGACGGTGACTGGGCTCCGAACCGTTCGGTCCATGTCGACGTTGCTCCGGCAAACATGAAAGCGCTTGCCGAAGGCATTGGCGCCGAACTCGTGTCTAAGATCACCGATCACGCCGCGATCGTCCGCGTCCCGAAAGTCGCGGGAGACGTCCTCCTAGCGTTCCTAGACATGAAGGAACACGGCGCAATGATCCACACCTCTGTTCCGGCCGATGCTTCGGAAGCAATCGCGATCTCCATCAGCAAGCTATCCACCCATCTGCGGCAGATATTCAAGGCGTCAAGCGCCGCTAAACAGGCATCATAGCCTAGCAAGTTGATCGTCTCACTTCGACAAGCGAGGAGAAACACACTATGACACCCGACACTTTCACCCGTTCGCAATGGTACGCAATCGGCCGCACTGGCGATTTCGAAGGTGCAAAAGCGAAACCCGTCCGACTGCTTTCGCAGGATCTGACGGTAAACAACACGTCCGGCGTTCTGTCGGTGAACGACGCCGAAGGTCATAGCCTTCAGACGCAGGTTCGCTATGGTCACCTCTGGACCACGCTCAGCGACAATCCCCGCCCGCTCTATGACATGCCCGAGTTCGACGAACCGGATCGGCGTCTTGTGACCGCAGGGGGCGTGGGCGTCCGCTGCTCGGGTCTGCGTTGCGTCGAGAACTTCCTTGATATGGCGCATTTCCCTTTCGTTCATACCGACATCCTGGGTGTGGAAGACCATTCTTCCGTCGAAAACTACGACGTCAGCATGGATGCAGAGAACGACGAGATTTGGGCGACCAAATGCAAGTTCTTCCAGCCCCTCGCATCGGCGGCGGCCACCGGCGGTCAGATGACGGAATACAAGTATCGCGTTCCGCATCCCTATTCGACCATCCTCTACAAGACCTGCCCCATCCGGCAAAATGTCTGGGATCTGGTCGGACTGTTCATCCAGCCGGTGGAAGAGGACGAGTGCATCGTTCATTCGTTCATCCTGGTCTTTGATGACGAGAACACCGATACCGGTCTTCTTCACTTCCAGCAGAACATCTTCCTGCAGGACCGGATGATCCTCGAGAATCAGGTTCCTCGGAAACTGCCGCTCGATCCCCGTTGGGAACTGCCGACACGGGCAGACGCATCTTCCATCGCCTACCGCCGTTGGCTGAAGGCCAATGAACTCCAGTGGGGGATCGCCCTCTTCGACAAGGTGGCATGAGATGAAGCTTTTCGACTATGTCCTGTCCGGCAATTGCTACAAGATCAGGTTGCTTCTGGATTTCCTTGAAATTGCTCACGAAAAGCAGGCCGTGGACTTCTTCCCGGGGCTTGAACACAAGTCCGATGCCTTCCTCCAGATAAACCCCTTGGGGCAAATCCCGGTGCTGGAAGATGATGGCGCCTATATCCGTGATGCACAGGCAATTCTCGTCTATTTGGCATCGCGTTACGACTCCAGCAACACGTGGTGGCCCGTCAACGACCCCGCTGAGCTGGGTCGGGTCGCGCAATGGCTGGCCTTCGCGGACAGCATCACGTCCACAGCCTCCGCTGCACGGCTACATGACGTTCTGGGTTATGATCTGGACGTGGAACAGGCACGGGCAGGCGCTCACAGGCTGTTCCGGATCCTGGATGATCATTTGGCAAACCAGGAACTGCAAGGGTTTGACTGGATTGCGGGGCCGAACGCGACCATAGCAGATATCGCCTGCTTCCCCTATACGGCCCTCGCAGGAGATGGCGGTATTGACCTGTTCTACTATCCGGCGATCCAGCGCTGGATCCGCAGGTTCGTCAATCTGCCGCATTTCAAACTGATGCCTGGGATCAATATCTTCTCTTGATTTGACGAGCTTGGAAAGCGAATACGGCATCCTCCAAGAGGATGCCGTATTCGGTCTTTTGTTTGTCGCGCCCAACCGCGTATCAACCTGCAGTGGAGTTTTTCTCAGCTACAGATGGAACTGCCATACCACTCAGATGACGCCACATCGGGCAGCGGAGTCTTCGGCGTGCCCAGAGGGGGGTAATCCCCCCGATCTCGAGGCGATACGGAAGTAGTCGTTGCTGAATATTGTGATCAGGCGGCCACAAAGCCATGGGGAAGCTGCCGGTAGCCCAAGACGGGGACCCGACACACTTTTGGTGAAAGACCTACATAAGCGGACATAGGGTGAACATATGCATGGTGTCGGGAAACATCGTAAGCGCTGTCCCGGCCCCACGTTGTAGCGCCTATCCGGTGCTGCGAGATCTTGCACAACTCATAGTGGGGAGTGCGTTTCGCAATGTGCGCTACAAATTCGTTTCTAATTTCGTTGGGTGTCGAGATCTACGCGTCGGGTCACCGGCGGTGGCCGGATGAAGCCAAGGCCCAGGCAGTGGCGGATACGCTCGAACCGGGCGCGACTGTGAATGGCGTGGCGGCGCGGTATGGTGTCTTAGCAAACCAGCTGTCGGCTTGGCGCCGATTGGCGAAGCAGGGGAAGCTGGTGTTACCAGCGGTGGAGCCGGACGAACCGGTCTTCGCCCCGTTGGTGGTCTGCGACGCGCCGGAGGTGCCGCCGGAGCCGGACATTACGGCATCGGAAGAGGTGATCCGGATCGTCTCGGGCGAAGTTAGGATCGAGCTGGCGCCCGGCACGCCCGCAATCCGGATCGCAGAGATCGTGCATGCGCTCGGGGCCACGCCATGCTGATGCCCTCGCAGGGCGTCCGGATACTGGTGGCGACAAAGCCGGTGGATTTCCGCAAAGGCCATGACGGCCTGGCAGCGCTCGTACAGTCAGCGCTGGCGGAAGATCCGTTCACCGGCACGGTCTTTGTATTTCGCGCCAAACGGGCGGACAGGATGAAGATCCTGTTCTGGGACGGCAGCGGGCTTGTTATGGCTTACAAGCGGCTGGAGGAAAACAGCTTCACTTGGCCCGCGATCCGCGATGGCGCGATGACGCTGAACCGCGCCCAGTTCGAAGCGCTGTTTGCCGGACTGGACTGGCGGCGGGTGCGGTCTCTGGAGGCGCGCCGCCCAGCTGTGGCAGAGTGACTCGGGCTGCGGAAAGCCTGCTCCTATAGGGGGAGATCAGGGTATGGTCCGGCCATGTCCAGCGCCCCGCCCATCGACCTCTCTGCCATTCCCGAAGACCAGCGTGACGCTGTTCTGGCAGTGCTGCGCGAGCGGGATGCGCTTCGGGAGGCCAACAAACGCCTGGAGCATCTCGTCGCCGAGCTGAACCAGGCCGTGCATGGCAAGCGGTCGGAGAAGCTGAGCGAGGACGAGCGGCAGCTGGCCTTCGAGGATCTCGAGACCGCAGTGGCCGAGGTCGAGACGCAGCAGGACGCGCAAGCGGCCACTGGTCCGGCGCCGCGCCCATCGACCTCTCTGCCATTCCCGAAGACCAGCGTGACGCTGTTCTGGCAGTGCTGCGCGAGCGGGATGCGCTTCGGGAGGCCAACAAACGCCTGGAGCATCTCGTCGCCGAG
>NZ_JAXMOX010000090.1:0-17151 GCF_034669605.1 Leisingera sp.
GGCCAGCGGTCGAACGTGCCGCGCAAATAGGCCGGACAAATGACCGCTACGCATAAAGATCAAAATCACAAAGAAAACCCTTGCAAAACAGGAGCTGTCCACAAATGGCAATGCCGTTTGACCTCTTCACCAAGCTGGCGAACGGTCACCGCAACAAGGACATCGGCGCCCTGATGCCTTGGGCCTACGCCGCTGCAAATAACCAGAAATGAGCTCACCCGGGACTCCCTGACTTGCTCGCCCGTGTCCTTGGCCGACGCCCATCAACCGTCAGCGCCTAAATATCTCAATGGGACGGAAACGGCAGATACATTAAGATTGGCATGCTTTTGAAGCAAAGGCTGAACGGCAGCTGAGGCGGACACCTGGATTTTTTTCCTACGCACGGAACAGAGCTGTATCTACCCCGCTGTTTCGCCAATGCTTCCTTCAGGCGCAGTGCAACTTCTACAGTCAGCCTCAATGCTGGCCAGGAAGGTCCGTATATGGATCAATGAAAATGGAATATCAAAAACCTGGAACGCATTTGGTCCGGACACCAGCGCGAAGCGCATCCCACAATCCGTCGATTTTAGGTCCCTGCGCTCCCGGCGGACGGAAAGCGCAAATGTCGACATCCAGCCGCCATTCCAATCCGCCGATAGGAGAAATCTCTTCCCTCGCCGCCTTGTCCACCGCGCTTTCCGGCAACCAGCCGACACCATAGCCGGCAGCGATGACTTCTTTCAGCACGTCCGACATGTCGCATTGCACACAGACCTTGTAGGGCAGGGCGCTGTTGGACCGTTGAAGGACATGCTCAAACAAACGGGCAAAATAGGCACGGTGGGAGTAGGCGACCATCGGGAACGGATTACGCGGGTTACCAGGGAAATTGAACTTCGAGCGAAGAACCGTGTCTTTGGTGGCGAAGGGCATGAAGCGATCCCGGCGGATTACCAGCCGGTCATGGGCCTCCAGGCTTTCATGGGTCGGTATCGCCGGGCAATCATGCGAGAAGAGGATGTCGGCGTCTCCAGCCAAGTAGCGGGCGACCACGTCATTAGTGGTGCCGACAATCACCGAAAAGGAACTGTTGGCCTTGCCCCCTATGATGCCGAGCACCTGTTTGAACTCGGACCGTGCCAGCACATTCGGCATGGCGATGCGCACTTGGCTCATAACCTCGAACTGGCTGGTCCGGATCGAAGAGCGCGCATCGAGCAGCCTCTCTACGGCCACCCGCGCGTCCTCGCGGAACTTCTCTCCTGCCTCAGTGAGGCGGACGGGCACCGCTCCCTTTACCACTAGGCCCGAACCCAGCCACTGTTCTAGCGACTGGATCCGTCGCGAGAAAGCGGCCTGCGAGACGTTGCGAAATTCGGCGGCGCGAGTAAAGTTTCTGAGCTCGACGAGGGCCAAGAAATCCTCGAGCCACCGAACGTCCATATCTGCGTGTCCTTACAAGCCAATCGCCCGGTAGTATTCGGCGATCCGCGCGATCGTAACCACGTACGCGGCGGTTCGCAACGTGACCGAAGGATCGAGGCGCGATTTGGTCTGCATGATGTCGGCGAAAGCGCGGATCATGATCTCCTCCAGCCCGGAACGCACCACGTCGATCTCACCTGTCTCATGGGCCAATTGCGCCCGCTTTGCCTCATCGAGCGGTCGGCCAGCGATTTCCTCGAGCGCTGAGACAAGCGCGGTGCCAGAACTGATCTTCTGCCGTTTGTCCATCAGGCCGAATGGCAAGTGGGTGATGTTCTTGACCCACTCGAAGTAGCTGACCACCACACCACCGGCATTCACATACAGATCCGGCAGCACAATAATGCCGCGCTTGACCAGGTTCGCTTCGGCCTCGGCTGTCACCGGTCCGTTCGCCGCTTCAACTACCAGCTTGTAGTTGATATCGTCACAATTCTCATTGGTGATCGCGTTTTCCTTGGCGGCCGGGATCAAGATGTCGGCCGCCATGTAGCTCAAACCTTGTTCGCTAGGCACTGACTGAGCGCCTGGAAAGCCACCGATCGAGCCGGTCTCGCGCCGGAATTCCGCCACAGAATCGACGTCCAGCCCCGCTGTATCGAAGATTGCCGTATCATGCTCGACGATGCCAACAATACGAGCACCGTCCTGGGCGAGGAACTTGGCCGCATGGAACCCGACGTTGCCGAAGCCTTGCACGACGACACTCAGGCCATTGACCGATTTTTTGCCATTGATTGCAGGCGTGTCCGGGTGGTCCAGATAGGCTCTCAGCGCGTATTGCAGGCCACGGCCAGTTGCTTCGATCCTGCCCTCGATGCCGCCGCGCACCACCGGCTTGCCGGTGACGCAGGCATTCTGGTTCATGGCGTCAGCCTTGCCGATGCGGCGGTATTCGTCAGCCATCCAGGCCATTTCGCGCTCGCCGGTGCCCATATCGGGGGCCGGCACGTTGCGGCCGGGGTGTATCAGATCGCGGCGGGCCAGCTCCTGGGTGAAGCGGCGCGTGATACGTTCAAGCTCATCCTCGGACCAGTCGGACGGGTTGATCTTTAGTGCACCCTTGGAGCCGCCAAAAGGGACGTTAACGAGCGCGCATTTCAGGCTCATCAACGCGGCCAGCGCTTCGACTTCGTCCTGGTCGGCGTCGGGAGCATAGCGGATGCCGCCTTTAACCGGCTCGATGTGTTCCGAGTGCACCGCGCGCCAGCCCTCGAAGCTGTATATGCGGCCGCGCAGCTTGACGCCGAAGCGCACCGAGTAGGTCGAATTGCACTGAGCGATCCGCTCAGCCAGGCCCTCGGGCAGGTCAATGTGGCTAGCGGCGGTGTCCATGAACTGCCGGACGCTGGTGAGAAACGCTTGCTGACTCATTCTTGTGATCTTCCTTAGAGGCCCGACACCGGGCAGGTGCCTTGAGGGGAACGCCATGCGATGCAGGATGTCCAATGCAAGTATTGCATCGCCGATGTGGTGTTCGGATTGCGCGGCCAGAGGCTCCCCACCCGCCGGTCAAAACCGGTAAAGCCAAGAGCAGCCAAGTTCGAATGCAGTTGTTCGACCGTGCGGGCATCGTGGCAGCATAAGCCTGCTTGCAACTCAGACAGAATGATCAGCTCGGCCCGTCGAAAGCACTCAGCGAGCCATGAGCTGCAGCACGCTATGGGGCATGATCATGTTGAGCATGCCTGAAATTAGTCTGTGCTTGGGCAGGATCGAAAGAATCCGGCCCGTTCGGACCGCGGGAGGTGGCAGCCCGCGGGCTGCGGGCGTTTCGGACAAGTGGATAAGACGGCGTTAATTCAGCGTTGTGAAGCCGGCTGCGGGGCAAGAGAGTTCCAAAAAACTGATTGGCTGGTACAGAAGTTCGGAATTTGTCCCGGCCCGTTACGGACCTAGGATGAGAGCAGCTTTTTTCCAACTTGAAGGAGACACATGTTGCTTCTTGCTCCGGCTGCACAGCTTCCGCCGAGTGCACCCCTGGCAGCGCCACGGGTTGTCACAGCCTCCTTGCCGCAGGGCGATCCCTTGCGCGGGTCGGTTCTGCTGCTGGGCAATTTCGACGGCTTCCACCGGGGTCACCAATCGCTGCTGGATGAGGCGGTGCTGCAAGGCGGCGGGCGGCCTGTGGGACTGATGTCCTGCGAGCCGCATCCGCGCAGTTTCTTTGCGCCGGATCAGGCGCCGTTCCGGCTGACCACGCCGCGTAGCAAGCTGGCGGTGGCGGCGGACTGCGGGGTAGGGTTTGTCTTTATGCCCCGGTTTGACGGGGCGTTCGCAGGCCTGTCGCCCGAGGCTTTCATCAAGGATGTGCTGGTTGCCCGGCTGGCGGTGTCGCATGTGGTGACCGGGCCGGATTTCCGGTTCGGCAGCAGCCGGCGGGGGGACATTGAGCTGTTGGACGCCATGGCCCGCAAGCTCGGGTTCGGGGTCACGGCGGTACAGACAGTGCAGCAGGCCGGGGAGCGCACGTCCTCATCGCGGATCCGGGCTCTGCTGGCCGCCGGTGATTTCAAGGCTGCCCGCGCCTGCCTGGGTCATGATTGGCTGGTGGAAACGATCTGGCATTCCAAAGCAGGGCTGCAGCTTCACCCGATGCTGTGCCGGCCGAAGCCGGGCATTTACCGCGCGCGCCAGGGGCGGCGCGGCGGCAGCGCGGCGGCTCTGAATATCGCGATATCCGCGGATGGCTCAATCCGCTCCACGAGCCCCGGTTTCCGGGCTGAACCCGGCCTGCTGCGCCTGCAGGCGCGGGTGGGCTGAAGGAGCCGTCATTTCCGCAAGAGACCGCAGCAGTTGTTGCAGGCCGGGAAGAGGCGCCTTGGCCTGGGACCAGAGTTTCCAGACATTTGCATCTGAAGGAGGTCGTCCAGATGACCATCACCTATTTGCCTGCCGCAGGTTATGAAACCCTTCCTTGGAAAAACGGGGAGGGGTTCACCGACGAAATCTGCCTGCGCCCGGACGGGGCCTGCCGGGAGGATTTCGCGCTGAGGATAAGCAGCGCGCCGATTTTGGAGTCGGGGGTGTTCTCGGCCTTTCCGGGGGCAGAGCGGGTGATCACCCTAATCGAGGGATCCGCGCTTGATCTGCGGTTTGCCAAGCATACGCACCGGCTGCTGCCTTTTCGGCCCTATTTCTTTGACACCGGGCTGGCCCCGGTGGGTACACCGGACGGCGGGCCGGTGCGGGTAGTGAACGTGATGGCGGCCCGCGCTGCCTGGAAGATCGCCGGGGCGGATCTGCTGAGCGGCCCGGCTCTGTGCGATGCAGGTGAGAACGGGCTGATCGTGCTGTTCGCAGTGTCCGGGGAGTGGCATCTGCGGAAGGCTGACGGCACTCTGGAGTTGGCACCCCGCGACAGCGCGCTGCTGGAAGGCGCGCAGCCGGTTCCGGTTGAGGGCGCGGGGCAAATGCTGGCAGTTCAAATGCAGCGGGAGGGTTGAACCGCCAGCCAGGCCGCCGTTAGGCGGCCCTTTGTTTTTCGAAGGCTTTCCGGCACAGGCGGATGAAGCGGCGCGCCGCGGCGCTCAGTTCCTGGCCTTTGCGGTAGACCAGTACGATGCGGGCCGGGCGGTGGCGGCCGGACAGCTGCCGCGCCACCAGGCGCAGGCCGTCATAGGTCATTTCCGAAGCGGGTTTGGTCGCCAGAAGGGCGTAGCCGAGCCCGTGCCCGACCAGGCCGCGGACCATTTCCAGCGAGGCGGACCGGTGGGCGATCAGCGGGGTGACGCCTGCGTCCCGCATGATGCCGGTGAAATAGGCATCACTTGGCGCCGCATCCAGCAGGACCATCGGCTCTTCCGCCAGTTCCTCTGGTGCGATCTCGTTCTGCTGGGCTAGCGGGTGATTGTCTGGGAGCAGCACATAGGGGTGCAGCTCATCGAGCTCGATGGTTTGGAATTCTTCGGGCAGGCCGATGTCATACATCATCGCGAGCTCAACCGCGCCCGCGCGTAGTTCTTCGCAGAGGCTGCGATGGTCGCCTTCGGCCAGTCGGAGTTCGGTGGCGGTCAGGGATTTGATGATGCCGGGCATGACATACGGCCCGAAAGTGTGGAAACAGCCGACCGAAAGTTGCGCCGCGCCTTCCAGCAGGGCATTGCGCAGCGATTTGATGCCGTCGATCCGGGAGGAGCGCCCGTAGGCGCGGTTGGCATAGATCAGCGGCGAGCCGGTTTGCGCAACCGTCAGATTCATGACTTCGCATAGGAAGATGTGGTGGGTGCCGACCTGTTTATGCGACAGCAGGCGGCATTCGAAGGCGACCAGCGGATCGGCCATGCAGGGTGCCCCCGATGCGGTCTGCACCCAGTCGGTGCATTCGAATTTGTCGCCGATCTCATCCTTGAAGCGGCCGGCGAAGGTGTCCGAGACATAAGACTGGTCATCGCGCAGCACGTTCACGCAAAGCACGCCGTTTCCGACGATCCGGGGGGCGGCGGGAGACAGTTCATGAACGCACACCAACAGAGTCGGCCGCTCTGAATCCGCAGACACCGAGGCCATGGCCGAAACCGTCACACCGGCGCGCCCGGCGGGCCCGTCGGTGGTGACGATATTAACGGTGCAGGCTGCGTGGCTCATTCCTTCCAAGAACTTGCTGCGAAGCGCGTGATCTACCTGTTTTTCCACTATTCGCTCTCCAATGGTCGCTTGCGTTCAGTTGCGCGAGGTTTCCGGCACTGAAGCGATCATCCCAAACTCAGCCTGAAGGAGAAAGAATGGTTTATTGCAGCTCTCTCTCGGAAAAGTTGAAGCAATTGGGGCAGGGCGTTAGGGAGCCATGCCGGGCAGTGCGCCCGTGGTAATTTGTTCGCGGCAATAGGCCTCGAATGCGTCAATGACGCTGGTGCGGCGCATCTCCTTGAGCGAGGCTAGGCCGACCTGCATCAGCGGAAACTCGTCCTTGATGGCGACATAGCGCAACGGCAGCCCGTTCGGGGCCGACATGTTGCGCGGCCGCACGCTCATCAGCGAGAACCCTAGCCCGGCAGCAACGTAGGAGCGCAGCGTTTCGGGGGACGCGGTTTCCGCTGCTATGCGGGGGGACACCCCTGATTGGTCCAGGATGTTGAGGAAATACTGCCGGGTCAGAGGCATGTCGAGCAGGATGAAAGGGGTGTTTTCCAGTTCGCTCAAAAGCACCTGCTCCCTGTCCGCCAGCGGGTGCGCGGCGGACAGGACCGCGTAGGTGGGCAGTTCTGCCAGCGGTTGAAAGTCCATGTCGGGGGTCATGTGCAGCGCGTAGGTCAAGGCGACATCAATCCGTGCCATGCGCAGGCCCTCAAGCAGATCGGCCTCGCTGCCTTCGGTCACGGTCATCTTCACGTCGGGGTGCTCAGCCGAGAAACCCTGCCAGATTTCCGGCATGATAAGCGGTGCAAATGTGCGGAAGGAGCCAACGCTGATCGGGCCGGCTACGGTGCCGATGGCAGCGCTAGCGACGTCATAGAGCTCATACATCGAACGCAGCGAGCCTTTGGCCGCCTTCAACAGTTGCTGGCCTGCCGGTGTCAGAGACAGGCCCTGTGCATGGTGGCGGACAAACAGCTGCACGCCGAATTCGGTTTCCAGATGGGAGATCGCGGCTGAGATTGAAGGCTGTGAAATGTTCACTTGCTCAGCCGCACGGGTCACACTCCCGGTTTCACCTGCTGCAACGAAGTAGCTGAGCTGACGTAGGGTAAACCTCATGACGTGCTTTCTTGTAGGTTGCCTGTTTCCCTGCGGGGCGTACATGAACGCCGGTCAGAAGGGTCCGGTTCTCAGTCTACCGCAAGATTCTGATAGCTAACGGCATTCGGGCAGAAACTGCAATCTTGCGGCGCTGCGGTTGCGGCGCGGGCGAGCGCCTTTCTGCAGCGGGATCCGCTGGGGCAGGCCGCGCATTGGCGGGCCATATCCTGCACCTGCGGGCGCGGCAGCCGGGCGAACTGCTCCGGCACGCGGAAAATCCGCGCCATCGCCTGCATCCGGCCGGGCACATCCGCGGGCTGGGCCGCGGCCTCGTGCAATTCATAGGGGGTGATGCTCAGATCCGCGGCGGTTGCCAGGGAGATGCTGGCGGCGCGGCCCTGTGCCTGGCGGAGGTTGCGTATGCTGCGCGAGAAGACACCGATGATGTTCATTTTGCTGTTCCTGGTTGTCTGGCGCGTTTCCGGATCCAGCTTGGGCGATTTCAGGAGCCAGCGAAAGTAGCGAAAACTGATGCAAGGCATCAGCTCTTTGCGGGGCAGGGGCGCGCGGTCACAGCCCCTGTTCCAGCCGGTCTGTCAGCCGGGCCAGCATCCGGTCGCAGGCCGCCAGCTGGCTGTCTTTTATGTATTCGTCCGGTTTGTGGCCCTGATCCATGTGGCCGGGGCCGCAGATTGCGGTGGAGATGCCCAGATGGTTGCGGAACAGCCCGCCCTCGGTGCCGAAGGCGACCTTGACCGGCTCCGCGTGAGCGCCGGTGATTTCCGCCAGCAGCCGGACCACCGGATCACCGGCCGGGGTGTCCAGGCCGGGGTAGCGGTTGACCTCGGTGATGGCGATATCCGCCTCCGGGAAGGCGGCCTGGTGGCGGGCCAGCGCGCGGGTGGCGGCGCTGCGGATATTGCCGAGAATTGCGCCGGCATCGTCCATTGTCAGGTTGCGGATCTCGAAATCTATTTCGCAGCGGTCCGGCACGATGTTCAGCGCGATGCCGCCGCGCATCACCCCGGCATGGACCGTGCTGCAGGGAATGTCATAGGCGGGATCCTGTGCGCCCTCGCGCGCCAGCCGGTCCTGTTCCTGCTGCAGTACGCCGATGAATTCCGCGCCCAGACGCAGCGCGTTCAGCGCCTTGGGGGCCAAGGCGGAATGGCCGCTGCGGCCGGTGCAGCAGGCCTGCAGGGCAACCTTGCCCTTGTGGCCGCTGGCGATCCGCATGCCGGTTGGCTCGCCAACGATGCAGAGCGCGGGGCGGAGCGGGCGTTTTTCCAGCGCGTCGATCAGGCTGCGGACGCCTACGCAGCCGATTTCCTCGTCATAGGAGAGCGCCAGGTGCAGCGGGGTTTGCAGATCGCGCTGGCCGGCCTGCACTGCGGCGGCGATGGCGGCAGCGACGAATCCCTTCATGTCGGCGGTGCCGCGGCCGTAGCAGCGGCCGTTTTCCCGGTGCATCCGGAACGGGTCGCGGCTCCAGTCCTGGCCCGCGGCGGGCACCACGTCAGTATGGCCCGACAGCACAACGCCGGGGCGGTCTTGCGGGCCGATGGTGGCAAACAGATTGGCGCGGGTGCCGTCGCCGCTTTCCACGAGTTCCAGCCTGGCGCCGGCGGGTTCCAGCAGCGCGCAGACATAATCCAGCAGCTCCCGGTTGGGCTGGCGGCTGATGGTGGGGAAGGAAATCAGGTTGTCGAGGATTTCGAGGGTGCGCATCGGCGGTCATCTTTCAGGAAAAGGCTGTGCGCGTGAAGGGCACGCGCACAGCAGTGGGAGAGTTTTGGGGGCAGCGGTTTACGGATCGCCCGGCACGCCGTAGCTGGGGGCTTCGGACGGGTTCAGCGCGCGGCTGATGTAGGCGTCCATTTCTTCCTTCCAGCGGTCCCACAGGCTGGCCAGTTTGCCGATCGGATCCTCTTCGGCCCAGTCGACGCGCAGGTCGGCCAGCGGCCATTCCTCGCTGCGGACCAGGATCATGCCGACCGAATGCACCGGGCCTTCCTCGCCGCCTGCGGCCTCAGCCGCGCGCATGGCGGCGATCAGCCGGTCGCCCAGATGCAGGCCGGCGCTTTCCTCGAACGCGGCGACCATTGCGGCGGGAACGTCGGCATCGGACAGCAGGTTGCCGGCCGCCACCACGCCATTGCCGGTGGCGACGCGGTGGGTGCCAAGGGTGTTGGCGCCCGAGAAGGAGGCGGTGCGCCCCTCTGCGTCGACTAGTGCCAGCTGGCGGTAGTCGAGATGCGAGGCGTCAGCCTTGAGCCGTTCCAGCGCATCCCCGGCGGACAGGCCGGTTGCCATCAGGTCAAGCCCCTTGGGGCCGAGCCGCGGGTCGGTGATGTTCTGGGTCGCCACCACCCCCACGCCCGAACGGGCGTGGGCGCAGCGCGCGGCGACACAGGCCGAGGAGGAAGAGACCGCGATCCCGAACATGCCGCTGTCGGGGCAGCGGGCGGAAATTGAGAAAGTCATAGTCAGCTCCTATGCGGGATCAGGCGGCGTCAGGGATGACGGCGGTCACTTCGACCTCGACCACCCATTCCGGCCGCGCCAGTGCCGGCACCACCAGCCCGGTGGAGCAGGGGTGCACGCCTCCCAGCCATTTGCCCATTTCCTGATAGACTGCCTCGCGGTAGCGGATATCGGTGACATAGACCACGATGCGGCAGATATGGGACATCTCGCTGCCCGCCTCTTCCAGCAGCATCTTGATATTTTCCATCGTCTTGCGGGTCTGCGCGCCGGCGTCGCCGACATGCAGGCATTCGCGGGTTTCCAGATCCTGGCTCACCTGGCCGCGCAGGAACACCATGGTGCCGCGGGCAACCACGCCCTGGCTGAGGTCAGTGTTGAGGTTCTGCTCGGGGTAGGTGTTCTTGGTGTTGAAGGGGCGGAGTCGTTTATGGGTCATTTCTGTTACTCTGTTGGTTTGGTTGGCCGGGTCAGCCCAAGACGTTGTCGGACAGGCCGGCCGATTTCTTGGTGAAGCGCAGGGCATCGTCGAAGTCGAAGTTGCGGTAGACCGCGCCGAGGTGGGCAAACGGCGGCGCCTGGGCGAACAGCTGGAAGGTCAGCCGGTGGCCGGCATAGTCGGAGTTCAGCAGGTCGCGGGCGAAGGCCAGCAGCTTGCGGCGGTCGTCGCTGCCCCAGTTGTCGTTCAGGGTGTAGAACTTCTTGAGCCAGTCCGCGGTGTCGGGGTCGGCAAAGGCGGCGGCGTCCGGGGTGACGCAGATCTGGCCGCCGCAGAGTTCGCGCGCCAGGTGCATCATGTGGTGCAGCTGCGAGCAGGCATGCACGCGGCCGGTCATCAGCAGCGACTGGTTCGGCATCAGAAGGCCGCCGGGGCTGGTTTCGGCATTGGCGATCGCGGCGGTCAGATGCGCGTTGATGCCCTCGCGGTAGCAGGCCAGGGTGGCCAGCTTTTCCTGCACCGCCTGCTGTTTTTCCAGGCCGGTCTGGCGCACGTTCCACAGCGCCGCGCCGATCATCAGGTCGGCTAGCTTGAGGTTGCGCTGGACAAAGGCAAAGGCGGAGTAGCGGTGCAGCGTGTTGCGGATGAAGCCCGCCGCCTTGGTGTGCTGGTAGAACAGCACGTTCTCCCACGGGATCAGCACATCGTCATAGATCACCAGCGCTTCGATTTCGTCAAAGCGGCTGGACAGCGGGTAATCCTCGGCCGGGGCGCGGCCGGCAAAGCCGGTGCGGCAGATGAAGCGCAGGTTCGGCGAGGAAAAATCGCAGATGAACCCGACCGCGTATTCCGACAGCGCGCTGTCGCCCCAGTTGGCAATGGTCGGTTTGGTGAACGCCTGGTTGGCATAGGCGGCTGCCGTTTCGTATTTGGCGCCGCGCACCACGATGCCCGCGTCGGTTTCCTTGACCACACGCAGCAACATGTCGGGATCCTGGTCCTGCGGCCGCTTGGAGCGGTCACCCTTGGGATCGGTATTGGCCGAAACGTGGAAGGGATCGTTCTGGATCACCTTGTGGATGTGGGCGCAGATGTTGTCTGAAAAACGCGGATCGACTTCGTTGAGGATGTCCTGACCGTCATAGAGAGACCACATCTCGCCCGCGGTTTCGTCGCCAACCCGGGTGACGATGCCACCGACGTCCTCGAGCACCGCATCGGTGGCGCGGCGTTTAGCGTGCCAGTCGTCCTCGGTGTAGGGCAGTTTCAGCCCGACCGAGAACCGGTCGCCGTTCTCCTCATAGCTCATGATGTCGCGCGTGGCGCCCTCATGAGCCATGTCATAGATCCGCGCGCGGATGTCGATCAGCGGCTTGAACTGGGGATGGGTGGTGACATCGTGAACCCGCTCTCCATTCATCCAGACCCGGCGGCCATCGCGGATCGAGTCCCTGTATTGTTGTCCTGTTCTCAGCATGGAAAGTTCCCTTTGACTGTTCAGTGCCGGCCATTGAAACCGCCGGATTTGGTGCAGCGTTGCGCTGCGATTTATGCTAGCACCTCCAACTAAGACGATGAAAATACACAATACTTATGGAGGGGGTCGGAATTTCCGATGCGCAGGAGGGAGCGCACCGGAAATTCCTGAGGGTGGCGCCGTCAGCTGTCGCCGCGGGTCACCCAGGCTCCGTCGCGCACTTCCTTGATCTGGATGGCGACAGGGATTTCGGTCTGGCCGTTGGCGTCAAAGCTGGTGAGCCCCAGGGCGCCGTCATGCTTGGCCGCGCGGATCGCCTCTGCCAGCGCCTGCTTGTCATCGGTGCCGGTTTCGGCAATCGCCGCAATCAGGATGTTGGCCGCGTCGAATGCGTATTTGGTGTAGGGGCTGGTCGGCTCGGCAAAGCCGCGGGCCTCATAGTCGGCCATCAGCTGTTCGAGTTTCGGGTTCGATTGAGATGCCGGGTAGCTGACCATGGTGCCAGGAGCGGCATCGCCTGCCAGGGCGATAAATTCGGGGTCGTAGAAGCCGGAGATGCCGATCATCGGCACATCCAGCCCCAGTTCGACCATCTGACGGCGCAGGATTCCGGCTTCGGTGATCACACCGCCGAAGTAGACCGCATCCGGGGCTTCGCCGCGCAGGCGTGTCAGTACCGCGCGGAAGTCAGTGGCACCGACAGGCAGCAGGTCCTTGGACAGCACGCTGCCACCGGCCTCGCCGAAGAATTCCTCGAAGGCATCAGCATTGGCGGTCCCGTAGTCGCTGGTGTCGGCGATGATGGCAATGTTTTTCGCGTCCAGTTCGCCCGCGGCCCATTCGGCCAGCGGTTTGTTTTCCGTCACCAGCGTTGGCGTGACACGGGTGATTTCGGGCAGGTTCTGCTCAGTGATCTTGGGGCTGATTGCGCCCCAGACGATCATCGGCATCTGGAAGCGGTTGAACACCGGGATGGTGGCCAGCGCGACCGGGCTGTTCCAATGGCCGATGGCGGCCGCGACGTCCGGGTCGTTGACCAGTTTTAGCGCTGCGGAAACGCCGGTTTGCGGATCAGAGGCGTCGTCCAGCACCACCGGCTCGACGGCGAAGGGGTAATCGCCGGCATTGGCCTGCTCCAGCGCCAGCAGAAAGCCGTTGCGGGCGCCGAGTCCCTGCTGGGCATTACCGCCGCTGAGCGGTCCGATGAAGCCTAGCTTGATTACCGGTTTTTCTTGTGCCCAGGCGGGCATCGCGGCGCAAACCGCCCCCGCCAGCACAGATGCAATGACTGCGCGCCGCCCTGTTTTGAAAATAGTCATGTGTTGCTCCCAGTTGGATTTTTGACAGGCCGCAGTTCCGGAAAAGTCTGGCGGCATTCCAACGGACATCGCCGCCGCCGCTACGGCCATGGCAAGAACTGAGCGCAAACCGGCCTCTGCAGAAAGTCGCAAATTCTGAAGGCGGTCCTCGGAAAACCCTATCCAGAAAAACAGCATTTTCCTTTGCCGCAAGCCGGGCCGCTGCCTATCCCAGTAGACCAATGGCGCGCCCCGAAATGGAACCGGCGGCGTGGATAAACAGGAGAGGTCCAATGGACGCACTAATCGCACAGCATGTGCTCAACTGGCTGGCCCTGGGAAGCATCTACACGCTGCTTGCCCTAGGTTTCAGCCTGTTGTTCGGGGTGCTGAACGTTATTCACTTTTCACATGGCGACGTCTCGATGGTGGCGCCATTCGTTGCCTTGGCTGTCATTCAGGCGCTGACGGCGGGGCTGTTCTCGCATATCGGGTTGTGGGCACTGCTGCTGGCGCTGCTGGCGGCGGTTCTGGTCACCGGCGTCTGGGGTGTTCTGCTAGACTGGCTGGTGATCCGCCGTTTCCGCACCGCCCCGGCGATGATGGCACTGGTGGCTACCGTGGCGCTGGGGACGGTGGTGCGCGAGCTGATCCGGACCTTTTACCCGCAGGGATCGAACCCGAAGCCGTTTCCGTCGATCATCAGCGGGTCTTTCAGCTGGGGCGATCTGGTGGTGCCGAAGTTTAGCCTACTGGTGATCGGGGTGTCGGCCTTCATGGTGGTTGCCCTGTTCCTGCTGATGGGGCGCACGCCCATCGGCATGCGGATCCGCGCGGTGGCCGAAGACCGCGATATGGCCAGGCTGATGGCGATTAATCCGAACCGGATCTTTGCGGTCACCTTCTTTGTCGCCACCGCGGTGGGGGCCATCGGCGCGCTGTTTTTCGCCAGCCACGCCGGTGTGGTGCGGTTCGATTTTGGCGTGCAGCTGGGGCTGATCGGCTTCTCGGCAGCGGTGATCGGCGGGCTGGGCAGCATGCAGGGGGCGATTCTGGGGAGCCTGCTGATTGCCGGCATCGACACGCTGGTGCAGGTCTCGGTCCCGGATGGGGCCTCCTACCGGCTGGTGTTCATTTTCATCCTGGTCATTGCGGTGCTGGTGCTGAAGCCCGCGGGCGCGCTTGGAAAACCGGTTTTCGAGAAGGTCTGAACCATGGCACAATCTGATTTTGCAACCGGTACCCCAAGCGCCCGAGCCGGTTCGGCCGTCAGGCTGCTGACAGTGACGGCAACCGAACTGGGCGGCGCGGCCCTGCTGGGCATATTCCTGCTGAGCGATGAAACCTGGGTAATCGTATTGTTGCTGGCGGTAATGGGCGCGATGTTCGCGGCGCTGCAACTGCGGCCGCAGACCGAGGACAGCATCGTCAGCGCCTTTGCCGAGGCGCGGCGCCCGGCGCTGCTGCTGGGCGGGGCCATCGTGCTACTGTTTCCCTTCTTCATGCAGGGCAGCAGCTATGCATTGCATCTGCTGATCGTGGCGCAACTCTATGCGGTGCTGGCGCTGGCGCTGAACTTTCAGCTGGGCAGCGCGAATATTCCGAATTTCGCCACCGGCGCCTCCTATGGCATCGGCGCCTATACCTCGGCGCTGCTGGCGGTGACTTTCGGCGTGTCGTTCTGGCTGACGCTGCCGGTGGCGGCGGTGGTTGCCACGCTGTTCGGCTTCTTGCTGGGCTTTCCGTCGATGCGCACCAAGGAAAGCTATCTGGCGCTGGTCACCATCGCCTTTGGCATCGTGGTGCATCAGCTTTTGAACAACTTCAGCTGGACCGGCGGGCCGAACGGGCTGGTCGGAATCCCGGCGCCGGTGCTGTTCGGGCATTCCTTTGCCAGCCCGATCGAAGTGCTGGGCTTCCGGCTGCCGAGCCAGGCCAATTTCTATTACCTGTCCGCTGCGCTCGTCGCGCTAAGCATCGTGTCCGCCAAACGCCTGCACAACAGCCGCGTCGGCTTGGCCTGGAACGCGCTGCGGGCCGATCCGCTGGCGGCGCGCTGCCAAGGCATCAACATCGTCTGGTACAAGATGCTGGCCTTTGGCGTCGATGCCTTCCTCGCGGCCTTTGCCGGAACGGTCTATGCCTTCTACGTCAGTTATATCTCGCCGGACAACTTCACCTTCCTGGTGTCGGTGACGATCATGACGATGGTGATCGTCGGCGGGATGGATAACACCCTGGGGGTGATCATCGGGGCCTTCCTGCTGACTATGCTGCCGGAAAAGCTGCGCATCTTTGCGGATTACAGGCTGCTGTTCGTCAGCGTGGTAGTGATCCTGTTTCTGCTGCTGCGCCCGCAGGGCCTGTTCCCGCAACGAATCCGTTCATATGGAGATGGCCAATGACTGCGCCGCTTTTGGAGACCCGCAACCTGACCATCCAGTTCGGCGGCCTGGTGGCGCTGAACGATGTCAGCCTGAGCCTGAACCATTCCGAGGTGCTGTGCATCATCGGCCCGAACGGAGCAGGGAAATCGACCCTGTTCAACCTGATTTCCGGGATCTACCAGCCGACCAGGGGCAGCGTGCATCTGGAGGGGCGCGATATCACCGGGCAGCAGGCTCACCGCATCGCCGAACGCGGCATCGCGCGGACCTTCCAGTCAAGCCGGCTTTTCAATGACCTGACGCTGCTCGACAATGTGCTGATCGGGATGCACACGCAGACTCGCGCCGGGGTGCTGGATGCGCTGCTGCGGCCGCGCAAGGCCAAGGCCGAGCTGGATCAGGCGGCCGAACGGGCAGGCGATCTGCTGCATGACATCTCGCCGGAGCTCTATGCTCGGCGGCACAGCCTGGCCGGGGCGCTGCCGCAGGCCGACAGGCGCAGGCTGGAGATTGCCCGCGCGCTGGCCTCCGAGCCGAAAATCATCATGCTCGACGAACCGTCGTCCGGGATGGATGACCGCGATACCGATGCTTTAATGGCGGATGTGCGGCGGGTGATGGCCGAAAGGCCCGGCTTATCGTTTCTGATCATCGAGCATGACATGCGGCTGGTTGCGGCGCTGCCGGACCGGGTGGCGGTGATCGACTATGGTCGCAAGATTGCTGATGGGGATTTTGCCGAGGTGCGGCTGATGCCGCGCGTTCAGGAAGCTTATCTGGGACAGAAGGCCGCCGCTCATGCTTGAAATGAACTCTGTATCCACCAGCTATGGCCCGGTGCCGATGCTGCGCAATGTGTCTCTGACGGTCGGCAAGGGGGAGCTGGTTTGCCTGCTGGGCCCCAACGGGGCCGGCAAAAGCACGACCTTCAACGCGATCTGCGGGCTGCTGCCCTGGAACAGCGGCAGCATCCGCATTGCCGGGCGGGGGGTGAGCGAAACCGGAACCGAGAGCCTGGCCCGGCTGGGCGTGGGTTTTGTGCCCGAAGGCCGCCGCTTGTTCCCGACGCTGACGGTACGGGAAAATCTGCGTCTGGGCTTCGAAGCGGCCAAGACTTCGCTGGATTTCGACGAGCGGCTGCAGGCGGTGGGGGAACTGTTCCCGCGCATCATGGAGCGTCTGGACCAGGGGGCAGGCACCATGTCCGGCGGCGAGCAGGCGATGGTTGCCCTTGCGCGGGCGCTGATCAGCGATCCCGACCTGGTGGTGATGGATGAGCCCTCCTTGGGGCTGTCGCCCAAGCTGATCGACGAGTACTTCCTGATCGTCTCGCGCATCCGCGACGCAGGCAAGGCGGTGCTACTGATCGAGCAGAATGCGGAAACCGCGCTGTCCATCTCCGAGCGCGGATACCTGCTGATCCGCGGCGAAATTGCTATCAGCGGCGACAGCCGCGACCTGCTGAAAGACGATACGATCCGACATCTCTATCTGTGAGATTTCCCTTGGCCGGAAGGCCGTGCATTGAACCCGGCCGCTGTCTTTGGCAGCGGCCGGATTTTTCATACGCGATGGCCGGCCTGACGCCCGCGGCTTCGCATTCTTCCAATGTGGATGTCGCGGCGGACTCTGGCGTAAAAGATTTGACGACTCTCGTGTTGGAGCCCTTTGGGAGTGTCGTTATCGATCTGCGCCAAAACCTCTACGCGGTTCAGTTCGCGCTCGCTCATCCTTACCCATCCCATGTCTGCTCCCGCTGCCTGTTCTCATGGCGGGCGAGAGTAACATTCCTTGTCTTAGGCTGATCCTTGGCTCCCATGCGATAAGGGAGCCGCTGACCGGCACCTCAAATATGCCGGACAGCGGCGGGGGACGGATCGGGACATTCCAGGTCGTGCAAGGACCGAAAAGCAGTGT
>NZ_JAXMOX010000091.1:0-16584 GCF_034669605.1 Leisingera sp.
TTGGGGCGTGCGGCGTCAGCCGCACACCCCGCGCCTGACTTCCCCCCGGGAGTTCGAACTGGTCCGCGCAGCGGCAAACGCTCCGGGGGAGCGTTTGAGGTTCGGACGGGCGGAGCCCCTCGCACCTAACCGTGCAAGTCAAAGAGCGGCGTTGGCAGGATTTCTCCTGGGACGTGGCGTGCAGCGGCACGGCCCGCGCTTGACCTTGTGGTGCGAGTGATAAATTGGCAGCGTGGCGACAAAGACAGTTGGAGAATTGGATGACCACCCATAGCGCAGAGGAAGTGCAGGCGAATTACGTCGAATGTTTGGGAGAGGAACTTGGTTCGAAGCTATATTGGCTTAGCAACGCCGTCACAAATTTACATCTTGAATGGAAGCTTTACAAAGAACTTTTTTGCTCCGGAAGTGAGCGGGTTGGTGAATTGAATAAAGCTTCAGGTTTGGTCTCATTTTTTCTGAGCAAAACACTGTATGAATCTGTCGTTCTGGGAATTAGCCGCGTGACAGATCCGGCCGAAACGGGAAGAGGAGTAGGGGCCAAACCGAACCTTTCTTTGTTGCAGTTGAAGTCCGAATTGCCACCCGAACTTCAAACTGAATACGAGGAGTTGTGCTCGCAGGCTAAAGACAAAGCAGAATTTGCCAGAGATGCACGTAACAAGATGATAGCGCACGCCGACTTGTGGGTTGCCACTAAAGAGAGGCCTGTAGACGCTGGAACACCCACGAAAGTGGATGTGGCGCTAGAGGCTATTCGTGATGCGATAAGTTTTATCGACCATAATCTCAGGAATACGACAGTAATTTATGATGACTTTTGTGGCCCGTTGGATAATCACATGTCTTTCTTGAGAAGCTTATACCTAGGAAACCTTAAGTGGTCGCAGCATTTAGCTGCCATTAAGGCGGCACAAAAGAAGTGTGACTGGAAGAAAGTTGACGAATTGGACTCGAGCATCGACCTGCCTGGATGGATATACGGGGAAAATTGAACTAAACATCCAGCTCCTCCACGAACTTCGCGTTCTCCTGGATATACTGGTAGCGCAGCTCGGGTTTCTTGCCCATCAGCTGTTCGACCAGCTCGCCGGTCTCGCCGGGTTCGTCCTCGTCGATGGTGACTCGGATCAGCTTGCGGGTGGCGGGGTCCATCGTGGTCTCTTTCAGGTCCTTGGCGTCCATTTCGCCAAGACCCTTGAAGCGGGAGACGTCGATCTTGCCCTTGCCGCCCAGGCCCTTTTCCAGCCAGGCGTCGCGTTCGCCCTCGTCCAGGCAGTAGACGCGGCGGGCGCCCTGGGTCAGGCGGAACAGCGGCGGGCAGGCGAGGTAGAGGTGGCCGCCGTCGATCAGGGGCCGCATCTGGGTGAAGAAGAAGGTCATCAGCAGCGAAGCGATATGGGCGCCGTCGACGTCCGCATCGGTCATGATGATGATCTTGTCATAACGCAGATCGTCAAGGTTGAACTTGGTGCCGGTGCCGACGCCAAGCGCCTCGCACAGATCGCGGATTTCGGCGTTGGTGCTGATCTTGTTGGAAGCCGCGCCCAGCACGTTCAGGATCTTGCCCTTCAAGGGCAGCAGCGCCTGATTGACCCGGTTGCGCGCGCCCTTGCCGGAGCCGCCGGCCGAGTCGCCCTCGACAATGAACAATTCGGTGCCGGAGCGGTCTTTCGAGGTGCAGTCGGTGAGCTTGCCCGGCAGCCGCAGCTTCTTGGTGGCGGATTTGCGCTGGGTCTCTTTCTCCTGCTTGCGGCGCAGCCGTTCCTCGGCGCGCAGGACCAGGAAATCGAGGATGGCGCCGGCCGATTTGGTGTCGGCGGCAAGCCAGTTGTCGAAATGGTCGCGGACCGAGTTTTCCACCATTTTGGAGGCCGCTTCGGTTGAGAGGCGGTCCTTGGTCTGGCCGACGAATGCGGGGTCGGCGATGAAGCAGGAGACCAGCGCGCAGCCGCCCGCCATCAGGTCGTCGCGGGTGATATTGCCGGCCTTCTTGTTGCCGGCCAGCTCGCCGTAGGCCTTGATGCCCTTGAGGATCGCGGCCCAGAAGCCGGCCACATGGGTGCCGCCCTCGGGGGTGGGGACGGTGTTGCAATAGGACTGGGTGAAGCCGTCGCGCGACGGGGTCCAGTTGATCGCCCATTCGACATAGCCGGGGGCGTTGAATTTCTCGCGGAACTCGACCTTGCCGGCAAAGGGCGCGTCGGCATAGACGGAGGATTTGCCCAGCACCTCGGTCAGGTAGTCCTTGAGGCCGCCGGGGAAGTGGAAGGTGGCCTCGGCCGGGGTCTCGCCGTCGTCGATCAGGGTCTTCCAGCGGATTTCGACGCCGGAGAACAGATAGGCCTTGGAGCGCACCAGTTTGAACAGGCGCGCGGGCTTGAAGCGGTGCGAGCCGAAGATTTCCTCATCCGCGTGGAAGGTCACGAAGGTGCCGCGCTTGTTGGGGGCGGCGCCGATTTTTTCCACCGGCCCCAGCGGCAGCCCGCGCGAGAAGCGCTGTTCGAACAATTCCTTGTTCTTGGCGACCTGCACCACCAGCGAATCCGACAGCGCGTTCACCACCGAGGAGCCGACGCCGTGCAGCCCGCCGGAGGTCTGATAGGCCTTGCCGGAGAATTTGCCGCCCGCGTGCAGGGTGCAGAGGATCACCTCAAGCGCGGATTTGTCCGGGAATTTGGGGTGCGGATCGATCGGGATGCCGCGGCCGTTGTCGGTGATGGTGACGGAATAATCCGCGTTCAAGGTGACCTCGATGCGGTTGGCATGGCCCGCGACGGCCTCGTCCATCGAGTTGTCGAGGATTTCGGCGACCATATGGTGCAGCGCGCGCTCATCGGTGCCGCCGATGTACATGCCGGGGCGCTGGCGGACCGGTTCGAGCCCTTCCAGAACCTCGATTGAGGAGGCGTCATAGGTGTCGGCTGCAGGCGTGCTGAGGAGGTCGTCGGCCATGTGCGGGAACTGCTCTTCCTTGGTGTTGATTGGCAGCCATTATGGCAGGTGTCGTGGCCGGGTGGAAGAGGCACGCAAGGGGCTGTGGATAAGGCACCCGGGGCGGCCGGAGAAGCAAAGTTTTCAGACTATCGAAGAAACGTTCCGGTTTACCGGCTGCGTCGATATTTCCCGTGCAGGGACGGGGCCTGCGGGCTAAACCCCGGCCAGCGGACGGCATGAGGAGGGCGCGCGGGTGGCTGAAAAGGGGATCAAGACGCAGGACTGGGCGGCGTTCCGGGAGGAGGCGCAGCGGATGCTGGAGGCGGCTCTGGATCAGATGCAACAGGCCGCGGAGCACCCCTGGCAGCCGGTGCCTGAGGACATCGATGGGCGCTATGCGGTGACGGCGCAGGCGCAGGGGCCGCGGGCGGCGGTGGACCGGATCATCCGCGATGTGCTGCCCTATCATGGCGGCAACACCCATCCGCGGTTCTGGGGCTGGGTGCAGGGGTCAGGGTTGGCAACGGACCTGATCGCTTCGGTCGCGGCGGCGGCAGTGAATGCCAATATGGGCGGGCGCGACCACGGTGCGAACTACATGGAACGCGCGGTGGTGGATTGGACGCGCCGCAAGATGGGGATGCCCGAAGGCGCAAGCGGGCTGCTGGTCACGGGCACCTCGCAGGCCACCGTGATCGGTTTTCAGGCGGCGCGGCTGCGGGTGATGAAGGATCTGCGCAAGTGTGGCCAGGGCGGTGTGCGGCTGACCGCCTATGCCGGCGAGGGCGTTCACAATGCGACGCTGAAGGCGGTGGAACTGCTGGGCATCGGTTCGGACAATCTGCGCATGGTGCCCTTGCAGGCTGGGCAGATCGACTGTGCGGCTTTGGCCCGAATGGTGGCAGAGGACAAGGCCGCAGGGGCGCTGCCCTTTTTGGTGGTGGGCACCGCCGGGTCGGTGGATCTGGGGCTCTATGATGATCTGAATGCGCTGGCGGATGCGGCGTCCGGTCTGGGGCTGTGGCTGCATGTGGACGGGGCGTTTGGCGCCTGGACGCGGATCGCGGCGGAGCCGTGGCGGTCCTTGTCCGACGGGATCGGACGGGCCGACAGCATCGCGCTGGATTTCCACAAGTGGATGTATGTGGGCTATGACTGCGGCATGGCGCTGCTGCGCAATGAGGAGGAGCACCGGGCGGCGTTTTCGGCGCGGCCGTCGTATCTGGAAGGGGCCGAGCGCGGGCTGGCGGGCGGCGAGCCGTGGTTCTGCGATTACGGCATTGATCTGAGCCGCGGCAACCGGGCGCTGAAGATCTGGACCGCGCTGGAGACCTATGGCGAGGCGGCGTTTTCCGAGGCGATCACCGGCAATTGCGCGCTGGCGGCATATATGGCGGCGCAGATTGAGGCGCAGCCGAAGATGGCGCTGGGGGCGCCGGTGGTGTCGAATGTCTGCGTGTTCACCGCCCGCAGCGATCTGGAGCCTGAAATGCAGTCGGAGGTGAATGCGCGGATTGCCCAGACCCTGCAGGAAAGCGGCGAGGCGGTGTTCTCCACCACCCGTTCGCAGGGCCGGGTGATGCTGCGCGCCGCGATCACCAACCACCGCAGCCGCGAGGCGGATGTGGCAGCGGCGGTTGCCGCGGTGGCGCGGGAGGCGGCGGTGTGAGGCGTTGAGAGGCGCCAGATCGCTTGCAAGGGCAGCCGATCTGCGGCGTCCGGTTTCATTTTTGCTTGGGGCGGGTGCGATCGCCGAAAGATCCCGGCGGCAGGGGAAAGGCAAGGGGCGCTGCCCCTCGGTCTTGCGGCCTCATCCCGGAGTATTTTCCACCAGAACGAAGCTGCCGGGCTGAAGCCTGCCGGTTCCGGGCCCGGCAGTTGCGGGGCTGCGGATTGGGGCGTAAAGCTGGAACCATGAAATATTTGGTTCCTTTGCTTGCCGCTGCGCTGCTGGCCCCGCAGGATGCCGGGTCGCATCCGCATATTTTTGTCGATACCGCGCTGAAGGTGATCGTTTCCGATAGCGGGCAGTTGCAGGCGGTGGAAATCACCTGGGCCTATGATGAGTTCTATTCACTGCTGATTTTCGAGGACCGGGGGCTGGACAGCGATTATGACGGCGCGCTGACCGCGGCGGAGCTGGCCGGGCTGCAGGGGTTTGACATGGCGTGGACCGAGGGGTTTCAGGGCGACACCTATCTCACCCATGACGGTGCTGCGCTGGCGTTGGGGGCGCCGGAGCATTTGTCCACCGAGGTTTCAGAGGGGCGTATCACCACCCGCCACCGGCGCGTTCTGGTGCAGCCGCAGGCAGCGCATGGGGTGGTGATCAAGGCCTATGATCCGACCTATTACACGGCCTATACCCTGACTGGCGGGCTGGCGGTTTCGGGCGGCTGCCAGGGGCGTGTCACGCCGCCGGATCTGGACGCGGCCTATACCAAGGTTGAAGAGCTGCTCTATGCGATGCCGGCGGATCAGGCGGAGGCGGTGTATCCGGAGGTCGGCGAAGCCTTTGCCGACACTGTGCAGTTGAGCTGCGGGGCGTAAGGTGCGGGTTTTTCTGGCAGTTTCTGCGCTGGCTGTTGCGGTTTCCGCCGTCTGGCTGTGGGGGTTCGGCGGCGCCGGCGCTGTTGCGGCCTGGGCGGGCGAAGGCCAGCGCGAGGCGCAGAATGCGCTGGCGCGGGGGCTGCGGGCGTTACGGGCCGGTGAGCCCGGGGCGCTGCTGGCGCTGCTGGCCTTGTGTTTTGCCTACGGGTTTTTTCATGCCGCCGGGCCGGGGCATGGCAAGCTGGTGATCGGCGGTTACGGCATCGGCAAGACGGTGCCGCTGGCCCGGCTGGCCGGGCTGGCTGTGGCGTCTTCGCTGGCGCAGGCGGCCACCGCGGTGCTGCTGGTGGCGGGCGGGCTGCTGCTGCTGGACTGGGGCCGCGAGCAGCTGACCACTGCGGCCGAGGATGTGCTGGCGCCGGTGTCCTATGGGCTGATTGCGCTGGTCGGGCTGTGGCTGCTGCTGCGGGGCGTGCGGCGGCTGCTGGCGAGCCGGACTGCGGCGGCGAAGGAGAACCGCCGCGCTCATCATGGAGATGCGCACGGGGAGGTCTGCGCCTCCTGCGGCCACCGCCACGGGCCGACGGCGGAGGAGGCGGCCAATGTCCATTCGCTGCGCGATGCGCTGGCGATCATCGGCGCGGTGGCGCTGCGGCCCTGCACGGGGGCGGTGTTTCTGCTGCTCCTGACCTGGCGCATGGGGGTGCTGTGGGCCGGTGTTGCCGGCGCCTTTGCCATGGGGCTTGGCACTGCATCGGTGACCGTGGCGGTGGCGGCGGCGGCGGTCACCCTGCGCAAGGGGGCGCTGGTTCAGCTGCAAGGGACAGGCGCGCTGCGGGCCGCGGCGGTGCTGGAGATCGCCGCAGGCGCTGTAGTGGCGGTGCTGGCGGGCCAGATCATGCTGCGGGCGCTTTGAAAGATCACGCGGTCAGGGCGCTGTCCAGCAGGGCGAACACCGGCTCCAGGATGAGGTAAGCCGACATCAGGGCCGGCATCGGCGCGGCCTGTTCCCGCGCGCTCATCTCGTGCCAGAAGGTCAGCGACTTGCGCTGCAGCAGGTGGCCGTGCGGGTGGGCCTTGCGATAGGGGGCGGGCACGCGTTTCAACTCGGGGTTTTTGGCGGTGAAGCCTTTGAGCGCAAGGATGTCCACCAGCGCTGCGATTTCGTCGCCATAGGCGCCGTCGACGGCCGCACGCCAGCGCGGCAGCTGCGGCTTGCTGAAGCCCATGATGCCGCCGCCTGCGGTGCAGTAGCCGGGGGCCAGCCCGAAGAACAGCGCGCAGCCGCTGCTGTTCAACGTCCACATCAGGTGCAGATGGGTGTTGTAGGGCGTCTTGTCCTTGGAAAACCGCACGTCGCGCTGGGGGCGGAACAATTTGCCTGTGACCGGGGCGCCGCTGCGCCGGGCGATGGCTTCGGAGATCTCGTCGAGCAGCCGCAGCGCGGGGAATTTCACCGCGGCGTCATACCTGTCCTTATGCGCCGTGAACCAGTCCCGGCTGTTGTTCTGCGCAAGCGCTGCCAGAAAGTCACGGGCATCGGGGAACAGCGGCGGAAGGGCGTTGGTCATCGCAAGAGGCTCCTGGGGCGCGGGCGGGAAATCCGCCTGCGGGATTATCACCATAGGTCTGCGCAAGGGCAAGGGAACTCCGCTCTTGCGGGAGCGCGCGCCCAAGTCTAAGGCTGGCCGCATGAACACCTTGGCGAGAAAACACACCGGGATGCCGCTGCGCGGCCATGCAAGGGCGATAGCCGTTCTTGGGCTGCCGCTGGTCGGCGGCCATGTGGCGCAGTTTGCAATCGGCCTGACCGATACCGTGATGCTGGGCCGCTACGGGGTGGAGGAACTGGCGGCGGTGACGCTTGGGTCGACCTATTTCTTTTCGATCTTCCTGCTGGGGTCCGGCTTTGCCTTTGCGGTGATGCCGATGGTGGCTGCCGCGGCGGGTGCCGGGGAGGAGCGGCAGATCCGGCGCAGCACCCGGATGGGGTTGTGGCTGTCGCTGCTGTACGGGGCGCTGGCGATGCCCTTGCTGTGGTGGTCGGAAGCGATCCTGCTGATGCTGGGGCAGAAGGCCGACATTGCGCATGCGGCGGCAGAGTACCTGCGGATTGCCGGCTGGGCGATCTTTCCGGCCCTGTTGTATATGGTGGCCAAATCGTATCTGGCGGCGCTGGAGCGGACCCAGATCGTGCTGTGGCTGTCGGTGTTCGGGGCCGTGCTGAACGCGCTGGTGAATTATGCGCTGATTTTTGGCAACTGGGGCGCGCCGGAGCTGGGCATCACCGGGGCGGCGATTGCGTCGCTGGTGACCAACGGGGTGTCTTTTGCGCTGGTGCTGGCCTATGCGCTGAAGGTGCTGCCGGAACATGAGCTGCTGAAGAACTTCCAGCGCCCCGACTGGGAGATGCTGGGGCAGGTGCTTCGCTTGGGGGCGCCGATCGGACTGACCACCCTGGCTGAAGCCAGCCTGTTTGCGGCCTCGGCGATGATGATGGGGTGGCTGGGCACGGTGCCGCTGGCCGCGCATGGGATTGCGATCTCGCTGGCGGGGCTGACGTTCATGGTGCATCTGGGTCTGTCCAATGCGGCCACGATCCGTGCGGGCAATGCATACGGGCGCGGCGACCGGGATCACATGGCGCGCGGCGGCAAGGTCGTGACAGTGATGTCACTGGCGTTTTCAGTGGTCGGGGTCACCCTGGTCCTGGCAATCCCCGAACCGCTGATGTCGCTGTTTCTCGACCCTGCGGATCCGCAGAAAACGGAAATCCTGCTGATCGGTACCGGGCTCTTGGCGGCGGCGGCGCTGTTTCAAATGATGGATGGGATGCAGGCGGTTGCGCTGGGACTGCTGCGCGGGGTGCAGGATACAGCCGTGCCGATGGTGATTGCGGTGCTCAGCTATTGGGCCATCGGGATGCCGGCGTCTTATGTCTTTGGCTTTGTGCTGGATTGGGGCGGTGTTGGCGTCTGGGCGGGGCTGATTGCCGGGCTCTCTACCGCGGGCGTGTGCCTGATGGCGCGGTTCTGGATCAAGTCGATCAAGCTGGCAGGCGCCCCGGCTGTCTGAGCCGGGCGGGGTTGACCAGCTGCAGGTGTCTGGGCAGGCTTGCTGAACAGCTTTGCCTGCAGTCAGAAAAGAGGCCGTTCCCGATGATGACCGATGACGATACACGCCTGCTGCGCGTTGCCTACGAGGAAGCCAGGGCGGGTTTTGACGAGGGCGGCTGCCCGATCGGCGCGGTGCTGGCGCGCGGCGGCCGGGTGGTGGCCCAGGGGCGCAATCAGCGGGTGCAGAAGGGCGATCCGGTTGCCCACGGGGAAATGGACGCGCTGCGCAAGGCGGGGCGGCAGAAATCCTATCGCGATACGGTGCTTTATACCTCGTTGTCGCCCTGCATGATGTGCAGCGGCACCATTGTGCAGTTCGGCATTCCGCGGGTGGTGATCGGGGATACCAGAAATTTTGGCGGCAATGAGGAATTCCTGCGCTCAAGGGGCGTTGAAGTGGTAATCGCCGACGATCCGGACTGCATTGCGCTGATGGCGCGGTTCATCCGGGAAAAGCCTGCGCTGTGGGCGGAAGACATTGCCGAGTGACGGCGGCCTGAGGGCTGACGAAATATTGGCATTTCGCGTCGGGTTTCGAAGATTTCGCGCCGGGCTTTCGCTGTAGGGTCTGCGCAGATTTGCAATGCATGCGCGCGCTGCGCGGCATCAGGAGGCTTTCCCATGTCCAAACCCGTTGTTCTGATCACCTCGGCCACCGGCCGCATCGGCCGCGAGCTGGTCGCACGTTTGGCCGCGGCAGGCGGTTTCACCGTGCGCGCCTGCTATTTCAGCGCGGCCAAGGCAGACCAGCTGACCGCGCTGGGCGCCGATGAGGCGGTGAAGTTCGACCTGTCGGAACCGGCCACCTGGGAGGCGGCGCTGGAGGGGGTTTCGGCGGTTTATTCCGCCTCGCTGGATCCGATGCTGGAGGGGCATCTGGCCTTTGCCAAGGCGCTGGGCGGCCGGAAGGATCAGATCAAACATGTGGTGCGCGTCAGCTGCATGGGCGCCGATACCAACACCGCGTCTTATGACGCGGATACCCATGCCTCGCGCCCCGGCGCGGCGATTCCGCTGATGCTGCAGCACTATTGGTGGGGCGAAAAGGCGCTGATCGACGAAGGCCTGAACGTGACCGCGCTGCGCAACAACTTCTTTATGAATCACCTGTTGAAGACCGACTGCGAAACCATTGAAAACGAAGGCTGGTTCTCGAACCCGCTGGGCGGTATGCGCAATTCTTTCGTGGCCACCCGTGACATCGCCGAGGCGGCCGCGGTGGTGCTGGCAGAAGGCCCGGAGCGGCATGGCAACAAGTTCTATGACATCACCGGCCCGGCGCCGCAGTCGATGGCGGAGATTGCGGCCGATCTGGGCCGCGCCATGGGCCGGGAGATCAAGTACCGCCCGCAATCCATGGAGCAGTTCGAGGCGGATTTCGGCAGCACCCGCGCCGGGTTCTTTGAATATCTGACCAATGGTTTCTACACCCGCTGCAGCCCGGATTTCTATAACATCACCGGGCACAAGCCGACCTCCTATTATGATTACCTGACCACCAGGGGCGCCAGCGGCGAAACCGGGCTGGAGGAGCTGTGGCAGGGAAATCTGTGGAAGAAAGGCGTCGATGCGATGAAGGATGCAGCGGCAGTCCCGGCGTCCTGAGCCGCAGCAGCCGGTAAGAAGCAGCCGGTAAGAAAAGGGGGCTTCGCGCTGGCAGCGCGAAGCCCTTTGCCCGTCCTGCGCGGGGGATAAACGGCGGCGCCGGTGCCGCCCATTCCTGCATCCGCTGCCGCGCTGTGATATGCTGGGCCGGATCACCGCCGGCGGCGGCAAGGAGGACCCTGCAATGGCACGCTCCGTTACCTGTTCTGTTTTTCCGGCGTCTCTGAGGGGCGCCTTGCTGGCCTGCCTGGCATTGTTCGCCTTGGCGGCGGGCGCCGCCGCCGAGGGCGACCGGCCGCGGAGCGGGCTGATGTGGAACCGGACCGGGTTGCCGGCTGTTTTCCCGCTGCAGGTGAAAAGCCCGCCCGGCGCGGATTATTTCCTGGTGCTGAGCCGTGAAGACAGCGGAGAAGAAGCGCTGGCGGCCTATTTCAAGGGCGGTGCGTTCTTCAAGGTTCTGGTGCCGCCGGGCCGCTATGTGCTGCATTTTGCCAGCGGAACAGGCTGGCAGGGCGAGGGGCGGCTTTTTGGTCCGGACACGCGGGTCTTCAAGCTGCCGGAGGTGCTGGAATTTGCCATCCGCGGGGCAGGGATCAAGGGCGGGCACAAGATCACCCTGACGCGGGGCGGCGCCTTTTTGCAGGCGGCGGTCAAGGAACAATACATCTGCCAGGTCGCCAGTCTGGACGAGCCGGCGCCGGTGCCCCGTCCGCTGCCGGACAGCCGGCACCTGTTCCGCCTGGGCGGTGATCCGCAGCAAAGATGGAGCCTGCATCTGCGGTGGCGGCTGGGGCTGAGGGGGCCTGAGGCCGGCACGGCGGAACAATTGTGGCAGCGCAGATGGTTTGTGCTGGGCAGCCCGCTGCTGCCCCGGCGCCAGGTGGCGGGGCATGGCCCGGTCCCGGAGCGGGCGGAGACCCGGTTCCGGTCTTATTCGGTTCGGACACCGGTCTGCGGCTGAAGCGCCCGGACGGGACGGAGGTCACTCCGCGCCGCGGTCTTTCATCAGCCGGTCGGCCTTTTTGCGGACCAGCACGCTGCGCAGGTCATGCATGGCCAGCAAAAGCGCGTCGGTGACGTCCTCCAGCTGCGCGTCGGTGGCCCGGCTGTTGGCCCAATGGGCGGTGTGGTTCAGGTGGTCGATGGCGCGGTGGATGTCGTCGGTATCGCGGGCCGCGAGGGTGGCGGCGCGGGCCTCCATCCAGGACTTGATCTCGGCGATGTCCTGGTCTGACAGCGCGCGCTGGCCATGCGGTTTGATCTCGCCGTTGCGGATGTTCACAACGGCGATCTGGTCCATTTCAATCCGCCGCTGGCGGTTCTCGGTATCGACGCGAAAGACAAAAGCGCCGTTTTCACGGACGCGGAAATAGTAGTCCGGCAGGTCGGCGCTCATGTCTTGTTCTCCGGTCAGGTCAGCGCGGCACAGAAGGTCTGGATACGGCTGCAGGCCGTCTCCAGTGCTGCGTCGGAGGTAGCGTAGCTGACGCGGAAGTTTGGCGACAGGCCAAAGGCCGCGCCGAACACCACGGCAACATCCGCCTCTTCCAGAAGCGCGGTGGCAAAATCCTCGTCCGTTTCGATCACCTTGCCTGCCGGCGTGGTCTTGCCGATCAGCCCGGCGATGGAGGGGTAGACGTAGAAGGCTCCCTCCGGCACGGGGCAGGAGATGCCGTCAATCTCGTTCAGCATCGACACCACCAGATCGCGGCGGCGGACGAACATCTCGTTGTTCGGTGCCAGAAAATCCTGCGTGCCGTTCAGCGCCTCAACCGCGGCCCATTGGCTGACCGAGCAGGGGTTGGAGGTGGATTGCGACTGCACCTTGCGCATGGCGGCGATCAGCGGTTCCGGGCCGGCCGCATAGCCGATGCGCCAGCCGGTCATTGCATAGGCCTTGGACACACCGTTGCAGGTCAGGGTGCGGTCATAAAGCGCCGGTTCGACCTGGGCGGGGGTGCAGAATTCAAACCCGTCATAGGCGAGGTGCTCATACATATCATCGGTCATCACCCAGACATGCGGGTGGCGCATCAGCACCTCGGTCAGCGCCTTCAGCTCCGCCCGGCTGTAGCCCGCACCGGTGGGATTGGAGGGCGAGTTGAAAATGAACCATTTGGTTTTCGGGGTGATCGCGGCCTCCAGCTGATCGGCGGTCAGCTTGAAATTGGACCGAATCGAGGTCTCGGCGATCACCGGCGTGCCGCCGGCCAGCAGCACCATGTCCGGGTAGCTGACCCAATAGGGCGCGGGGATCACCACCTCGTCGCCTTCGTTCAGCGTTGCCATCAGCGCATTGTACAGCGTCTGCTTGCCGCCGGTGCCGACCGACACCTGAGCGGGCGTGTAGTCCAGGCCGTGGTCGCGCTTCATCTTGGCGCAGACCGCCTGTTTCAGCTCGGGGATGCCGTCGGGGGCGGTGTATTTGGTCTTGCCCGCGGCAATGGCGGCGACGGCCGCGTCCTTGATGTTCTGCGGCGTGTCAAAGTCCGGCTCACCGGCGCTGAGGCCGATGACGTCGCGTCCCGCGGCCCGCAGCCCGGCGGCTTTTGCGGTCATCGCGATGGTCGGTGACGGTTTGACGCGGGATAAGGTCTCGGACAGGAAAGACATGGGCTGTGGCCTTGGTTTGTATGTTTCGCAGAACTGTCATAGGGTGCGGCTAGATGGCGATCAAGCCGCGTTGAAACTGGATTTAGGAGAACTGGCAATGACTGAGCAGAGCACAGACTGGTACGGTCCGGATGCAGCAACATTTGGCGACCGCGTAGCGGCCGCACGGGAAGCCGCCGGGATGACCCAGGGCCAGCTCGCGCGCCGGCTTGGCATCAAGAAATCCACTCTCAGCGCTTGGGAGCGGGATCTGGCGGAACCGCGTGCCAACAAGCTGACCATGCTGGCTGGCGTGTTGAACGTCTCGATGTCGTGGCTGCTGACCGGTGAAGGCGAAGGCATGTCGGAACCGGCGCCGCTGGAGCTGGAAGCCGGTGATTTTGCAAGTGTTCTGAGCGAACTGCGCGACCTGCGCAGCGAAATGCGCCAGAATGCGGAACGCGCGGCGCGTTTGGAGAAAAAACTGCGGACGCTGCTGCAGGTCAATGACAGCCAGACAACGGAAGCTGCCTGAGACCGGCATGCAGGAAGACCGTGCCATCCGTCTGAAGCGGCTGCAGATGCGCTCGATGCGCCGGGGTATCAAGGAAATGGATATCCTGCTGTCGGCCTTTGCGGCCGCGAATCTTGAGCAGATGAACGAGGCGCAGCTGGATCTTTATGACCAGCTGCTGCTCGAGAACGATCAGGATTTGTACCAATGGGTCACCGGCCAGGCGGCACCGCAGGAGCGGTTCTGCGCCCTGGTGGCCGATATAGCGCAAACGTACCAAAAATAATAAAATCCCAGCTTAACTGATTTTTGGGGAATTGTTGGCATATTGTCTCAAGAGCAAATTCGAGTCGGAGATGCGAATGAGTATGGAATTGCCAATCGGCCAGACTGACCGCAAAGGGTTCATGACTGGCTATCTGGAGGCGCTGGGTCTGCTTGAGCGCCTTCACCGTCTGCTGCTGGACGTCATCAAGGATGAGTTTGAGCGCGTCGGCGTGCTGGAGATCAATGCGGTCCAGGCGCTGTTGCTGTTCAACATCGGCGATAATGAAGTGACCGCCGGGGAACTGAAAACCCGCGGCTACTATCAGGGCAGCAATGTCAGCTATAACCTGAAGAAGCTGGTCGAGATGGGCTATATGCACCATCAGCGCTGTGAGATCGACCGCCGGTCGGTGCGCGTCCGCCTGACCCAGCGGGGCCGGGAAATCCGCGATATCGTGGCGGCGCTGTTCTCGCGCCATGCGGAGGGCCTGGAGGAGAGGGATGTGATCTCATCCGCAGGGATCGAGGACATCTCTACTGCGCTGAAGCGGATGGAGCGTTACTGGTCGGATCAGATCCGCTATATCTACTGAGCCGCCGGTCGGGGTGTGTAACCCCTGCGGGCACCAGGCCGGGTCGTGCGGGGACAATTCCGGCGGGCCGCAGACAGGGTGTGCAGACAGGGCATGAGGCGAAACCGTGCCCTGGACGTATCAAAGGGCAAAGTGCCGGGACCCGCATGAAGGTCCATGGCAGAGGTCGCAGAAGCGGCCGCCCTTGTTGCCGGGTTTGAGGCTTGCGGAAAGCCAGAAAGCCAGTGCGCGGAGGCAGATGCCGGATGGAACGGGCAGCACCAAAGCGGTGCTGCGCCGGGTTATCCGCGTTGCCGAGCGCGGTGCTGCCTTACCAATGGCCGGTGTTTTCCATGCTGGCCCAGGGTTCCGCCGGGGCCAGCGATTCGCCGTTCTGCAGCAATTCGATCGAGACATTGTCGGGGGAACGGACAAAGGCCATGTGCCCGTCGCGGGGCGGGCGGTTGATGGTGACGCCATTGTCCATCAGGTGCTGGCAGGCGGCATAGATATCATCGACACCATAGGCGAGATGCCCGAAATGGCGGCTGTCATCGGGCAGCGCATCATCGCCGTCCCAGTTGTAGGTCAGTTCCAGCGGCGTATCCTCCTGGCCCGGAGGTGCCATGAAGACCAGGGTGAACCGGCCCTGCTCATTCTCCCAGCGGCGGGTCTCCTGAAGGCCGAGGAGGGCGTAGAATGCCATCGATTGTTCCAGATCTTTCACCCGGACCATAGTGTGAAGATATGTGAGGGGCATCGGTGATTCCTTTGTGCATCGGTGTCCGCAGCAGCCTAGCGTGCAGCTGCGGGAAGTCGAGGAACCGGGTTCAGAAAGCCGATTGAATGCCGAAGTTCACTCCGAAGCGGTGGGATTCATACAACCCGATGTTGCTGTCGTTCTTGGAGGCGGACAGGCGCAGGGTCGGATTGAAGCCGTAATAGTCGATGCCCCTGAAAAGAAGAGAGATATCCGCACTGTATTTACGGTCCTGCCGCCCGTCGGGACTGTGGCGGGAGACGTCATAGCCGCGGTCGCGCGCGGACAGGCCGAGCAGGACCGTGGCGCCGAACACCGGTTTGGCAAGGGTGAGCTGGGTGCTGAGTCCAGCCTCGGAAAATTCGTCTGATGCGGTGCTGGCGCTTGCCTGCGCCAGGGTAAGGCCGCTCCACAGGGTTGCTCCGGAGCCGAGCCGGAAGCTGTAGGAGAGGTCGCCGCGCCAGATGTCCTGATCGCTGGTCATAACGCCGAATTGCCGTTCGGTGGACAGCCGGGCATTGACCCGGCGCTGGCGCTCCAGCTTGTAGCTTTGGCCGGCGGACAGGCGGATAAAGCGGGTGTATTCGTCGCCGCTGTACCAGCTTTGCCCGGCCTGGCCGGACAGCCGGTATTCGCCCAAGCGGTTGAAATTCAGCCCTTTGTGCGCGTAGCCAAGCGCGTAGGAGGCGTAGGTGAAATCGCTGCCCTTGGCGTCGGGCGCCTGCGCCCTGGCTTCGGATGACAGGGTGTAGGTGCGCAGATCGACGGCAACTGTCAGGTCATGGGCGCGGGTCGGGGTTTCGCGGAACCGGAAACGGGAGCGCGAATTGAAGGAGTATTCGATGCCGGAAAGCGCCCGCTGGCTGCCGCCGAGCTGGAATTCCGCGGGCCCGCCAAGGAGGACTTCGGTCAGTTCGTAGTTCAGGAAGGAAGACCGTTCCGAAGAGCCGTTGTTGATATTGGATTCCGGTGCAACGGAAAAGGAGAACAGGTGCAGCCAGGGGCTGGCGGCGCGGACGTAGCGGAAGTCGCGGATGGCGAGCCGTTCCAAGTGCTTGCTGGGGGCGTGCTGGACGGCGCGGCGCAGCCAGAATTTGGCCAGCGTTTTTTGGCCGCCGGAGGACAGCGCCTGTGCCATCACCATCGAGGCGGCATACTTCTGGCCGTCATTTTCGGCCAGTTTCCAGGCTTGCCGTGCTGAATGGCGGGCGTCGCGGAACTCTCCCAGGGAGCGGGCAGAGCGCGATTTGATCAGCAAGGCCAGACGGTCCTGCGGATCCCGCTGCAAAAGCGCCTCGGAAAACGAATAGGCCTGCGTGGTCCGGCCCTGCTTCAGGGCAATTGCAGCAGCCTGGCGGACCTGGTCCGGGGTTGCGGTGTCCTGGCCGGAGGGGGCCGCCAGCGCGAGCGGCGGCATTGCCATCAGCAATGCCGCCAGAACGCCCCTGCGCCAGCCTTTAAGCGGGGCGGGCATCGGGGATCATTCGTTGTTGTAAACGATGAAACCGCCGGTTTCCCGCACTTCGGTGCCGGCCGGGTCCATTGTGTTTTTCACCACAACAATGCCGGTGATTTCCTCGGCGTTGTCGCCGGATACCAGGGCGTAATAGTTGCCGCTTTCATAGACCTGAGTGATGCCGTTGGCGTCGGTATAGTAGCTGTTCAATGTGC
>NZ_JAXMOX010000092.1:0-16550 GCF_034669605.1 Leisingera sp.
TCGGCACCTACCTGGCGGTGATTGGCGTGAACGTTCTGGGCGCCGCATTGTTCCTGTTTCTGGACATCCCCAAACCACCGGCCCCCAGTGCGGACAGCCCCAAGGGCCGCAGCCGGTTGGAACTGTTGAAGACCCCGGTGATCGCAGTTGCGGTGATTTGCGCAATGGTCTCCTATGCGCTGATGAATCTTGTGATGACCTCAACCCCCCTCGCGGTGGTTGGCTGCGGTTTCACCGAAGGCAACGCCGCGGATGTTGTCACCTCCCACGTTCTGGCAATGTATGTGCCGTCCTTCTTTACCGGTCATCTGATCGCCCGCTTCGGTGTGGAAAAGATCGTGGCGGCAGGGCTGGTTATCCTTGCAGCTGCGGGCGGTGTCGCCTTGCAAGGCGTGGAAATCGAGAACTTTTTCATCGCTCTGGTGCTTTTGGGCGTGGGCTGGAACTTTGGTTTTATCGGGGCCACCACAATGCTGGCCGGTGCCCACGAAAGCTATGAGCGCGGCCGGATGCAAGGGTTGAACGATCTGCTGGTGTTCGGCGGGGTGACAATGGCCTCACTGGCGTCGGGCGGACTGATGAACTGCTCGGGCGGCAATCCGGTCGAAGGCTGGAGCGCCGTGAACATGGCGATGGCCCCCTTCCTGGTGCTGGCGGGCGGCGCGCTTCTGTGGCTGGTTATACGGCCCAAAGACGCTTGATATCGGCATCCACTGCAGAAGTGAAAGGCGCCTAAGCGGGCGCCTTTTTCATTGCAGCGAGGTTACCAGCGCCCGGTGGCGGCCCGCCACATCAAAGCCGTTCTGCGCCGGAATTCACTTTGCCCCAGGGCGCCGGTCGCAACCCTCTCCGGCTCACGGATAGCCTGTTTCAGAAACGCCTCAGCCTGCCAGCCAGCCAGTAGTGCCGCCCTGGAAGTTTTGGAAACCCCGCCGCTGTTGGAACGGGAATTATAAAGCCTGTCCAAACCCTTGCAGGCCAAAGCTTTCACGCCATCCATAGTTCCATCCAGTAAGGGGATCCGTTTTTCCGCCGTCAGATCCGGGATTGCGCGCAGCCAGTTGGCAATACCAGCGCCATAGGCGAAACCGCGCACAACGGCTTCATCGGCCTGGCCGAGAGAGGCAGCCGCCATCCACATCAGAGACCCGCTGGTGCGGTCGATGTAGTTGTCGAATTCAGCTTCATCTTCAAAGGGATCCTTGTAGATGTCCCATCTCCGCGCCTCCGCAATGCCGTCGATGCAGACAGCCAGATCCGGCTTCAGAAGCTGTCCCAGCGGCGTCGCCACATAGTGTCGGCGGACTAAGCCGCCCCCGGCAATCTCCGCACCGGCATCGCGCCACCATTGCAATCGCATTTCGCAGATCATGGTCTCTTGGCTGGCTCGAGGGGCGCGGGCCAGTTCAATATTGAAAGCATAGAGTGCAAACAGCAACGGCCGGGACTGGACCGGTGCCGCCATAGTGGCCAGAAACCGGTCCGGGTCTGATTTTTGAACCAATTCCGCACAAGCGGTCAGGTCGGAATCAAACTGCATCCGCCTGCCCGGCCCTGCCGTCATGGATCAGCTTCCAGCGGATTGCGTCCAGCAGTGCCTCAAACGACGCATCAATGATGTTCGGGCTTACGCCTACGGTCGACCAGCGGTGGCCCTGGCTGTCTTCGCTGTCAATGATCACACGCGTTACCGCCTCGGTTCCGCCCTGGGTGATCCTCACTTTGAAATCCACCAGCCGCATGTCTTCCAGCTGCGCGGAATACCGCCCCAGGTCCTTGCTCAGCGCCCGCGCAAGCGCGTTCACCGGCCCGCGGTCACTACCGGTATCATCCAGTGACTCACTGACAGACAACCGCTTCTCGCCATCCACCTTGACCACCACAACCGCTTCAGAAAGGCTGACCATCCGGTTGTATTTATTCTTGCGCCGCTCGACAGTGACCTTATAGCGCTTGACCTCAAAGAATTCCGGAAGCTGGCTCAGTTCATTGCGCGCCAACAGCTCAAACGACGCCTGCGCTGTGTCATAGGAGTAACCTTCCGCCTCACGCGCCTTGATCCGTTCAAGAATCCGAACCAGCGCTGGATCGCCTTTTTCAACGTTCAGGCCTGCATCTGTCAGCCGCTTACGCAGGTTCGACTGCCCGGCCTGGTTCGACATCGGAATGACCCGCGCATTCCCGACCTTGCCCGGTTCAATGTGTTCATAAGTCGACGGATCTTTGAGAATCGCACTGGCGTGCAATCCCGCCTTATGAGCAAAGGCCGAAGCCCCCACATAAGCCGCCTGCCGCACCGGAACCCGGTTCAGGATATCGTCCAGCATCCGGCTGATCCGGGTCATTCCGGTAAGCGCCTCAAGGCTCACCCCGGTATCAAACTGGCTGGCGTAGGGCTCTTTCAACAACAGCGTCGGAATCAGCGCGGTCAGATTGGCATTGCCGCAGCGCTCCCCCAGACCATTCAGCGTGCCTTGGATCTGGCGCGCTCCGGCCTCCACGGCAGCGAGCGAGCAGGCAATGGCATTTTCTGTGTCGTTATGAGTGTGTATGCCAAGTTTCTCACCTGGAACTCCGGCGTTGACGACCGCGCTGACGATCCGCTTCACCTCAGACGGCAGTGCGCCGCCGTTGGTGTCGCACAATACCACCCAGCGAGCGCCGGCCTCCAGGGCAGCCCGGCAGGCATTCAGCGCATAGCTGGGATTATCCTTGTAGCCATCAAAGAAATGCTCGGCATCGAACAGCGCTTCGCGTCCCAGCGCCACGATATGAGCAACCGAGGCGCGGATGTTTTCCAGATTTTCCTCGAGCGTGATCCCGAGTGCATGGGTCACGTGGTAATCGTGGGCTTTGCCGACCAAGCACACGGCTGGGGTGCCCGCATTCATCACCGCCGCCAGAACGTCATCGTTCTCAGCCGAACGCCCGGCCCGTTTCGTCATGCCAAACGCGGTCATCGTGGCGCGGGTCGCCGGTACCTCATTGAAAAAGGCGCTGTCGGTCGGGTTCGCCCCCGGCCAGCCGCCTTCGATGTAGTCGATACCGAGACCGTCGAGTGCCTGGGCGATCTGCTTCTTTTCCGCGGTGGAGAACTGAACCCCCTGGGTCTGCTGCCCATCGCGCAAAGTGGTGTCGTAGAAATAAAGACGCTCCTTGGCCATCAGAGTGCCTCCAGCTTGGCGGGGTCAAAACCCGCACCCGGCACCAGCTCTACGCCGGTCTTGCTCATCCGCACCTCAAGGCCTGCCTCCACATACGCTGCCTTTAACCGGTCAGCCTCGGAAAAGTCCTTGCTTTCCATAGCCTTCTGGCGCGTTTCAAACAGCTTTTCCTCAAAAGAAGAAAGATCGATATCCGGCTTACCTGCCCACGCCGGTATTTCCTTACCCATCATTCCAAGGAACTGCATTGAAGCGCGTAGTGCCACGACATCGTCAGCCAAGGAAAGTTGATGCAACTCGGCTATAGCGCCAGCGGTATTAAGATCGTCTGCCAAGGCTCCGATAATGCCAGGATGAACTTCACCATTATCTAGAGCTTGCTCCGCTTGCGAATACCATTTCCGCAGTGTTCGTTCCGCTTGCTCAGCCTTGCCCGCAGTCCAGTCCATCGGCTTTCGGTAATGGGTCTGCAGGAACACCAGCCGGATCACCTCGCCTGGATAGCCCTGATCCAGCAGGTCGCGCACGGTGAAGAAGTTGCCCAGGGATTTGGACATTTTCTTGCCTTCGACCTGCAGCATCTCATTGTGCAGCCAGTACTGTGCAAACTCCCCCTCCGGATGGGCACAGCAGCTTTGCGCAATTTCATTCTCGTGGTGCGGGAACATCAGGTCGTTGCCGCCGCCGTGAATATCAAAGGTCTCGCCCAGCAGCTCATACGACATGGCCGAGCATTCGATGTGCCAGCCTGGCCGCCCGCGGCCCCAGGGACTGTCCCAGCCCGGTTGTTCATTGGTGGAAGGTTTCCACAGCACAAAATCCATCGGGTTCTTCTTGTAAGGCGCCACTTCCACCCGGGCGCCGGCAATCATGTCATCAACCGAGCGGCCCGACAGCTTGCCATACTGCGCCTTCCAGCTGTCGACGGCAAACAGCACATGGCCCTCCGCCGCATAGGCGTGGCCCTTGGCGATCAGACCCCCAATCATCGCGACCATTTGGGGGATGTATTCGGTTGCCCGCGGCATATGGTTGGGCTGCAGAGCGCCAAGCTCGCCCATGTCGTCCAGGAACCACTGGGTAGTTTCTGCGGTGATATCGCCGATCGGCCGTCCGCTTTCGGCGGCGCGGGCGTTGATCTTGTCGTCTACGTCAGTGAAGTTCCGCGCGTAAGTCACTTGGTCTGCGCCATAAACCTCTCGCAGCAGACGATAAAGCACATCAAACACGACTACCGGCCGCGCATTGCCCAGATGCGCGCGGTCATAGACGGTGGGGCCGCAGACATACATCCGCACGTTGCTGGCGTCGATCGGCTCAAAGACCTCTTTCTTGCGGGTCTTTGTATTGTGCAGCTTGATCACTGTGTCCTTGGCTCCCATGCCCGGTTCCTTTCCCATGCCCAGCCACAGACGGCCGGCATCACCCATTGCGCGCAGCGCGGGCTTAGCAACTTGTCAGAGAAATGAAAACGACAGAAACCAGCCCGCTGATATGTCAGCAGGTAATGCAGCAGATGATGATGGGGCATTTATGGTTCATGGAGGCTGCTTAGCACGGGACATTCAGCCCGCCAAGAGTTTTGCCTCAAATAGCAACAGCCGCCCGGTCCGTCCTGGACCCGGACCGGGCGGCCAAGGGCGCAGCGGAACAGGAGTGCCGCGCCCAAGTCTTTGGCAGGCTTAGAACTTATAGGACGCGCGCAGCGATACCGATGTGGCATCGGCACCCACGCCGGAGTTGCCGAATTGATCGAACTCATGCTCCAGCACTTCGCCGCCGATCTGCCACTGGTCGGTTACCTGATAGGCAATGCCGACACCGTAGAACTCACCGGTTTCGCTGCCCAGAGAACTGTCAGCTTCGGCTACACCGCCGGTCACATATGCAAGCACTTTGCCAAAGTCGTAACCCGCCTTCACCTTGGCGCGGGCTACCGAGTCAACAGTTGCTCCGCCGCCCAGGTTTACGTCGGTCGCATCATATTCCAGTTCACCCCCCAGAACGAAACGGCCGAAATCATGATTGTAGCCGCCATGGATACCATAGGAAGTATCGTCCCCGGTGGCGCCGTTGCTTGCGTCGGCATCAAGCTGGCCGATCTGGCCACCCAGGTAAAATCCAGTCCAGTCGCCGCCATAATCAGCCACCGGAACAGGCGCCGGGGCCGGAGCGGGTTCAATCACCGGTTCACTTAAATTGCCGGCAAAGGCCGCACTGCCCATTACGGCGGCAATGGCTGTCATAGCTACGAAACGAGTCATTCAGACTTCTCCTTTTTGCAGTCAGAGCGCAAGCTGTGCGCCGATGACTGCTACAAAAGGATTCCGCGCAGGAACTTCCAGAGCCCCAATGATCACGCCCGTTGAACTGGCAGTGACTGGCCGAAAGCCCCCTGTCGCATGCGTTTTTCCGCCGAAATCCAGAGGCCGGAAATTGCCAATCCATTGAAATCCGGCCTCCCCGATCCTAGGGCGATCTCACTCGCGCATATGCAAAGGACAAGATCAGAACCGGAAAGCGGCACTCACCGACAGGGTCTCCCCGTGCGGGCTGGCACTTCCATCCCTTGGTCCGGCCTCGTGGTGCAGCAATTCCCCGGTCACCTGCAACGTGCGGGTCAGCGGAACCCGCATGCCCAGGCCAAACAATGGACCTTGCCGGGATCCGCTGGATGTTTCCGCCTGCACCCCACCAAGGGTGACAAACCCGGTTGCGGGGCCAAAGTCATAGCCTGCATGCAACCGCAGCTGATGGGTTTCTTCCGCTTGCACAGCTGTTGTGAGAAGCCCTGACTGCTCCATCGTGACGGTGCCCGACACGATCATTCCACCCAGCTGACGACCATATGCAAACTGAAAGGAACGCCCCGCCCCGGCGCCGCCAGCTGCGGCAATAGCCCAACCCGATTGTCCAGGCTGCACTGTGCGCCATTCTTGCGCAGCAGATGTCTGGGCGATCAGGGCCGCCACTGCAAAAATTGTAATTAGGGGGCGGCTGCAATTGGCCTTTTCAATCATCGGCATGTGGCTGTGCCCTTTTGAAATGCGCTGTTTCAGTGCCCCGTCCCCAGGAGATCCAGTATAGCCGTTAATGCTTAATATTTGGTTCCCGATGCCACATTGCCAACAATGGAACAGTCTGCGAAGCGTTAACAAACGAGAATGCAGCATCAACAATACTGACATTTTAGAAAAAACAGGCGGCCGTTCAGGGCTTACGGCACAAACTCTCATTAATGAAAAATATGTCGCTTTTTTCAGCGAGGTCGCTGTTGTGCTAGAAACGGCGCAAAAGCGTGCCAAGTTGCAGGTAGTAGAACAGGAGTCCGCATGCAGGGTGAACGCTGCCATGTCAGCCTAATCTGCCGCACCATCGGTGCGGCACGGGGCCGTGCGGCAAGGGGCCGGCCTCAGTGAGTTAAATTTCAATGCTCTGACTCCCATCACTTGAAAGGCTCACACAATGAACGATCAGGCCTCCCCGTCCCGCGCTGCCCGTAGCGGCGGGCGCAACGCACGCCGCGCAGCCCGCGCTGCAGGATTGCCCGAACACCTGCGGCCGGTGCGTCCCGGCATGGAAACCACAGCGCTGAAGCTGCTCAGCCAGGCAGACATGGAAAAAATCCACCAGGCTGCCCTGACCGCGCTGGAAGAAATCGGTCTTGCCGACGCACCGCAAAGCGGCATTGATTATCTGACCTCCGCAGGCTGCATCCTGGGCGATGACGGCCGGATCCGCTTCCCGCGCGCGCTGGTTGAAGATACAATTGCCAGGGCAAACCGCTCCCTTACCCTCTTCAGCCGGGACGGCAAAACCGACCTGCTGCTGTCGGGCGGCCGGGTTCATTACGGCACCGCCGGCGCTGCGGTGAGCGTTGTTGACGTGCACGGCAAGGAGTACCGCGACTCGACCGTGCAGGATCTGCACGACGCCGCGCGCATCTGCGACCAGCTGGACAATATTCACTTTGTGCAGCGTCCGATGGTGTGCCGCGATATCCCTGACAATCTCGAGATGGACTTGAACTCCATCTATGCCACCACCGCCGGCACCACCAAACATGTTGGCGTTTCCTTTACCGAACCGGATTTTGTGAAGCCGGGCCTGGAACTGCTGCACATGATTGCAGGCGGCGAAGACAAATGGCGCGAGCGGCCTTTTGTGTCGAACTCAAACTGCTTTGTGGTTCCGCCAATGAAGTTTGCGACCGAATCCTGTGGTGTGATGGAGGAATGTATCAAAGGCGGCATGCCGGTGCTGCTGCTGTCCGCGGGCATGGCCGGGGCAACCGCCCCTTCGTCCATCGCCGGCGCCATCACCCAGGCGGTTGCGGAATGTCTCGCCGGATTGGTTTATGTCAACGCTGTAAAGCCCGGTGCGCCTGCAATTTTCGGCACTTGGCCCTTTGGCTTGGATCTGCGCACCGGCGCGATGTCCGTGGGCTCCGGCGAACAGGCGCTGCTCACTGCGGGCTGTGCTCAGATGCACAAGTTCTACAACCTGCCAGGCGGCGCCGCAGCTGGCGCATCGGATTCCAAGCTGCCGGACATGCAGGCCGGCTGGGAACAGATGTGCTCTGCTGTCATGGCAGGTCTTTCCGGCCTCAACATGGCCTACGAAGCTGCCGGAATGCATGCGTCACTGCTCGGGTTCTGTCTTGAGTCGCTGATCCTGGACAACGATTTGCTGGGTCAGGCGCAGCGGTGCGTGCGTGGGATTGAGGTGAACGACGATACCCTCGCCCTGGATCAGATGCGGGCAACCTGCCTCGGCGGACCCGGCCATTACCTGGGCACCGACCAGACCCTTGGCCGGATGCAGATCGACTATGTTTACCCGGATCTGGGCGACCGGACTTCACCCAAGGAGTGGGTCGAACTAGAGAAACCCGATCTGATCCAAAAGGCAGTTGCGAAGAAGGAGAAGATCCTGTCGCAGCGGTCCGCTGCCCGGTTCGATGCTGCAACAGACATGGCAATCCGGAAAGCGTTCAACATCCATCTCCCGGCTTAACTTGCTGCATCATATCAGGCGGACCGGAGTCTACCGGTCCGCTTTTTATTGCGGCCCGCTCAAAAAGCGAACTGCACTCCGACACCTTGGGCATGTTTGTGTTTGAAGAACTCCGCGCTTTTGAGACACCTGCTGGTTTCAGCCTCTGCCGTCGCTCGAACATTGCGTTTACCGGACGCCCGCTCCTCGCAGGCTTTCGCTTCGGGTTGCAGGCCATCACGATGCAATCGGACACATGCTGTCAGGCTCCCTTGCGGATCCGGTAGGTACACCGCCTGATCCTCTCGCGCACCAGCAGATCTAGGTAACTCTCGACGACGGCGTAGCCATGACAATTACCGTAGCAGCTCATAAAATCATGCAGTTTTGCGGGATCCCAGGAACGAGACCCCCTTCATGCTGGCGAACTGGCTTCCTCGGTCCAGACGAACTAAAAACTTGTCGCTAGGCTTTTGACGCCAGCCCGCCATGAGCAGGTCCTGAAACAGGTCCCCAGCCGTCTGTCGGCTCTGCTTTGGCCGGCCGACAGGCTTCTGGCATGGAAGATCACGACCTCCCTGGCGAAAACCACTTTGACCATCATCGGGTAGTCACCACGCCTCAAGATCGGGTAAGAAAGCGCCCATAAGCCGTTGCCACTAGGCGCCGAACCCATCCGCTAAACAAGTTGAAAAAGTTTTACCAAAACCCTTTTCCTGCGCCCCTCTGGGTGATAACCTGTTGTTAATAATGTAATTTCACAAAGATTCCTGCCCAACCAGCCATCCGCCAGGCAGAATCTACATGGCATTTCTGCAATTCGATCTTGCGAAAATGAAAAATCCACGGACGCCGTTGAAGGGCGGGCCCAGCAGCTTTGCGGAAATGCACGATTGAATAGCTCTCGCCTAATCAGGCAAAGGCCTGCACCAGCGCAAAGGAAACTCGAAAAGTCATTGCTTTACTTTGCGCAATCGCAATCCTGTCTTCGTGAAATTAACCAACGTGCACACAGCAAGTAACATTCCACCAATAAAATCAGGATCTTAATTCGGCTGCCGATTAACACTTTTGAATCCAACTTCAAACAGCCCCCCCACCGTCAGCCCCCACAGAACTTTGCAGAAATTCACGGAGGCGGCATCATTGCATAATTGCAACTCGGAATTGCGCAAATGCAGCGCGAGGCCAGTTCCCCGCGCTGCTTGGGTCTTTTAGAAAAATGCCTGCAGTCCGGTCTGCGCGCGGCCCAGGATCAAGGCATGCACGTCATGGGTGCCCTCATAGGTATTCACTGTCTCCAGGTTCACCATGTGGCGAATGACGTTGAATTCCAGACTGATTCCATTGCCGCCATGCATATCCCGCGCCATCCGGGCAATTTCCAATGCTTTTCCGCAGTTATTGCGTTTGATGATCGAGATCATTTCTGGCGCCGCATTGGCTGCATCCATCAGCCGGCCAACCTGCAACGATGCCTGCAGACCCAAAGTAATTTCCGTCTGCATGTTCGCCAGTTTCAGCTGAAACAGCTGGGTGTTGGCAAGCGGACGACCGAATTGCGTGCGATCCAGGCCATACTGCCGGGCGGCGTGCCAGCAAGCCTCTGCCGCCCCCATCGCGCCCCAGCTGATGCCGTAACGGGCACGGTTCAAACAGCCAAAGGGACCTTTCAGACCTTGCACGTTGGGCAGCAGCGCGTCGTCGCCGACCTCGACGCCGTCCATAACGATTTCACCTGTGACAGACGCACGCAGGCTGGCCTTATTTTCAATTTTTGGCGCACTTAGGCCCTTCAGGCCTTTCTCCAGTACAAAACCGCGGATCTTGCCGCCGTGGGCTTCGGACTTTGCCCAGACAACAAAGACATCAGCGATGGGGGCGTTGGAAATCCACATCTTGGATCCGGTCAGCCGGTAACCGCCTTCGGTCTTTTCAGCCCGGGTTTTCATTCCGGCAGGATCCGAGCCCGCGTCAGGCTCCGTCAGGCCGAAACAGCCGATCCATTCGCCGGTGGCAAGCTTGGGCAAGTATTTCTGGCGCTGCTCCTCGCTGCCGTATGCGTAAATCGGATACATCACCAGCGAACTCTGCACCGACATCATCGACCGGTAGCCGCTGTCAACACGCTCAACTTCGCGGGCGACCAGGCCATAAGACACATAGCCGCCGCCAAGGCCACCGTATTGTTCCGGAATAGTAGTGCCCAAAAGGCCCATTTCGCCCATCTCGCGGAAGATTTCCGGATCTGTTTCCTCGTTTTCATAAGCACTTAGGATACGCGGTTGAAGTTTTTCCTGGGCGTAGGCGCGGGCCGATGCGGAAATCATACGCTCGTCTTCAGTCAGCTGATCCTCGAGCCGCAGCGGGTCTTCCCAGTTGAAGCGGCCCAGATCCGGGGCATCCTTGGCGCGCAGCGCGGGTTTGTCGGTCATTTTATCACCTCAGTGGATCGGAATTCTTCCAAACCCTAACGGGAAGTAACCTGAAAAAACAGCGAGACTTTCGCAACAAACCATGACAAATAGTCATACATGAACGTTCCGCGGAAATTCCTGCCATCAATCTCCTCACTGCGCGCGTTGGAGGCGCTTGACCGGCTGGGCAGTGCCTCTGCAGCGGCGGAGGAACTGGCTCTGACGCAAGGCGCTGTCAGCCGCCAATTGCAGACGTTGGAACGGCAACTGGGGATGGCGCTGGTGCAGCGCGACCAGAAACGGCTGATGCTGACGTCGGAAGCGCAGGATTACGCGGCCGAGATCCGGCAGGCGTTGAACCTAATCGTGCAATCTACCTTGCGGCTGCAGGCCGCGCCGCTGGCGGGCACGCTGAATCTGGCCATTCTCCCTGCCTTTGGAATGCGCTGGCTGATGCCGCGATTACCGGAGTTTTCCCGGCTGCACCCGGATGTCACCATCAACATGTCGACCCGGTTGGAGCCGTTTAATTTTGGCACAGAACTCTTTGATGCGGCTATTCATTTTGGTGACGCATCTTGGCCTGGCACGGACTCTCTGCTGCTCAAGCACGAACAGCTACTGCCGGTCTGCGCACCACAGCTGCTGGCCGGGCGGGTAATCAGCGAACCAAAAGAAATTCTGAAACTGCCACTGCTGCATATTCAAACCCGGACTATGGCTTGGCGTGACTGGTTTGGGCAGCTCGGCATCGCTACCAATGGCGACCTGAGCGGCACGATCTATGATCAATTCGCAACCATAACTCAGGCGGCCTTGCATGGATTGGGGGTCGCCTTGATGCCGGATTATCTGGTGGAACAGGACCTGGCGACGGGCCGCCTGGTGGCGCTGCACCCGGAACCGGTGGAGACAGAAGGCGCCTATTACCTGGTTTGGCCGGAGCGCAAATCAACCGCGCCGGCGCTAAAGAAATTCCGCAGCTGGCTGGCTGGCAAGGCGCAGCCAGAGGATCCGCTGCCGCGGTGAATTTCCGCGGCGAAATAAGGGGACGCCATAACTGCGCCCCCTGTGCACCGCCTCTGCACGCCTTGAAGAACGATCAGCCGAGCGCATATCCGGCGCCGCGCACGGTGCGCACCGGATCACTGCCGCCATGCTGGGTCAGCGCCTTGCGCAGCCGCCCGATATGGACGTCAACAGTGCGGGTATCAACATAGATGTCGCGGCCCCAGACCCGATCCAAGAGTTGTTCGCGGCTCCATACCCGTCCCGGCTTTTCCATGAAAGTAGAGAGCAGTCGGAATTCGGTGGGACCCAGTTTCAACGGGTGTTCCGAACGGCTGACCTTGTGGGTTTCTGCATCCAGCACGATGTCATCATACTCCAGCCGTACCCCGACAGTGGACGGCCGCACCCGGCGCAGCTGAGTGCGCACGCGGGCCATCAGCTCAACCACTGAATAAGGTTTCACCACGTAATCATCGGCACCGGTTTCCAGTCCGCGGACCTTGTCCACTTCCTCGGACCGGGCCGACAGCATAATCACCGGAATATTGCGGGTTTCGGCGCGGGTCTTAAGACGGCGGCACACTTCAATACCGCTGAGGTTCGGCATCATCCAGTCCAGGATGATGATATCGGGCATGTCCTCCTCAACCACCAGCAGCGCTTCCTCGCCATGTTCGGCCCGCAGCACGCGGAAACCGTCAGCTTCGAGGTTATAGGCCAGCACTTCCCGCTGGGCCATTTCGTCTTCTACAACCAGAACAGTGGGCTGATCGGCAGCCATTGGTCAGATCTCCTGCGGTGTGGTTGAGGTGGTGTCGTATTTTTTGCGGTCTTCCTCCGGCTTTTCGCCGGTAACCAGATAGATCACCTGTTCGGCAATCGATGTCACATGATCCCCCATGCGTTCGGTATTTTTTGCGATGAAGTGCAAGTGCATACAGGCCGATATGTTGCGCGGGTCTTCCATCATGTGGGTCAGGAACTCGCGAAACAGGGCGTTGTACATCTGGTCCACGTCGCGGTCGCGCTCTATCACGTCCCGGGCCAGTTCCACGTCGCGTTGAATGTAGGAATCCAGCGCGTCCTTCAGCATCCGTTCCACCTCGCGCGCCATCCGTCGCAGGGCAGAGGTGCCTTCACTGATACTTGGCCCCTGGGCCAGAACCCCGGTGCGCTTGGCCATGTTTTTCGCATAATCGCCAATGCGTTCCAGGTTGCCGGCAATCTTCATCACCGAGAGAACCAGCCGCAGGTCCGAGGCGGCGGGGGAGCGCAGTGCGATCAGGCGGGCGGTTTCCTCGTTGATCAGCTCTTCCAGCCCGTCAATCGCCATATCGCCCTGACGCACGGTCAACGCCAGTTCCTCATCGCGGGTTTCCAAGGCTTGGGCAGCTTCGCGGATGGCGCTCTCAACCAAGCCACCCATTTTCATGATCCGGGCCTGGATAGCCTCCAGATCGCGGTCGAATGCCGATGCAATATGCTGTTCTACCATGTTGATATTCCTATAAATCAGCCGATCCGGCCGGTGATGTAGCTTTCGGTTCGCGGATCTTCTGGATTTGTGAAGATCTGGCCCGTGGGGCCGAATTCCACCAAGTTTCCAAGATGGAAGAAGGCGGTCATTTGGCTGACGCGGGCGGCCTGCTGCATCGAATGGGTGACGATCACCACGGAATAGGAAGCGCGGAGTTCGTCGATCAGTTCCTCCACCTGGGCGGTGGCGATGGGATCGAGCGCCGAGCAAGGTTCGTCCATCAACAGAACCTCGGGTTCGGTGGCGACCGCGCGGGCGATGCACAGACGCTGCTGCTGACCGCCGGACAAGCCGGTGCCGGGGGCGTCCAGACGGTCCTTCACCTCATCCCAGATCGCACCACGGCGCAGGGATTTCTCCACGATTTCATCAAGTTCCGCCTTATTCTTCGCCAAGCCATGGATCCGCGGCCCATAGGCCACATTGTCATAGATCGACTTGGGGAACGGCTTCGGCTTCTGAAACACCATACCAACCTTGGCGCGCAACTGCACCGGGTCGACGCGGCGGTCATAGATGTCCTCGCCGTCCAGCAGGATGTCACCTTTGACGCGGCAGATGTCAATGGTGTCGTTCATCCGGTTCAAGCAACGCAGAAAAGTCGACTTGCCGCAGCCCGAAGGACCGATAAAGGCAGTTACGGTGTTGCTCTCGATCTCGACGTTCACGTCTTTGATCGCGTGGCTATCGCCATAATAGACGTTCACGTCCTTGGCGGCGATTTTGGTTGGCTGAGTGTCCACGGTGTGTTCCATCAAGGTCATGTCGTTCATTATTATGCCCCTTTTACCAGCGGCGTTCAAAGCGGCGGCGCAGGATCACGGCCAGCGTGTTCATGGTCACCAGGAAGATGAGAAGGATGATAATGCCGCCCCAGGCGCGCTCGTAGAAGGCCGGGTCGGCACGTTTGGCCCATTCGTAGATCTGCGCGGGCATTGCCGAGTTCGGCGCCAGCAGACCGTCGGCCAGGGTTTCCGGCGCGTTGGAGGCGATGAAGCCGACCATGCCGATCAGCAAGAGCGGTGCGGTTTCCCCCAGCGCCTGCGCGAGGCCGATAATGGTGCCAGTCAGGATCCCGGGCGCAGCCAACGGCAGCACGTGGTGGAACACCGCCTGCATCTTGGACGCCCCTACCCCCAGCGCCGCATCACGGATCGATGGCGGCACCGATTTCAGCGAGGCGCGGGTGGAGATGATGATTGTCGGCAGGGTCATCAGCGTCAGCACCAGGCCGCCCACCAGCGGTGCCGAGGTCGGCAGGTGCATGTAGTTGATGAAGACGGCAAGACCCAGAATGCCGAAAACAATAGAGGGAACCGCGGCAAGGTTGGAGATGTTCACCTCGATCATGTCGGTGAGCCAGTTTTGCGGCGCGAATTCCTCCAGGTAAATCGAGGCTGCAACTCCGATGGGCAGTGCCAGCGCCAGAACTACCAGCATCATGAACAGTGAGCCCAGCATCGACACACCGATACCGGCCGCCTCGGGGCGGGCGTCGGAGGCATCTGCGCCGATGATGAAGTCAAGGTTGAATGTCTTTTTCAGCACACCAGCGTCAGTCAAAGCGTCAACAAAATCCAACTGTTCGGCCGAGATATTCTTGTCGTTGACGATGCTCTGCCGGGTCACCCGGCCTTTCAGGTAGCCGTCAACGCGGCCAGAGGCGAGGAATTTGAACTCCACCGTCTGGCCGATCTGGTCCGGGTTGGCGATCACGAATTCGCGCAGTTGGGCGGCGGCGTTTTTAGACAAGATGCCGGCCAGCGCCTTGGGTTTGAGGCTGGTCTCGATCCCCAATTCCTCAACCGCGGCAGTCATCGCGCCCTTGATGATCGGGGCATAGCCGAAGGTGGTGACTTTTCTGATGTCGGTCAGGTCGCGGTTGCCTTTCTTGTCGAGTTTGGTTTCCAGCAACTCAACCTGAAGCGTCACAAAGGTCTGCTGAAAGGCACCGGTTCCCTTGCCGACGATGGTGGTCACCAGGATCGCCAGCATAAGAAGGCCAGCAGCGATGGCCGCCATACCATACGCCTTGAACCGGGTTTCTGCGGCATTGCGTATTTGGGTATGCGGGGTTTTCTCCAGCAGCGAGCCGCCGTGCTTGCGGGGCGTGGCGGGGGATTGGCTGAGGTCGGTCATCAGTCGTACTGCTCCCGGTATTTGCGCACAATATAGAGTGCCAGGACGTTCAGGCCGAGGGTCAGCACGAACAGGCTGAGGCCCAGGGCAAAGGCTACAAGGGTTTCGGGGCTGGCAAAGTCTGTATCGCCGGTCAGCTGACTTACGATACGGGTGGTGATTGTGGTCATCGACTCCAACGGGTTGGCCGAGAACTTGGCGATCGCCCCTGCCCCCATCACCACAATCATGGTCTCGCCGATAGCGCGGGAAGCGGCCAGAAGCACCGCGCCGACGATACCCGGCAGGGCTGCCGGAATCACCACCTGGCGCACGGTTTCCGATTTGGTAGCGCCCAACCCCAGCGAGCCGTCGCGCATCGCCTGCGGCACCGCGTTGATGATGTCGTCCGACAGCGACGAGACGAACGGAATGAGCATCACCCCCATCACCAAACCGGCAGTCAGAACAGAAGTGGCGCCCGCCATCCATTCAACGCCCAACAGGCCGCCCTTGGAAAACAGGTTCGCCAGCGCTGGTCCAACCGTCAGCAGCGCAAACAGGCCGTAAACAATGGTTGGAATACCCGCCAGGATTTCCAGTAGAGGCTTGGCAAAGGCGCGCACCATGCCGCTCGCGTATTCCGATAGATAGATGGCGGCAAACAAACCCACAGGTACCGCAACCAGCAATGCGATAAATGAGATGTAAAGAGTGCCCCACAGAAGCGGCAGGATCGACAGTTCGCTGTCGCCGCGGAAGTTGGGCGCCCAGGTTGTGCCAAAGAAGAAATCGGTCCAGCTGTGCAGGCTAAAAAAGTTGCGGGTCTCGAATAGCATCGACAGAACGATGCCGATGGTAGTGAGGACCGCCAGCGATGCGGCTAGGATCAGCAGGGCCAGAACCGCGCGTTCCACCACGTTGCGGGCGCGGAAATCCTTGTGGGTGCGGCTGTAGGCCCAGGCAAAACCGCCAAGCGCCAGCAGCGAGACAACCGCGGCCATGGCGGTCTTGCCTGTGGCAGCGAAATTGCGGAAGGCCTGTGCGGCAGACAAAACCTCCGGGCGCACGTCATTACCAAGCGCCACGCCGACCTCGCCCAGCAACGCCCGTACGTCGCTGCGGCCGCTGTCGAGGTCACGGGCGTCATTGCGCGACAACAGCCCCTGCTCCACCGCCAGATCCAGCCCTTCGGCGACCCGGCGCACGTCGCTCATCAACAGGCCCAGGGTGGTGCTTTCGGGGACGACCTCAGCAGGAATCAGCGCCGAGACGCGGTTTTCGATCAGCATTGGTTGCACCAGCAGC
>NZ_JAXMOX010000093.1:0-16488 GCF_034669605.1 Leisingera sp.
TTAGCCGGCCAGAAGCCGCAGGCCTTGGGTCACATCCGAGCGCACCGCCAGACGCAAGCCCGGTTCATCCCCAGCCTTCAGCGCCGCGATGATCAGGCGGTGGTTCTGCGGCGGATCGGTGCGGCGCAGCCGGCCGTAAAGCGCCCGCATGGTGGGGCCCAGCTGCAGCCAGACGGTCTCGGCCATCGCCAGCATGGCCGGCGCCTGGGCGCGCAGATACAGAGTGCGGTGGAACTCCAGATTGGTACGGATATAGCCGACCGCGTCGCGTTTGGTGACCATCTCGGCCACTGTTCCGTTGATCATCTGCAGCCGGTCGATCAGGGCCATATGCGCGCGCGGCAAGGCACGGCTGGACAGTTCCACCTCCAGGAGTGCGCGCAGGGCGGCCAGCTCTTCGATCCGCTCGTTGGTAAGCTCCGGCGTCGACACCCGCCCCGAAGAGGACAGAAACAGCGCGCCCTCGGCCGCCAGCCGCCGGACAGCCTCGCGCGCGGGGGTCATCGAAACTCCGAATTCGCGGCCGATGCCGCGCAGCGTCAGCGCCGCGCCGGGGGTGATTTCACCATGCATGATACGGGTGCGCAAAGCGCGGTAGACACGGTCGTGGGCCGGGGCGGCAGCGTCCTGGGGAGAGCGGGCAGTCAGGTTCATCCCCTCAAGTGATCACAAATAGCGCCGCGGTCAAGCGGATAGATCCGCACGTATGATCACGGCCAGCGGCCACGGGCTGCAGGGCGCAGGCTGCAGATCTCAGGCCGCAGATCTCAGGCCGAGGGTGACGGGCAGAGGGAGACGGGCCGTGGGTGGCAGGCCACGGGTCACGGGCGTCCAGGCAGCCCTGCCAGGCTGAACCCCGTCCGCAGCCGCTGCAGCGCGCTGCCGGGCCCGGCCCCGGCAGCATAGGGAAAAGCGCCTGCGGCCTGATCCAGTGTCAGCCCTGCGGCCAGCAGCTGCGCGCAGGCGCTGCCGGCTTCGTCAAACCGGCCCAGTGTGGCCAGCCCCGCGCAACGCACCGCCTGGGCCAGCTGCGCCCGCGGTTCCAGCGCCAGCGCCGCACCGGCAGTGTCAACGGCTGCTTCCACCTGCCCGGCATCAAACAGCATCGACGCACGCAGGCTGTGGTACAGCGCAGGCGGCACCGGATTGAGCCGCAAAGCAGTGGCATAGGCAGCCTCGGCGGCGGCGCCCCGCCCCTCCATCTGCAAAAGCCAGGCCCGCAGCAGATGGCCATCTGCATCGTTCGGGAAAGAGCGTTCCAACGCCTGGGCAAGGGTCAAGGCGGTGTCCGCTGCGCCGCTGAACTGCGCCGCAAGGGCGCGGATGCGCAAGGTTCCGGGTGTTTCGGGGAGCCCTTCGAGCAACTGTGCCGCCTTGGCCGCGCGCTGCGGCAGGCGGGCCAGCGGGCCGGTCAGCAAATCCAGGTCGAGCTCAGCCTGCAGCACTTTTGCCTCTGCCAGGCCGGGGGCCAGCTGCAAAGCCTGTTCCACGGCCAGCCTGGCCTCTTGCTGCCGGCCGGCCGCCAGTTCGCTGCGGGCAGCCAGCAGCTGCATCAGCGCCTGATCCGGCACTGCCGCCGCCGCGGCCTTAGGCACCGGCTGGCTGAAGGCGCTGAGAATATCTGCCGCCACTGCAGGTGCCAGCCCGGACAGGCTGGATTGCGGCCGGGGCGGCAGGGCTGCCTGCCCGGACGGGCTGCGGATCTCCAGCCGGATCCCCTGCAACGGAGCAGCAGGCAGGTGGCCGCTGACCAGGAACTCTGTTCCCAGCAGTTTCGCCGCCTGGTCCGGCGGCAGACCGGCCGCGGCGCGGCTGCTGGCCGGTGCCACCACTGCCAGGCCCGGCACCGCGGCAAGCGCGCGGATCACCTCGCCGGTGACCGCCTGAGCCAGTTCGGGAGATGCCGAGGCCGCCGTGAATGGAAGCACGGCAACCAGCGGCCGCGTCTGCTCAGCCCCGCCGGCCGTCTGCCACGCCCCTTGCAGACCCGGCATGCCCGCGGCCCACCAGCCGCCGCCCGCCGCAGCCAGAACCGTAAACGCAGCCAGCGCCAGCCACACAGGCCGCCCGGCCCGCCGGCGCGGTGGCGAAGCTGCCCGGACCGCATTTTCTGATGCGGCGGCCGGGTGCAGACTGGGCAGCGAGGTCAGCTCGTCGCCGAGCACATAAACCTGCACAGGCTCGGGAATGTTCTTGACCTCATGCAGGCCCAGGTCCTTGAACGCATAAGGAATGCGGCCCCGCACCTGGCCGTATGCTTCGGCCGACAGGGCCACCCCCCCAAGCGGTGCCAAAGCCTCCAGCCGGGCCGCGATATTGACGTCATCGCCATAAATATCACCCTGGGCAATCAGCACCTCGCCTAGGGTGATGCCGATCCGAAGCTGGAGGTGGCGGTTGCGGGCGGCGGCGGCCTGGATCCCGGCTGCCGCCTCCACCGCCGAGATCACGCTGGGAAAAATCGCCAGCACCCCGTCGCCCATCAGCTTGATGATCCGGCCCTCATGGCTGCGGATCGCCGGGGCGATCAGGCTTTGCTGCTGCGCCAGAAGCTGGTTCAGCGTGCCCGCCTCATCCTCGGCCATCAGCCGGCTGAAGCCAGAGACATCCAGCACAAATATGGCAGCAAGGCGTCGTTGCGGTTTGTCTGACACGGGCAAGCCTCAAGAACCGGTAAAACTGGAAACAGGTACCTGCCAGAAGCTTAGCCCGCGCATCCGCGGGGTCAAAGCCTTGCCGCTATTCGCCGAACCGGTAACGGTGGAGGCCGGCGCCGTTTTCGCGCAACCAGGCCCGCGGCGCCTCGTATTGGCCGTAAAGGCGTTCAACCACCGCCCAGAAAGCTGCCGAATGGTTCATCTCCTGCAGATGCGCCACCTCATGGGCGGCGACATAGCGCAGCACCGCGGGCGGCGCCAGGATCAGCCGCCAGGAATACATCAGCGCGCCATCGGCGGTGCAGGACCCCCAGCGCGACCGGGTATCGCGCAAGGTCAGACGGCTGTAGCCTTTGCCCAGCCGGGCGGCATAGAAATCCGACGCCTCGGCCAGCCGGTTGCGCGCCAGCTCCTTCAGACAGCGCTGCAAGACCCGTCCCGGATTGTCACCCGGCACCGCAATGCGGCCCGCATCCAGCTGGATGCGCCGCCCCGGCGCGCGCTCAACCACCCGGTTCTGGCCATCGACCGGCAGCAGGGTGCCGAACCCCGCCTCCACCGTTTCGGGATGCTTTTCCAGATGCGACCGGATCCAGTCCGCCTTCTCCTCGGCAAAGGCGAGTGCGGCCCGTTCCGGCAGGCTTTTGGGCAATGTCAGCGTCACCCGCCCGTCCAGCGAAGAGATCCGCAGGCTGATCCGCCGCGCCCGTGCCGACCGCCGCAAAGTCAGCGGCACCGGCGGGTCTCCGGGCAGGTGATGTGTGGCCATGCGCGCGCCCCCTTTCCGGCAAAGGCTTTGACAGTCCCCCCCTCATATGGCAAGGCACCGGAATCGTCGATACGACTCACCAGTAAATCAAGGGGATCCACATGCCCAAGGAAGAATGGGGTGTAAAGCGCGTCTGCCCCACCACTGGCAAGCGCTTTTATGACCTGAACAAGAACCCGGTTGTCAGCCCCTACACGGGCGAGGCCGTCGAGCTGGACACCGGCAAGACCCGGATGATCGAAGCCGATGCCGAAGATGCGGCCACCCTGAAGGCCAAAGAGAACCTCGAAGGGGATGACGCGGTTCTGGAAGATGACGACGACGTCGATGTTGATCTGGGCGATGATGTCCTGGACGACGACGATGACGAGGACAACGTCCCGCTGGAAGAGATTGCCGACATGTCGACCCCAGAGGACGATTCCTAAGGTATTTCCAGCCGCCCGGGGACGCGCCTTGCCTTCCCCGGGCAGCCCTCCGGCAGTGCCGGGAAAAAAGTTTGGAACCCGGCGCATTTTCCGCTTGCAGCCTGCGCCGCCGTCCCTTAAACGACGCTCACACCGCAAGACGGACCGCACCGGAGACGGAACGGACACTGGAAAGCGGACAGGTTTGGGGCCTTAGCTCAGCTGGGAGAGCGCCTGCATGGCATGCAGGAGGTCAGGAGTTCGATCCTCCTAGGCTCCACCAAATCTTCATAAAAGCTCAGACAGTTCTGCCGTTCCCGTCAGAGAATTTGCCTCTGCTGCGCAGACAGGTGCTATTTTCCCTACGAAAATCCATGCTGCTTTGATCCGCGCCTTTTCGGCGTGTTGATCGCTTCGCAGCCCTTTCCCTTGTCAAACCCGAGGATGGCTCATGAGTGACCATTTCTTCGTCGTGACAGGCGGCCCGGGTGCGGGCAAGACCAGCCTGATCACCGAGTTTGCCCGCCGCGGCTTCCACACAATCCCCGAATCCGGCCGCGCGATCATCCGCGCAGAGATGCAGAGCGGCGGTGATGCCCTCCCCTGGGCCGGCCGCATGGCCTATGCCGAACGGATGCTGGAGCAAGACCTGCGCGCCTACAGCGCGGCACAAGCCCTCTCAGGCCCGGTTATCTTCGACCGCGGCATTCCCGACATCGTGGGCTACCTGACGCTCTGCGGCCTCCCCGTGCCGCCCCACGTCGCTGCAGCGGCCCGGACGGCCCGCTACAACCATCGCGTCTTCCTGGCGCCTTACTGGAACGATATTTTCACTCAGGACGCAGAGCGCACGCAAAGCCGGGCCGAGGCCGAAGTGACCTGCGCAGTCATGCGCGAGACCTACGCCGCGCTCGGATACGAGATAGTGGAACTTCCCCGCACCGGCACCGCACGACGCGCCGACTTCATCGAGACGCACTTGGCCTTTTGAAGGTGCCTCCCACGCGCTGCAGCCCAAACACCGCTCCTGCGTTCCAGCAGACCCTCGAATTCAGCAGCGGGAAAACAGGGCCAAGGCAACGTCGTCCGGGTGCAGCATTAGGCAAGGCATGAGTACGAACCGCGGGCAGCGGTCGTTCGCCGTGGCCAGAACCGATGTCAGAAATACGCAAGCAGCGGACGACCGAGGCGGCGGCCTGGTTGAACGCAAAGCGCAGGAAGCGGCCATAGGCCTAGAGCAAGGCCGCGTGGAAGGATGCCCCTGCAAAGAAAGCACATTTAGCCGTTGCGGTGTTCGGCAGAGGGAACCGCCTAATCCCTCATTGATTGAAAGGATGGTCTATTGCAGGCCTGCGAGGAAATTTCAGCGGACCAGTGGACAGTTTCAGCCCTGAACGGGTGGAGCGCCTGAGCTTTGCCGCCGGGCTGGAAGTATGGAAGGCCGAAGCCTTCCAAATTCTTTGTCAGTCTGCATCGGCAGTTCCCTCGGCCCGCAGGCGGGCCCGCCTTGCGCGGTAACCAGGCAGCAGCACAAGTATGACAGCCAGCCCCAGAAGGCCAAGCGTCATCGGCCGTTCCAGGATGAACCCGAGCCCGTCATAAAGCTGCATGGAGCGGGCAAAGTTGTTCTCCAGCATGGAGCCCAGAATGAAGCCGATCAGCAAGGGCGCCAGCGGGTAGTCCGCAAACCGAAGCACCGTTGCGCAAATGCCCAGCCCCACCAGGATCAGCAGTTCGGTTGCGTTGTTCTGCCCGATATAGGCCCCCATCAAGGTGAAAAAGAGAATGAAGGGGATCAGGTAAGTGCGCGGCACCGCCAGCACCTTGGCGATATAGGGGATCAGCGGCAGGTTCAGAATCAGCAGGATCAGGTTGCCCAGATACATTGAGATAATCACCGCCCAGAAAATCTGCGGCTCATCTATCATCAGACGGGGGCCAGGCGAGACATTCAATGCTATCAGCGCCCCCAGCAGGATGGCGGTAGTGCCCGATCCCGGGATGCCCAGCGTCAAGAGCGGCACAAAAGAACCGGTGCAAGCGGCATTGTTGGCGCTCTCCGGCGCGGCGAGGCCCTTAATAGATCCTTTGCCGAATTGCTCCTGCTCTTCTTTCGGGGCGAGATTACGCTCCACCGCATAGCCAAGGAACGAGGCGATCGTGGCGCCGGCCCCGGGCAGGACACCGATCAGAAATCCCTGGATCGACTGCCGTCCGATCACCGGGATGATGGCTTTGGCTTCCGCACGGGTGATCCGCAGGTCCTTGATCTCGCTGCTGTCGCCACCGGTCTTGGACCGGGACGGGTCGAGCACCAGATACATCGCTTCGGGCAGTGCGAACATCGCCATCGCGAGGGTGATAAACCCGAAACCTGATTGCAGGTCCATGATGCCCATGGTGAAGCGCGGCATGTTGAAGAGCGCGCCCTCGCCCACCGTGGCCATGATCAGCCCCATGAGGGTCATCAGCACCGCCTTGCCCGCCTGTCCGGATCCGGCAAAGGCGGCAATGGCCGAAAGCCCCACCACCATCAGCGCGAAATATTCAGCCGAATGGAACAACAGCGCAACTGTCGCCAAAGCCGGGGCAAAGACCATCAGCAGGATCGCGCCAATGGTGCCGCCGGAAAAAGACGCAATGGCAGCGACCGTCAGCGCCTTGCCGGCCTTGCCCTGGCGCGCCAGCGGATACCCGTCAAACGATGTGGCCACGGTGGAGGCAACGCCGGGTGCGTTGATCAGGATCGACGAGGTGGAGCCGCCAAAGATCGCCCCGTAGTAGACACCGGCCAACAGGATCAGCGCGGCGGAGGGATCGCCGATGGAGATCGCCACCGGGATCATTATGGCGATAATCGACATCGGCCCCAGCCCCGGCAGCATGCCGATGAATGTGCCGATCAGGCAGCCGCCGATGACCATCAGCAGGTTGGTAAGGGAAAAGGCCGTTTCAAGACCGGTCAGGATGCCTTCAAGCATATCAGCCTCCGTGTGTCAGAATTGCAGGCCAGGGGCTGAGAAAGATCCCCAGCACTTCCTGCACCAAATACCAGACCACACCTGCAGCCGCGGCCGCGATGGGAAGCAGGATGTGCAGTTTGCGCTCCCCCAGGACAAAGGCTCCGGCTGCCAGAAAAGCGACGGTTGCAGGCAGAAATCCCGCGGGGCGCAGCAGCAGTGCATAGGCGGTCATCATCCCCAGCAGCAAAAGCGCCTGGCCAAGCTTGTAGTCCGTCAGCCGCCGGTAATTGATTTCCATCGGCTTTGGCTCATCCGCCCCCTTTTCCAGCCCCAGCAGCACATAAAGCGCTGTAAAAATGGCCATCACCGACAGGAGCTTGGGAAAGGTGCTGGGCCAGATCGGGTTGCGTTTCATAAACGGCGGCAGCGCGCCATCCATGGTGAAAAACGCCGTATAGCCATAGGCAAGGCAGATCATCAGAATGATCAGGGCAATCCATCTGTCGAGGGCCATATTCAACTCCGGCTGTCGTGTTTTATTTTGCGGGGCCGGGGGCGCTGCCCCCGCCGCGCATTGCGCGGCGCCCCCGGCAGCGCGCGGGTGGAACCCTCGCATAGACCGGGCGCGCCAGGCCGCCCGGTCAGAGGAATCCGAGCTGTTTCATCAGATCGCCGATAACCTGTTCCTGTGCTTCCAGGAAGCTGCGGAAATCCTCACCCGAATTGTGAATGTTGACCCAGCCGTTGCGGGTCCGGACCTCTTCCCATTCGGGGGTGGCGTACATCTTGGCCAGCGCGGCCTGAAAGGCCGTCAGCCGGTCTTCCGGCAGCCCCGGCGCAGCGAAGAAACCGCGCCAGTTTACAAATGCGGTGTCGAGCCCCTGCTCCTTCATCGTCGGGGCATCCGGGTAGCTGTCCACCCGCTCCTCGGATGTTACACCGATGATCTTCACCTCACCCGCATTGGCCAGATCGATGGCCTCGGAAAACCCGGTGCTGAGCGCCGATATTTCACCGGAAAGCAGCGCCGCCATGGCTTTGCCGCCGGCGTCATAGGGGATGTATTTCACCGCGGTCGGGTCTTCGCCTGCGGCCTGCATCACCATGGCTGCAACCAGATGGTCCATGCCGCCCGGAACCGAACCGCCGCCAACGGCGGTGCCGCGCGGATCCGCCTTATAGGCGGCCAGAAGGTCGGCCATCGAATTGATCGGGCTGTCCTTGCCAACCACAAAGGCCGCGTAATCGCCAATGGTGCCCGCCACCAGCGTCAGGTCGCGGAAGTTCTGCGGAAACACACCGGTCAGTGAACGGATCACGATAGGGGTGGAGTTCACCATCAGCGTGCCGTGCTGGCTGGCGGCGTTCTCGATCAAATAGCCGATAGCCTTGCCGCCGCCGCCGCCGGACATGTTTTCGTAGGAGGCCTTGCCGACCAGGCCGGAAGCTGTCAGCGCTTCGCCGGTGCCGCGCGCGGTTCCGTCCCAGCCGCCGCCCGCCCCGCCGGGTATCAGAAAGTGGATGCTGTCGAGCACCTTCTCTTCGGCATTGGCCGGTGCGCCAAAGGCCATGGCTGCTGCCGCTGCCGCGATCACAGTCCGCCGCGTCAGGCTCCAATTGCTCATCTTGTCCTCCCATTTGACAAATCGCGGTCTCGCCGCTCATGACTGAAGGGGAGCACAGCAAGCTGACACGGACCTGTCACAGCTCTGTCATACGGCGCTCGGAAAGGATGAACCGCTATGCGCTTCCTGCTGGTTGAGGATAATGAAAGCCTGGCAAATGCTATTCAGGCCCGGCTGCGGCTGGACGGGCATGCTGTGGACCATGCCCCCGATGCCGGCACGGCATGTGCATTTTCCGACACCACCGATTATGATCTGATTTTATTAGATATTATGCTCCCGGACGGTGATGGCCGCAGCTTTCTGAAGAACCACCGCGATAACCGGAAAGAAACACCTGTCATTGTGCTGACTGCCCGTTCGGAGGTCTCGGACCGGGTTGGCATGCTGGATCTTGGCGCCGATGATTATCTGACCAAACCGTTCGATTTTTCCGAGCTGGAGGCCCGCTGCCGGGCAGTGCTGCGCCGCCGCGGAGGCGGCAGTTCCAACCTGCGGCGATTCGCAAATTTGCTGTTCGATCCGATGGCAGGCACCCTGTCGTCCGGCGGAAAGACCATCAGTTTGCGGAACCGGGAGTTACGGCTTCTGGAGGTGTTTCTGAATGCGCCGGACCGGATATTCTCCAAGTCCAAACTGGTGGACAGGCTGTTTTCCTATGACGAAGAGGTATCGGAAAACGCGATTGAGGTCTATGTCGCCAGGCTGCGCAAGCATTTGGCCGGATCCGGGGCAGAGATCACCACTGTGCGCGGGCTTGGTTACCGGTTGTCGCTGGAATGAGCGCAACGGTCAATGTCAGCGGATCGATCCGCCGGCGGCTGCTGCTGCAGCTAATGGGCAGCGCCGCACTTCTGGCCGCTCTTCTGTTCCTGGCAGTGCTGGGGTTTGTCCGCAATGTTGCGGAAGAAAGCCATGACAGGATCTTGCTGGCGTCAGCAACTTCTATCCTGGAGTCGGTTTCCGTCCAGTCCGGTGAAATTACTGCAGACATCCCCTATGCCGCCCTGTCCATGCTGGGCAATGTGAGCGATGACCGGGTGTTTTACCAGATCGCAACGCCGGCAGGTGTGCTGACCGGATATGCGGATCTGCCGGTGGCCGGGCCGCCCGTCCAGCCGGGTCAGCCCTTGTTTCAAACCGCGCGCTACAAGGCGGAAAGCATCCGGTCGGTGACCCTTTTCCGGCGGCTGTCCGTTGAGGGCGCGCCGGTTGCTGTTCAGGTTTCGGTTGCCCAGACCCGGTCAGGCCAGGCTGCCTTGCTGGCGCAGCTTTCGTGGTCCGCGCTGTACCTCGGTGTGGGGTTCTTCGTGCTGGCATCCGGCCTCGCATTCTGGTCCACCCAGTCCAGCATTACCCCGCTCAGATCCTTGACCGAGGCAATTTCGCGCCGCGGCCCCAAAGACCTGCGCCCGGTATCCCGTCCGGTACCCTCCGAGATGTCGCCGCTGGTGTCCTCGCTCAACAGTTTTATCAGCCGTCTGCAGACATCACTGGCCCGGTCCGAGGATTTCATCGCCGAGGCCGCGCACCGGGTGCGCACGCCGCTGGCAACGGTGCGCGCGCAGGCCGAGGTCACCCTGATGCGGATAGAAAATGAAAACAAGCGGACCAGCCTGCGTGAAATGATCCGCGCCATCGACGAAAGCTCCCGCGCGGCGGGGCAGCTGCTGGACCACGCCATGGTCTCGTTCCGGACGGACAGCCTGGAACTTGAGGACGTCAATCTGACGGAACTTGCCCGGGACCTGGCTGAGCGGCTGCAGCCGGTGGCCGAACTGAAGGATATGTCCCTGCATTTCGAAGGCCAGGAAACCATCAGACTTCCGGGCGATGGCATTCTGCTGCAAAACGCGGTCCGCAATATTCTGGACAACGCCATCAAATATTCCGGCCGGGACAGCGAAGTCTGGATTCGTGCAGTCTGCCGCGGCGGCTGCGCGTGCATAGAAATAGAAGATCAGGCGGGCGGGTTTAAATGCGAAGACACAGAAGCGCTGACCCGCCGTTTTGTTCGCGGCGCCAACGCCCGGAATACAACTGGTTCAGGGCTGGGGCTGACAATTGCCCGCGAGGTGGCCGAAGCCCATGGCGGAAAGCTGATCATTGAAAACAGCCAGACAGGAACAGGCGCGTGCGTAACGCTTTGCTTTCCCTTGCACTGACCTTCTTGACCCTTGCAACGCTGGCGGCCGCTGGCTTTGAGGTGGAGGAAAGGCACTGGATCGGTCCGCAAGACGGCACGCCGCTGCGGATCATTTCGACCACTGACACAGCTATTCTTGCCCCTCTCATTGAAAGCTTCCTGCAAAAGCACCCCGGGACAGCTGTAGACTATACCGTCGCCAACAGCAGCGAGGTGATGAAAGCGGTGCTCAAAGGAGAAGAGCAGTTTGACGTGGCGCTGTCCTCGGCAATGGATCTGCAGACCAAACTGGCAAACGACGGGTTCACCCGGCCCCATCAGTCCGCATTTACTGCGCTGATCCCGGACTGGGGGAAATGGCGGGATCATGTGTTTGCGTTTTCGCTTGAGCCTGCGTCTGTTGTGGTATCCGCGGCCGGTTTCCGAGGCCGGGATATTCCACGCACACGCCAGGATCTGATTGCGCTCATGCGGGCAGAACCGGAGAGGTTCCTGGGCAAAGTGGGCACTTATGATGTGGCGCTCAGCGGGCTGGGGTATCTGTTTGCGACACAGGATGCGCGGACGTCCGAAACTTACTGGCGGCTGATGGAAGTCACCGGCAGCCTTGAACCGGTCCTGTATTGCTGCTCTGCCAGTATGATTGAAGACATTGCTGTTGGAGAGATCCTTATTGCTTACAATGTTTTAGGCAGCTACGCGCGGGCACGGCAGGACCTGAAAGACAAGATCATTGTCATCGACCCGGAAGACTATACCCATCTGATGATGCGGTCTGCGGTGCTGTTGAGCGGCGGCGGGCAGCCTGATCTGGCGCAGCGGTTTGTTGACCATCTGGCATATGCAGCCTGGTCGCAGCCGCCGGGCGCTGAATACCCGTTCCACCCCCCGTCCGCGGAGTTCATCGGCGCGGCAAACTCGAAACGGCTGATCCAGCTGGGGCCTGGCCTGCTGGTGTATCAGGACGCCGAAAAGCGCAGGCGTTTCATGGCGGAATGGTTCAACGCGATCAGAAAGCAGTAAGCCAGTTCCGCAGCCGCGTTGACCGGTGCCTCCTGGGGGTCCCCCTACGGGCCGGCATCAGATCCCGGATCCGGACCCTTCCAACCCGTGTCCGCTTTGCCGTAACGGCAGCCGGCGGGACCTGTTTGCTGGCGCACGAAAAATTCTTGACAAAACAACTAAGACTTCTTACGGCTTCCCGCGCCATGGAGGCGTGAATTCAGCAAGACATCGGCGGCTCATCTTATTCCGCAGCCGGTCCAGCCACTCCCTAAGAACATGGTCTGCAGGAGATCCTGGGGCCGTAGACCGGAAAGGTTTTGTGATGCTGTGGCCAAGGCTGAAACCGCCGCGAGCCAGATCCGCGCAGCCAGCCTGCCGCGGTTTGTTTTGCCGGGCGTTCCGGGACGGGCGCGGGATCCGTGCCGGCCATCAGCTGGCATCGGCGCTGTCGCATTCCAGACGGCTGAGCCTGGATTATACGCGGGATCATCTGCTGCGGGGAGGGCTCTAGGATGACAGTCTCCGGCCGCACAGAGGCAATGATGCTGCCCGGCAGCAGTGGCAGCGGCACATTTGCAGAGCGCACGCTGGCGGAGCGAGGGCAATACCCCTGGTATTTCCTTTGGTTTGCCTGTGAAAAGGCAGAGGCCCGGCACCTCCGCGTGGCGTTCAATGCAGGGCGGGAATGTCCCAAAACCAGTTATATTGCAGCATATTGGAGCCAGTCATGATCAATCGTTTCTCTGCAGCGCTGGCGGCGTTTTTGATGTTCGCCGCAGCTTGGGCGGCAGCCCAGGAAACCCCTGCCGCGCCAGTGCCGGATATTGCATTTGGCGCGCCCGGGGGCGCTGTGCCTCAGCTGCCGCCCTCCGCGCCGGGGCTTGAAGTTCCAGAGGCCGGCGGGGATGCCTTTGCCGTAACTGAGGCTGGCACTGCCCCCCTTTCAGACCCGCTCTCCAGTCAGGATGAGCTGGCCCAGATAGCAATTGACGCATCGTCCAAGGCACTGAAATTTCTTCGCGATGGCGGCCCTTCCATCTGGGCGATCGCCGTCTTGTCGGTGGTCACATTGGCGCTGATCCTATGGAAGATCTGGCGTCTGGCGCTGATCGGCGCCTGGTCGCGCGGCAAGGCAGGCCAGGCCGTGGACGCCTTTGAACGCGGGGACCGCGCCGCGGCCCAATCCATCGTCAAAAACCGGATCGGCGTGCGTTCCCAAGTCGTCGGCGCAGCACTGGCCGCCGCCGCGACCCTGCCCGAGGACCGCGCCCGCGAAGAAACCGCCCGGGTGGCCAAACTGCATCTTGCCAGCGCTTCCGCCGGTCTTGGCGCACTGGAGCTGATTGCAACCATCGCCCCGCTTCTGGGTCTGCTGGGCACCGTTCTGGGCATGATTGCCGCCTTCCAGGCATTGCAGGCGGCCGGTTCCAAGGCCGACCCCGCCCTGCTGGCAGGCGGCATCTGGGAGGCGCTGCTGACCACTGCGGCAGGCATGGCAGTGGCGATCCCCGCCTCGGCCGCGCTGACCTGGTTTGAAGCAGTGATCTCCCGCATCCGCCGCGATCTTGAAGACAGCGCCACCCGTATCTTTATCGCCCATGATCCGCAGCCGCTGAAGCTGGCGGCCGAGTAGCCCGATGGAGTTCACCCGCCCCCTGAAGCCGCGGCGCAAGCCAAGCCTGACACCCATGATCGACGTGGTGTTTCTGCTTTTGGTTTTCTTCATGCTGGCGTCGCGGTTTGGCACCGATGCGGTGCTGCAGCTGCCGCTGGCTGCGCAGGGCGGCAATTACACTGGACCGCCGCGGCTGGTCGGCATCGGTGCGGGCAATCTGGATGTGAATGGCGTGCCGGTGGCAGACAGCAACCTGATCCAGGCACTGGCACCGCTGATGCGGAACCCCTCCGATATGCTGATCTTGCGCGGCCGCGACGGTGCCGACCTGCAGCGCATCACCGATGTGACAGGGCTGCTGCGGCAGGCGGGTTACAGCAATTTTGTATTGGTGGAATAAGGAGACCCGCATGGACCTGACAGAGGCGCCCCGCCGTCCGCGAACTGAATCCATCGTTCCGATGATCAATGTGGTATTCCTGCTGCTGATCTTTTTTCTGATGACCTCGCATCTGGCGCAGCCGGATCCGTTTGAGGTGATACCGCCGGACGCAGCAATTGAGGCGGAACCCGAAGGCGGCGCTGTGCTGCACATCAATGCCGAAGGCCGGATCTATTTCGATGGGATCGAAGGCGACGGAGCCCTCGCACGGCTGGCGGCGGTCAGTGCCGGCACCGAGGCGCTGCAATTGCGCGCCGATGCCCGGCTGGAGGCAAAAGCCCTTGCCCGAATTCTGCGCCGGCTGGCGGCAGCAGGGCTGAGCCAGGCTGAACTGGTGGTCCGCCAGCCATGAAACGTGCCGCCGAACTTACCGTCTTTGCCGGACTTGCCGTGTTGATCCATGTGGCGCTGTTTGCCCGCATGCCCGGTTCCGGCACCCAATCCAGCGGTGCGGGCGGCACTGCGATGGTGTCGATACAGGCGGCGCCTCAAGCGGTGGCAGAAATGGTTGAGGCTTGGGAACGCCCGCCGCAGACTACGCCGCAGATTGAGGCCCAAACTGTTGAACCGCTGCCGCCGGTCGACGCCCCTGCCCTGCCGCTGCCGGCTCTTGCCCAGGCACCGCGGGCCGCGGCACAGATCGCCATGCCCAAACCAGCGAGAGCGGATGTTCTGCAGATAGTTACTGCACCGGCGCCTCCGCCGCGGCAACCAGAACCGAAGCTGGAGCCGGAGACCAAACCTGCGCCCAAACCGCAGGCCCAGCAGGCCCGTAAATCCCAGCAGGCCTCCGCCGGGCGGGCTGAACAGCGCGCCGCGGGATCGGGCGGCAACACTCAGGCTGGACAATCCGGCGGGGCACAGGCGGCAACTGCAGAGGCCGGCCGCCGGGCCAAGCTGCGCAGTATCTGGGGCGCCAGGATCCGTGCCCGTGTGGAACGGCGCAAACGCTATCCCGCCGGCGCCAGCGGCAATGGCCAGGTTGTGGTGCGGCTTACAGTCTCCAAATCAGGCCAGTTGCTGAGCCACCGGGTTGCGAAGTCCTCAGGCGTCGCTGCCTTTGATCAGGCGGCGTTGCGTGCCGTTGCCCGAGCCGGCAAGTTCCCGCCGGCCCCGAAAGAGCTGCAGATCAATCAAATCAGCTTTAACCTGCCCATGAGTTTCTCGAAATAACCCGTGGCAAGGCCGCCGCTCAAGCCTCCGCCGCGGGGAACGCCCCGTGGCCAAGGTCAGTCCGGAAGTTCCGGTGCAGGTTCGGAGGCCCTTCCAGTGCGGACACAGGCGCGCGTGCCGCCGCGCGGTGCGGCGGCCTGCTCCGGGCCCGGATCCTGGATCAGCGCATTCAGCCGAAGGCGGGCAGACCTTCGTGGCGGTCCCCTGACGCGTATTTGTTGAGTCGGTGATGCGGCTGGACGCTGTCCAGATAGCGCGGATCCACACCGGCGGTTATCGTCATACAACCGGTCCGACCGCACGGCGCAGCAGATCCGCGCTTGGCTTCCTGCATATTGCCGCCCTTTGCGGCGCCCAGCTGACACCAATTGAAGGCAGCAATCCCGGCCGGAACCGGCCAAGACCGGGCGCATCTGCGCCGCCGGGCCGCTCACGCAATGCTCAACAATGTGGCCCTGCAAAGGCTTGCCACACCTCTCCCGGCGCTTAAGGTGGAACCCGTACGCAGCAAATCGAGGTCAACGTATGGAAGATCTAGCCCCCGCTCCGGACCTGAAGCCGGAAACAGCGCAGCCAGACCTGCCCGCCAAACCGCCGGGGCTGCATGAACGGGCTCTGCATCTGCTGGCCAGGCTGCTGCCGCTGGCGTACTTCCGGCGGCCGCCAAAAATTATCATCATCGACGCCACCAACAGCTGCAACCTGCGCTGCCCGGTGTGCCCGGTTACTTTTGCTATGCAGCGCAAGCGCGGCATGATGAAGCCGAAGGTGTTCCGCAAAATCATCGACGACTTCAAGGACCAGCCGGAAAAACCCGCGATCTACTTCAGCTTTTCGGGCGAGCCGACCCTGCACAAGGACTTGCCCGATTTCATCGCCTACGCCCATGAAAACGGCCACGATACCTATCTGTCGACCAATGCAACCCGGCTGACGCCGGAGATGAGCGAGCGCCTGATCCGCTCAGGCCTTGCCCGCGTGAACCTTTGCATGGACGGTTTCTCGAAGGAGGCGCAGGAAACCTATCGGGTCAACTCCGACTTCGACAAGGTCAAGGCCAGCATCGAAGGGTTCCTGAACATCAAAAAGGACCTGGGTTTCAAAACCCCGGTCACAGTGCTGCAAACACTGCTGACCAGCTATTCCGAACCGCAGATGGACGAAATGGAAGACTGGGCACGGAACGCAGGCTTTGACCGGGTGCGGTTCAAGACGTTCTCGATCGGCTCCTACACTTCCGCCGACCAGAAACGCGAATTTGCCCATTTCCTGCCGCGCCAGAAGGAGTTGCGCCGCCACCCGCGCCACACCAGCCACGCAATGTGCACGGTGCCGCTGTTCCAGTCGGTGGTGTTCTGGAACGGCGATCTGGGCCTGTGCTGCATCGACTACGACCAGGTGATTCAGCTGCCGAATGTCGAGCAGGACGGCTTTCTGGCCGCCTACCGTTCGGATGAAGCCGCCCGCGCCCGCAAGCGCGGCTTCCTCAAGCAATTCGGCATCTGCAAAACCTGCTCCTTCTCCAACGCCGAAAACATGGGCATCCGCCGCGACCTCAGGAAATAGCCCGGGATTTAGGCCGTTTCATCTTTCCGGAAATACTCCGGGGGCGAAGGCCGCCAGGCCGAGGGGGGGCAGGCCGAGGGGGGCCAGGCCGAGGGGGGCCAGGCCGAGGGGGGCCAGGCC
>NZ_JAXMOX010000094.1:0-16281 GCF_034669605.1 Leisingera sp.
TGATCTCTGAAGGTCTGCGGGCGGCCTTCCCGGACATGATGCTGGTCACTGAAGAACAATCCGACTCCCACAAAGAGCGCGGCGATACCTTTCTGATCGTCGATCCCTTGGATGGCACCAAGGAATTCATTCACCGGCGCGGCGATTTCACCGTGAATATCGCGTTGGTGGAAAAGGGCGTGCCGACCCGTGGTGTGGTCTATGCTCCGGCTAAGGAACGGATGTTCTTTACCCTGGCGGATGGCACCGCTGTGGAGGAAACCGGCGCGTTTGATCCGGACACTATCGGTGAAGTAACTCCGATCCGGGTCGCCAGCAGTGACAACGCTGCATTGATGGTGGTGGCGTCGAAATCGCACCGCGATCAGGCAACCGACGATTATATCGGAAAGTACAATGTGAAAGACAGCAAGAGCGCCGGCTCTTCGCTGAAGTTCTGCCTGGTGGCCACCGGCGAGGCGGATCTGTATCCGCGTGTTGGCCGTACCATGGAATGGGATACAGCTGCCGGTCATGCGGTACTCGCAGGCGCTGGCGGAAAAGTCGTGCGTTTTGACGATCACACCCCGCTTGTTTACGGCAAGGAAGGCTATGCGAACCCGTTTTTCATCGCCTATGCACCGGCTGTGGAGCTGAAGAAAGCCTGATGTCTGTTCTGATCGTCATCCCCGCCCGCTACGCTTCGACCCGCTATCCCGGCAAGCCGCTGGTGCCGCTCACCGGTGCCACCGGCGGAAAGCGGACGCTGGTGGAGCGGTCTTGGCGGGCGGCCTGTACGGTGCAGGGCGTCGACAGGGTGGTGGTTGCGACGGATGACATTCGCATCAGGCAGGCGGCAGAGGGCTTTGGCGCCGAGGTGGTGATGACCTCGGAAAGCTGCGCCAATGGCACCGAACGCTGTGCCGAGGCGCATGCGGCGCTGGGCGGCGGCTATGACATCGTGGTGAACCTGCAAGGGGACGCCCCGCTGACACCGCACTGGTTTGTCGAGGATCTGGTGGCGGGGCTGCGGGCCTCCCCCAGCATGGGGCTGGCGACGCCGGTGCTGCGCTGCAATGGCGGTATGCTGAACAGTCTTCTGGCCGATCGCAAGGCCGGCCGGGTCGGCGGCACCACCGCAGTATTTGCCGAAGACCGCAGTGCGCTCTATTTCTCTAAAGAAGTGGTTCCGTATTGCGCGCAGGCCTTTGGTGATGGCGAAGTTACGCCGGTCTTTCATCATGTTGGTGTCTATGCCTACCGTCCGGACGCCTTGGCGGCGTATTCTAACTGGACAGCGGGGCCGCTGGAGAATCTGGAAGGATTGGAACAGCTGCGCTTCCTGGAAAACGGCCGCAAAGTTCTGTGTGTCGAAGTCGAAGCCCGAGGGCGCGAGTTTTGGGAACTCAATAACCCGGAAGACGTGCCGCGGCTGGAGGCGATGATGAAGAAGATGGGTCACGAGTAGGCGGAGAATGGTAGTAGGTACTGACACAGGCAAATACACACTAGAGGGATGCAGCCAGGGGCCGATGGCAGCGGCATCGCAAAATGTTGGGGACAGCCAGGTCTAGCGGAGCTTCACCCTTCCCCGAGGGAATGTGAAAACGGTATCCGGCCTGGAATTTTAGTATTGAGAGAGCGCCATGCGTAAAAAGGTAACTAAGGCAATTTTTCCCGTTGCAGGTATGGGAACCCGTTTCCTCCCCGCAACCAAATCCGTTCCGAAGGAAATCATGACTCTGGTCGACCGGCCGCTGGTGCAATACGCCATCGACGAGGCGCGTGCCGCCGGGATTAAAGAGTTCATTTTTGTCACCTCGCGCGGCAAAGGTGCGCTGGAAGACTATTTTGACCATTCGCCGGTGCTGGAGCAGGAGCTGCGCAAAAAGGGCAAACAAGACCTGTTGGACTTGTTGCAAGACACCAATATGGAATCAGGAGCCATTGCCTATATTCGCCAGCACAAGGCGCTGGGCCTGGGCCATGCAGTCTGGTGCGCCCGTCGGCTGATCGCCAATGAGCCCTTTGCGGTGATCTTGCCGGATGACGTGATCGCAGCGGAAAAACCGTGCCTGCAGCAGATGGTCGAAGCCTATGAGGAAACCGGCGGCAACATGGTAGCAGCGATGGAGGTTCCGCCTGAAAAGACGTCCTCTTACGGGGTGCTTGATGTGAAGGACGACATGGGCCAGGTGGTTTCGGCAAATGGTATGGTAGAAAAGCCGAGTGCAGGCGAGGCGCCTTCGAACCTGGCGGTGATCGGCCGCTATATCCTGTCGCCTTCGGTTTTGAAAAACCTCAACAAGATGAAGTCGGGTGCGGGCGGCGAGATCCAACTGACTGACGCCATTGCGGAGGATATTGCGCAGGACGTGCCGGTTTACGGCTACCGGTTCCGCGGCCAGCGGTTTGATTGCGGCTCCAAGGCGGGCTTTTTGCAGGCAACCGTGGCCTTTGCGCTGGCCCGCGACGAGCTGCGGGACGATCTGATGAACTACATTTCCGAGATCGCGCAGGTTGGTAAAGCCGCGCAGTAACCAGTCTGGCCGTCTCCCGGGGCGGCCCCGAATGGGGCAGAGACAGTGACACATATACTTGTAACCGGTGGAGCCGGCTATATCGGCTCGCATGCCTGCAAAGCGCTGAAAGCGGCGGGCTATATCCCGGTAACCTACGACAACCTGGTAACCGGCTGGCAGGACGCGGTGAAATTCGGCCCGTTTGAAAAGGGCGATTTGAGCGACCGGGCACGGCTGGATGAGGTATTTGCCAAGTATCAGCCGGCTGCTGTGATGCATTTCGCGGCGCTCAGCCAAGTGGGCGAAGCGATGAGCGAGCCGGGCCGCTATTGGGCCAACAACACCGGCGGGTCGCTCAATCTGATTGAGGCCGCAGTGGCGGCAGGCTGCCTGGACTTCGTGTTCTCCTCGACCTGTGCCACCTATGGTGAGCATGACAATGTGGTGCTGGACGAAAACACGCCGCAGCTGCCGCTGAATGCCTATGGCGCCTCCAAGCGCGCGGTCGAGGATATTCTCAAAGATTTCGGTGCTGCGAACGGGTTGCGTTCGGTGATCTTCCGTTATTTCAATGTGGCGGGGGCTGACCCTGAGGCCGAGGTGGGCGAGTTCCACCGCCCGGAGACCCATCTAGTGCCGCTGGTGCTGGATGCGGTTGCGGGAAAACGCGATGCGCTGACCATTTTCGGCACCGATTACGATACTCCGGACGGCACCTGCATCCGCGATTATGTGCATGTCTGCGATCTGGTGGACGCGCATGTCTTGGGGGTGAAGTGGCTGGAGGCGGGCAAAGGCAGCCAGGTGTTCAACCTTGGCACCGGTTCTGGCTTTTCCGTGCGCGAAGTGATGGACAAGGCCGAGGCGGTGACCGGTCAGAAGGTGCCTTGCAACACAGGTGAGCGCCGCGCGGGAGATTGCACCAAGCTGGTGTCGGGTTCGACCCGTGCGGTCACCGATTTGGGCTGGGAGCCGCGCCGCTCCACCTTGGAGGTGATGATCGCCGACGCGTGGAAATGGCATAAGACAGGTCACTACGAGGCCTGAGCATGGCGCGCTCCGCCGCCCCTGACATGCCGCCTCTGGGCCTCGCCTGGGCCTACCGGATGCGGTGGAAGCGGCGGCGCATGCTGTGGCGGGCGTTGCGGGCCCGTCGTCAGATGTGCAAATTGGCTGATCGTTCAGGCCGAATCCCCAGGAACGGGGTTCTGGTCTTTATCGTTTTGCGCAACGAGATCACCCGGCTGCCCTATTTCCTGGAGTATTACCGGCGTCTGGGGGCTGTGCATTTCCTGGTTGTCGATAACGATAGCAATGATGGGAGCCCTGAATATCTGGCCCGGCAGCGCGATGTTTCCGTTTGGCAGACCGCTTCTAGTTACCGGGAGGCGCGCTTTGGGCTCGACTGGCTGGGTTGGCTGCTGATCCGCTACGGCCATGGGCGCTGGTGTCTGACGGTGGATGCGGATGAGCTGCTGGTCTATTCCGGCGTGGAAAAGCGCGGGCTGGACGACTTGACGCAAAGCCTGGAACAGCAAGGGCGCCGGGGTTTTGGCGCCCTGATGCTCGATCTCTATCCTAAGGGGGCGCTGGGCGCGCAAAGCTATGCGCCGGGACAGGACCCGTGCGAAATTCTGCAATGGTTTGACACGGGGCCATACCGGGCCGTGCGGCAGCAGCCGATGGGCAACCTTTGGGTCCAGGGCGGCGCCCGCGAAAGAGTTTTTTTTCAGAAGCAGCCAGAACGTTCGCCGACATTAAACAAACTGCCGCTGATTCTTTGGGACCGGCGCTATTCCTATGTGAACTCAACCCATTCGCTGCTGCCTCCGCAGATGAATGCGCTCTATGACGGGCCGGGCGGGCCGGAGCCCTCAGGAGTACTGCTGCACACCAAGTTCCTGCCTGAAATTGTTTTCAAGTCAGCAACAGAAAAGCAGCGGCGGCAGCACTTTCATACGCCGCTGCAGTTTGACAGTTACTACGACGAAATCTCGGGAGCTCCGGACTTGTGGCATTCTGGATCGGTTCGGTACCGGGAGCCGGAGCAGTTGGCAAATTCCGGGTTGATGACGCCGATCATCTGGTGACTTGCCGAACAGCCACAGAAGTGTTGCAGCAAGGCCGTGCGGATGCGTAACTGTTTCTAAATTCGTTGTTAATACAATATGCCCGTGACATATTGTGCGGAAACTTGAGGCAGGTTCTGCTAGGCCTGTACGGGTGAGCGCGCTCCCTGGATATTAGTTTGGAGTGAACGTGGGGCTTTGGGATTCTTACCGGATGCGATTGCGGCGCAAGCGGCGTTTGATCCGTGCGGTGCGCAAATCCAGTGAGCTAACGACTGTGCAGGACAAGACCAAGGCAATCCGGCCGGGGGATATCCTGCTGGTCTGCACCATGCGCAACGAGCAGATCCGGCTGCCCTATTTCTTGCAGTATTACCGCAGCATGGGAATCAATCATTTCCTGTTTGTTGACAATGGCTCTACCGATGGTAGCGCGGATTATCTGCGCGGCATGGACGATGTTTCTCTGTGGCACACCACAGCGAGCTACAAGCGTTCCGGCTTCGGCATTGACTGGATGAACGGCCTGAAACGCAAATATGCGGATGGGCATTGGGTTCTGGTGGTGGATCCGGATGAATTCTTTATCTACCCGTTCTGCGACACCCGGCCGATACGCGCTTTGACCGATTGGCTGGACAATTCGGCGATCCGCAGTTTTTCGGCCATGCTGATTGATGTCTATCCCAAGGGCAGAATTGGCGAGGTTCCGTACCAGCCGGGTCAGAACCCGTTGGAGATTGCCCATTGGTTCGACAGCGGCAACTACACGATCAGCCGCAACCCGGAATACGGCAATTTGTGGATCCAGGGCGGGCCGCGGTCGCGGGTGTTTTTTGCAGACCAGCCCCAGCGAGCGCCGGCGCTGAACAAGATCCCGCTGGTCAAATGGCACCGCCGCTTTGCCTATGCCAGCTCTACCCACGCGCTGTTGCCGCGGGGATTGAACCAGGTCTATGAGGCCGATGGTGGCGAGAAAGCAAGCGGGGCGCTCCTGCATACAAAATTTCTCGATACCTTCACGGTTAAGGCGCAGGAGGAACTGGTCCGCGGGCAGCATTATGCTGGCTCCGCAGAGTATAAGGCCTATGCAGGAAAGCTGGAGGATCAGCCCGAGCTGTGGTGCAAATGGAGTGAAAAATACATCAACTGGCGCCAGCTTGAGATTCTGGGGATGATGTCCAAAGGAAACTGGGCATGAGCGCGGTCGGGGTCGTCATGCTGGTGCACACCGCGTTGGAGCGGGCGGCGCAGGTGGTGCGGCACTGGACAGCCAGCGGCTGCCCGGTGGTGCTGCATGTCGACCGCAACGTGGGGAATCAGGCGTTCACGCGTTTCAAAGACGCGCTGGCAGATGACCCGCTGGTCAGGTTTTCCGCCCGCCATCGGTGCGAATGGGGCACCTGGGGGATTGTTGCGGCTTCGCAATCGGCGTCCGAGATGATACTGGCGGAGTTTCCGCAAGTGCGCCATGTCTATCTGGCCTCCGGGTCGTGCCTGCCCCTCCGGCCGGTGCAGGAGCTGATCGATTACCTGGCAGACCGCCCGCGCACCGATTTCATTGAAAGCGCCACCACTGCGGATGTGCCGTGGATTGTCGGCGGACTAAGCCATGAGCGTTTCACGCTTAGGTTCCCGTTTTCCTGGAAGAAACACCGTTATCTGTTCGACCGTTACGTGGATCTGCAGCGCAAACTGCGTTTCAGGCGCCGGATCCCGGCCGGCCTTGTCCCGCATATGGGCAGCCAATGGTGGTGCCTGACCCGTCATACCCTGTCGGCGATCCTGGAGGATCCGGAACGTCCGGTTTATGATACCTATTTCCGCAAGGTCTGGATTCCGGATGAGAGTTATTTCCAGACTCTAGTGCGGCAGTATTCCAGTAATATCGAAAGCCGCTCTCTGACGCTGTCGAAATTCGATTTCCAGGGTAAGCCGCATATCTTCTACGATGATCATTTGCAGCTTCTGCGCCGGTCCGATTGCTTTGTTGCCCGCAAGATCTGGCCTCATGCTGATCGCCTGTATCAGGCGTTTCTGACCGACCCTGCTGGCGCGATGAAACGGACTGAGCCGAACCCGGGAAAGATCGACCGGATTTTTGCCAAGGCGGTAGAGCGGCGCACCCGCGGCAGGCCAGGTTTATACATGCAAAGCCGGTTTCCCGGCCAAGGCTCGGAGAATGGCATTACATCCAGCCCCTATTCGGTGTTCCAGGGATTTACGGAACTGTTCGACGATTTTGAGGGCTGGCTGGCCCGAACCACGGGCGCGCGTGTTCATGGGCACATATTCGCTCCGCAAGGGGCGGCGTTCTCTGAAGGGCAGAGTTTGATCAATGGTTGCCTCAACAGCCATGCCAGGATCCGCGACTATAATCCGGAAAGCTTTCTGACCAGCCTGATCTGGAACACCCGCGGCGAACGCCAGTGTTTTCAGTTCGGACCCGGCGACAATCAGGCAGTAAACTGGTTGATGGCGCGGGATGCAAATGTGCAGATTTCTGTCATCAGCGGTGCCTGGGCGGTGCCGTTGTTCAAATCCAACAGCAATTTCGCAGAACTCCGGCAGAAAGCGGCAAAACTGCAGCAGACAGAGGCTGAGCAGTTGCAGATCCTGCGCTCGCAATGGACCAAGGCACGGGTGCGGATCTGGAGCATGGCCGAGTTTGTAGAGGCACCGATGGAGCCGTTGCAAACGATCATTGACGAAATCGGCCCTCTGGCAGCACGTCATCTGAGCGAGGCCCCCAAGATGACGAACCTTGAGGGCTTTGGGCAGTTCCTGCAAAATCTCAAAAATCAGGGCATGCATCCCTATTTGATGGGAGATTTCCCGGTTGAGCAAAGCCCGGTCAGCCTCTCCAAGCCGCAACGCAAACCCTATCTGGTGCGATAAACTCTGATGCCTGCTTCTTCGTTCGATTATTTTGTGGTCTTTGCAGAAATGCGGACGGGCTCCAATTTCCTGGAGGCCAATCTGAATGCTTTTGACGGGCTTGCCTGCCACGGCGAAGCCTTCAATCCGCATTTCATCGGCTATCCGAATAAAAGCGATATCCTGGGGGTGACTCAGGCCATGCGGGAGGCGGATCCGGCCCGGTTGATCCAGAAGATCAAATCAGATCCAAAGGCGCTGGGCGGCTGCCGCTACTTCCATGACCATGATCCGCGGGTTCTGGATCTGATGCTGGAAGATCCGCGATGTGCCAAGATCATCCTGACCCGCAACCCGCTGGACAGCTATGTTTCCTGGAAGATTGCCAAGGCAACCGGGCAGTGGAAGCTGACCGATGTAAAACGCCGCAAGGAAGCCAAGGCGCAGTTTGATGCGGCAGAGTTTTCCGCCCATGTAGAGTCGCTGCAAGATTTTCAGGTGACACTGCTGAACCGGTTGCAGGCTCTGGGGCAGACGGCGTTCTACGTGGCTTACGAGGACCTGCAAAGCGTTGATGTGATGACCGGGCTGGCGCGCTGGCTGGGCGTTTCGCAACAGATGGAGGCACTGGATGGGAGCCTCAAGCGGCAGAACCCTGCGCCGGTGCTGGCCAAGGTGGCAAACCCTGAAGCAATGCAAGAGGCGCTGTCGGGCTTGGACCGCTTCAACCTCACCCGCACCCCCAATTTCGAGCCGCGCCGCGGCCCGGCGGTCCCTGGTTATGTGGCGGGAGTGGTGACGCCGCTTTTGTACATGCCCATCAAGGGCGGGCCGGAGAAAGAAGTTGTGCAATGGATGGCCGGGCTGGATCACGTGGCGCCAGATGGGCTGATCCAGGGCATGAATCAGAAACAGCTGCGCCAGTGGAAGCGGGGCAATAAGGGGTTCCGCAGCTTTACCGTTTTGCGCCATCCCGCGGCGCGGGCCCACGCTGTGTTCTGCCATCGGATCTTGAATGCCGGCGAAGGCAGCTACCGTGCCATCCGCAATACGTTGCGGCGGCAGTTCGGGTTGATTTTGCCCGAAGAGGGACCGGATGAGGGTTATACCCGTGCGCAGCACCGGGACGCTTTTTCCGGCTTTCTGAACTTCGTTCGGGCCAATCTGTCAGGTCAGACTTCCATCCGGGTGGATGCGGAGTGGATCAGCCAAAGCCAGACGCTGGCCGGGTTCGCTGAACTTGGGCAGCCGGATTTGCTGATCCGCGAGGCGGAGATGAGTGAAGATCTGCCTGCACTGGCCCGCAGGCAGGGACGGCTGGAGCCAGGCGAAGTTCCGGCTGTAGCACCCCAGGCGCCTTTTGGGCTGGATGAGATATACGATGCGGATCTGGAGGCGCTGATCGGTTCGGTTTACCAGCGCGATTATCTGGCGTTTGGCTTCGATCCTTGGCGTGCAGGCTGATCCGCCTGCGTTAAAACGGGTGCAGTGCGCCCGTACCCGCCGGAGGTTTGACTGAGGCTACATTTAGGGCGGCTTTGGGCCTGGTTCCGCATTTGGCGCAGAACTTTTCAAATCAAGGAAACTACTGGCAAGCGGAGGCTGCCGCACGGACCGATGGGAAGAGTGAGGTGAAATGGCGGGAGACTGTCTGGATAGGAAGCTGGGGCGAGGTGGCTTCTGACCAAAGTCACGCAGGCGTAAAAACCCGCAAAATCGACTGCGGGCAGACTTAGTACAGAAATCAGGCCGCTTGTACGGACTGATCTTCTGTCAGGATGGTGTATAGCGTAGCCGGGTCGTGGTTGGCGCGCAGTTTGGTGCAGAAGCTTTGTTCGCGCAGGGTGCGTGACACCAACGCCAGCGCCTTCAAATGCTCGACACCGGCATCTTCCGGAGCAAACAGGGCAAAGGCAATATCCACAGGCTGGCGGTCAACCGCTCCGAAATCCAGCGGCTTTTCCAGGATCAGGAAGATGCCGCGAACCTCGCTGACCGTGTCGAGCCTGGCGTGCGGCAGTGCGACGCCATGGCCAACCCCGGTGGGGCCAAGGCTTTCGCGGTCCAGCAAGGCCTCGACCGCCGCTTGGGCATCCTGGCCGTAGGCAAGTTGAGCGATGTCTGCGATTTCCTGAAACAGGCGCTTCTTGCTTGAGACCGCACCGATCACCCGGACGGCCTCTGGCTTGAGGATGCTGGAAATGTGCATATGTCTGCTCCGTTCCGGCGCCCCCACTGGGGCGCCGATGCCTTAGGTGTGATTACGGATCGATCCAGCCGATGTTGCCGTCTTCGCGGCGGTAGACCACATTCAACCCGTCTTTGCCTTCGTTGCGGAAAACCAGAACCGGTGCCCCTGCCAGCTCCATCTGCATCACCGCCTCGCCGACCGACAGCGACGGTATGCGGGTTTCCATTTCGGCGACGATGATCGGCTGCAGCGAGTCCGGTTCGGAATCCGCTTCCTCTGAGGCGAGGATATACGAATTGGCGCCCAGATGTTCAACCGGTTCGCTGCGATCCTTGTGGTGATCCTTCAGCCTGCGCTTGTAACGGCGCAATTGCTTTTCCATTTTTTCGCAGCAGGCATCGAATGCGGCGTAGATTTCGGTTTCGTGCGCCTTGGCCTGGGCGCTCAATCCGGTCGACAGATGGACGGTGGCTTCACACACGTATTCATGCGCCGAACGGGAAAAGACCACGGACGCGTCGGTTGGCCGTTCTGCGTATTTCTGAACGGCCGAACCCAGCTCGTTTTGCACATGTGTCTGCAGAGCTTCGCCGATGTCGATCTGTTTACCGCTTATTTTGTAACGCATGTGATCTCCTTTACGAATTATTGCGGCCGGGCCCGCCGCCAAGGCAATCCTTGGCGCTATCACGTCAGGTCCGGAACCGGGGGGCAGGCCAGCCGTCCGGGTGCATCCATCCGGGCCTTGTTGCCAAGGCTATTAAGCGGATTGCATCGGACTGCGCGTATGCCATGGGTCAATTCGACGGCAAGTCGGCGGGAGAGTCAATGGATATCCCGGAAAAAAGAACCAAGGCTTTTCAGGCAGAATTCCCGGTGGTTCGCTGCCAGCGCGAGGGTTAGGAAATACGGAAATTGTCGCCCAGGTAAACCCGGCGGACGTTTTCATTTTCAACCACTTCCTCGGGGCTGCCAGACATCAGAACCTGGCCGTCGTGCAGGATATAGGCGCGGTCAACGATCTCCAGCGTTTCACGTACATTGTGGTCGGTGATCAGCACCCCGATGCCGCGTTTCTTGAGGTCGGCCACCAGATGGCGGATGTCGCCGACCGAGATCGGATCGACCCCGGCGAAGGGTTCGTCGAGCAGCAGGTACTTGGGGTCGGCCGCCAGGCAGCGGGCGATTTCTACCCGGCGGCGTTCACCACCCGACAGCGCCAGCGCGGGGGCGCGGCGCAGGTGCTCGATCGAGAAGTCCGACAAGAGCTCTTCCAGCCGCTCGCGCCGCTTGTGCTCATGCTTTTGCGAGATATCCAGAACGGCAGAGATATTGTCCTCGACCGACAGGCCACGGAAGATCGACATTTCCTGCGGCAGATAGCCGATGCCCAGCCGCGCGCGCCGGTACATCGGCAGGCCGGTCACGTTCTGGCCATCGATGCTGACGGTGCCTGCTTCGGGGAAAACCAGACCTGCAATGGTGTAAAAACTGGTGGTCTTGCCTGACCCATTGGGGCCCAGCAGTGCCACCACCTCGCCCCGGTTCAGCGACATCGATACGTCCCGGATCACCACCCGTTTGCGGTAGGACTTGCGCAGTTTGTCAATGCGCAGCCCGGAGGAGCCTTCAGTGACGGTCAGACCAGGTTTCGTCATCAGTTGCTGCCGCCGTCCGGGTTTAGGATCGTTTTCACGCGGCCGGCCATTTTGGCGGTGCCCGTGGTCAGGTTCACCTCGAGCCGGTTGGAAGCGAGAGTGCCGCCTTTCTGGCTCAGCAGCACATTGCCGGTCATCACGATGGTACCTTGATCAATCGTGTATTCGGCGCGTTGGGCCTCGGCAGCGTCCGGACCGCTGACCAGAACCACATTGCCGGTGGCTTCCAGCCGTTCGATGCCGGCTTTGGCTTCAGTTTCGCCAGCGGTTTTGTAGATCACCAGAACCTTGTCAGCGGACAGCCGCATGATGCCCTGTACGATGAGCACACTGCCGGTAAACTCTGCCGAGCCATTGGCTTGGTTTACCGCCAGATTGTCGGCGGTGACTTCAACCGGCTGACTGGGGTCGGCTTTGACCGCGCCAAAAGCAACGGATGCTGTCTGCGCTGCCGCGAGGCCGGGAAAGACCGCGAGCGGAAGGCAAAAAATCAATGCGCGCAAATAGGACACAGTTTATCTTTCCGGTTGCTGGGGGTCGTATAGCAGCTTCACCCCGTTTTTGAACAGTATGTGGACCGGTCCGCCCCCGGTTTTCGCTTCGATCCGCATGTTACCTGCGGTCAGCTCGCCGATTGGGCCTGCCGCACGGACTGAGCCAGGGCTGCCGGCTTCCAGCCCGCTGAGCGCTGTGTTTAGCTCCTGGGTCTCAACGATCAGCCCGTCTGCGGTGGTGATGGTCACATTGCCGCTAAAGCGCGCCATATTCTGGCCAGGATGGATCGCGCCGCTTTCCGACTTAAGCGTGATCCTGCCGCCCTCAGCCAAAATGAATTCGGCGGAAAGATCGCTGGCGACGGCAGGTGTGCCGTCACTGCCCGGTCGGGCGAGCGCAGCGGTAACCATGATCTCGTCGCCTTGTGCGGTGGTGCCGGAAAAGAAGGGGGCAGTGACTTGCTGGCCTTTCATCCGGTCTTCGATTTCCTTTTGGGCAAAAGGGATCACCGCGTCGGTGTTCACTCCGCGGGAGATCAGGAACATGGTGGACATCAGAACCAGTGCTGCCAGCGGCAGCAGCACCTTGAGATAGGCAACGGCTCTGGAATAATTGTCCATGCTTTTTCTCACCGGCCCCAGCGTCAACCCAGACCTGCGCGCAGGCAGTCGTGGATATGCAAGAGACCTTCGGCCTTGCCGCCATTGTCCGGATCAACCACGAACAGGCAGGTGATCTTCCGCTGGTTCATAACGGCGACGGCCTCCTGGGCCATGGCGCCGGGAGCAATAGAGGCGGGGTTTGCAGTCATGACTTCGGCAGCGCTCTTGTCCAGCAAACCGTCCATATGGCGGCGCAGGTCGCCGTCTGTGATAATACCGGCGAGCGCCCCATCTGCGGAGGTCACGCCTGCCACTCCAAATCCCTTCTGGCTGATCTCGATCAGCGCATCGGACATCGGGGTATCCTCAGTGACAAGCGGCAGGGCATCTCGGGCGTGCATCAGGTCGCGGACCTTGCTGAGCTGCGCGCCCAGTTTGCCGCCTGGGTGGAAGTCGCGGAAGTTCTCCGGGCGGAAATTCCGGTGTTTCATCAACGCTATCGCCAGCGCATCGCCTATTGCCAGTGTCAGCGTGGTGGAAATTGAGGGTACCATGCCAAAACCGCAGGCCTCGCCCAATGAGGGGATCTGCAGATGCACATCCGCTTGCTTCATCAAGGTGCTGTCCATCTTGCTGGACAGCCCGATCAGCGGAATCCCGAAACGGCGGGTGAAAATCAGTAGATTGGCCAGTTCCGGCGCCTCTCCCGAGTTGGAGATTGCCAGCACAACATCGCCTTCGGACAGCATCCCCAGGTCGCCATGGCTGGCTTCGGCCGGATGCACGAAATAGGCCGGCGTGCCGGTGGAGGCCAGGGTCGCGGCGATCTTGTGGCCGATATGGCCGGATTTGCCGATGCCGCTGATGATGATGCGGCCCTTGGCCTGCAGGATCAGCTGCACCGCTTCGGCAAAGCGGCCATCCAGACCTTCAGCCAGCGTGTTCAGCGCCTTGGCTTCATCAGTGATCACCTGCCGCGCGGTGACGAGGAATTTGTCAGTGTCTGTCATGAGTGAGCAAAAATGTCGATGTCGGGCCAGCCGGCCAGGTCCAGCTTGGCACGCATGGGGAGGAAATCAAAACAGGCTTGCGCCATTTCTGTACGGCCCTCGCGGGCGAGGCGCTTGTCCAGTGCTTTGCGCAGCTTGTGGAGGTGGAGCACGTCGGAGGCAGCATAATCGAGCTGTGCTTCGGTCAGTTCTTCAGCGCCCCAATCGCTCATCTGCTGCTGTTTGGATATGTCGATGGCCAAGAGTTCCTGGGTCAGGTTCTTGAGACCATGACGGTCGGTGTAGGTGCGGACCAGGCGGCTGGCGATCTTGGTGCAATAAACCGGGGCCGCGAGGGCGCCGAATGCGTGGTGCATGGCGGCAATGTCGAAGCGGCCAAAGTGGAATAATTTCAGCACATTTGGGTTTTCCAGCATCCGGCACAGGTTGGGTGCTTCGGTCTGGCCTATTTCGACCTGCACGATATGGGCATTGCCGTCACCGCCTGACATCTGGATCACGCAGAGCCGGTCACGGTGCGGGTTCAGGCCCATGGTCTCGCAATCAATGGCGACAACGGGGCCGAGGTCCAGCCCGTCGGGCAGATCGTTCTTATACAGGTGGTTGGCCACTGGAATTCCCTTTTCGTGATCATCGCGCCGACAGGTGCTGGAGTGGAGATAGGCGCTTTGGCGGTCAAACTCAACTGCGGCAGGGCAAGCTGGTTTACGCGGGCAGAAGCAATTTTCCGCACACAACATGGGGAAAGTGCTGAATTCCAATGTTCGGGGAATGGTGCCCAGGAGAGGACTCGAACCTCCACGTCCATACGGACACTAGCACCTGAAGCTAGCGCGTCTACCAATTCCGCCACCTGGGCAGGTGTCGTGGGATCGGCGTATAAGCGGAGTCGCAGGCAGCGTCAAACGAAAATGGCCCGGCCCGCGTTGCAAATATTTGCGCTTCAAGAAACACGGCTGAAACGAACGCAATCTATGGTGAGGTGGCTGTGGAAATTCGGGCCAGTGCTGAAGCCGGATTGGTTTGCGGGCATGGTGGTCAGCGATGGCTAAGGGAGAAAACCTTACCGCTTGACGCTTTGCCAATGCTGCGCATGAAGCGACCCGAAGGGGCGAGCGGAGGATAATAGAATAGACCACCCGGGAAAGACCGTTCGACAGTAAGGACAATTGCTGTCGCAGGCACAGTCGAGCCCCTGTTAGGCGTACACAGGCGAGAGCGAAACGAACCTGATGTTCCAGCGCAGCCCTTGGACGAAGCCGCTCCGCGGCATTGGCGCGGGAGGCTGGTGTTCAGCGATGATCTGACAGTGGTGCATTTGGGGAACCGGCATTTCTGCCTGACGATTGAGGCCTTCTCAATCGAAAGACAGGAGGTTCCCATGACAGGGGAGAGATCGACCCCGCTTCGAGAGCGGATGATCGAGGACATGCGCATCCGCGGGATGGGCGATCAAGGATTTTGCCATTTTCCTCGGGCACCCGCCGGATACCGCCACACCGGAGGAATTCCGCGCCTATCAACTGCAGATGACGGATACAGGGGTAACGCCGGCGACTTTCAACGCCCGGATCGTGGCGCTCAGGTTCTTCTTCGGCATGACTTGCAGGCGCGAGGAGATGAAGCGCTGCATGCAGTTCCGCACCCAGCCCAGAGATCTGCCTGTAGTCTTCAGCGTGGAAGAGGGTATCGGACATCCTGATGGCGGCGCCGGGGCCCGGGCTCAAGTACCGTGCCGCGCTCAGCATCTCCTGCGGCGCGGGGCTGCGGGCCGCCGAGGTCTGCAACCTCAAGCCCGGCGATACCGACAGCGACCGGATGCTGATCCATGTCGACCAGGGCAAAGGGCGGAAGGACCGGAAGGTGATGCTGTCACCCGGGCTTCTGAGCTTGCTGCGCGGCTACTGGCGCGAGGTGCGGCCGGAGGGCTGGCTGTTCCCCGGCAAGCCGAAGATCAACCCGCTGCCGCCACTGCAGCTGAACCGCGCCTTCACGCCAGCGCAGAACATGGCCGGCATCAAAAAAGGCCGCCACTCTGCATATCCTGCGGCACAGCTTTGCGACGCATCTGCTGGAGGCCGACACCCCCTCTCGGCAGCATCCTGCGGATGCGCCTGCCGGGCAGCGGATGTCCGGATCATCCAAGTGCTGCTCGGCCATGCCAAGCTGAGCACGACGGCCCAATACACCGATGTCGCCACCAAGACGATCCGTGACACGGTCAGCCCCTACGAGATGCTGGCGCAGTTGCAGGATCAGACGCTCAAGCGAAGCCTGAAGTGACGGGGCGCCGGGGTGTCCCGCCCGGGGCTGGAGATTGCTGATATATTCCGTGCCCATGGCCCCGCGTGGCGGCGGGCCAATGCGGGGCATGTCAGCCTGACCCATCCCCCCCACATCCATATGATCGTGCCCGGTGGCGGCCTGTTTCTGGAGGGGCTGATGGCGCTTCTCCGCGCCGGGGAGCTGGCCTTCTTCGGCGGCCTGGAACCGCTGGTGCAGGCCGGTGCCTTCGCAGAGTGGCTGGCTCCTTTGCGCAAGTCCGAATGGGTGGTCTATGCCAAACCGCCCTTTGGAGGCCCGGAAGCCGTGCTCGCCTATCTCAGCCGGTACACCCGCAGGGTGGCCATCTCGAACCGCCGCCTCGTCAGCGCCGGCGCCGGCACCCTGCGTGAGCCATGCCCGTGCTGTGGCGGGACAATGCACATCATCGAGATCTTCCGGCGCGGGCAAAAACCCCGGTCCCGCGCGCCACCGCGGGACCAAGCCGCATGACGAAACACCCGTCCTTCCGGAATTGTGAACACCGGGCATCCCGACAAGCCCGGCGGGAACCCTGTTTGCGGGCTCTCTACCCGGAGCCGGGGACCACGCAGCA
>NZ_JAXMOX010000095.1:0-16157 GCF_034669605.1 Leisingera sp.
AGACCGTTCCGGCGTAGCTCAGCGGTAGAGCAGTTGACTGTTAATCAATTGGTCGTAGGTTCGATCCCTACCGCCGGAGCCAAATATTTCAAGGGCTTAGGAGCTTTCGCTTCTAGGCCTTTTCTTTTGGGGCACGCTGGGGGAACAAACCTAAGCGGCCACAATTCACAGCCAGTCGACAGGAGCTTGCGCAACTCAAACCGCTGGGGGTAAGGCCGATGTGACCGCATTGAAGGACGTTCACCTTAAAAAATTACCAGCAATCGGCTTGAACTGCGGTTGTCGCCGGATGAAGACGCAATCTGCGATGCCCCTCCCTTTGACAAATTCCGCAAGGGGGAAGTTGCACCCAGGACATGGCTACGTAACTATCCTGGATAAAAACAGCATGTTGTCAGAGAGCATGTGGCGTATTGTATGTGTCAAGATTCAGTTCGTCTTCCGATTTCGCGATCAACACGGTACAGGCGCAGTCGCCCGTCACGTTCAGGGTTGTTCGCGCCATATCAAGGATGCGGTCGATGCCTGCGATGATTGCGATACCTTCCAACGGCAGACCCACAGAGGTCAGAACCAGCGATAACATGATCAATCCGCCGCCCGGCACACCCGCAGTGCCAATAGAAGCCAACGTCGCGGTCAAGACAATCGTGATATGGTTTCCCATCGTAAGATCAACACCGTAGGCCTGTGCAACAAACAGCGCCGTCACACCTTGATAGAGGGCTGTGCCGTCCATATTGATGGTGGCCCCGAGTGGCAAAGTAAAACTTGCAATCTTGTTGTCGACGCCAAGGTTTTTCGAATTGGCCGCCATCGTTACTGGCAAAGTGCCGGAACTCGAAGTACTGGTAAAAGCGACCATTTGCGGTTCGAGAATACCTTGAAAAAACCGAATGGGGTTCAGCCGGGCAATAATGGCTACGAGCGAACCGTAAACCAAAACCGCATGCAGGATACATCCAATATAAACCGCGAAAATGACTTTGGACATAGGAAGCAAAACATCCATCCCATAGGTGCCGGCGACCCACGCCATCAGTGCAAACACACCATAGGGCGCTGCTGAGATAACAAGTTCGGCCAGCGAAATTACGACCGAATTCAACGCCTCGAACAGATCGCGCACAGGCGTCCCACGATCACCGGCAAGATTAGTCGCCAAGCCGAACGCAATGGCGAAAAAGATGATCTGCAGGACGTTTCCGTTTGCCGCCGCTGCGACCGGGTTCACAGGGATGATTCCGAGCACCGTTTCGCCGAAGGATTGGCCGGTGGGCACGGCCTCGGTCACTGCAGCGGTTAGGTTAAGTCCTGCACCTGGCTGCAGCAGCGTTCCAAACAACAACCCGATTATGATCGCAAAAGCGGTCGTGCCGAGATAGAAGGCAACCGTTTTGATCCCGATCCGCCCCATCCTGGACAGGTCCGTCATCGCGGTCATCCCACAAACTAGAGAAACAAAAATCAGCGGGACAATTATCATCTTGATGGCGGAAACAAAGGCTGTGCCAATCAGTTTGATACTTCCGGCAATCGCTTGATTTCCGGTGAGATTTAAAATGATGCCAAGCCCTGTTCCGACGAAGAGTGCCAGCAAGATCTTTTGCCAGATCATTAGGCCACGCCATCCGCGAGGCCATTTCCGTACTGTGGTTTCCATATCGTTTCCTCCCATAATCTTTGCAGCGGCGGGGCAATCGCGTCCTTTGCCCCGGCTGATAGTGCATTGGTTTTTGTGATAAGTATTTTGTCACGACATGTGCGCGATCAGCTCCAGCTCAACGTCAAAGCCGTGATGGAGTTCGGGAACTGGCACGACAGCGCGGGCTGGTTTGTGACTGCCCATAAAGACGGCGTATTTTGTGTTGAACAGATCCCAGTGTTCGACATTTGTGACATAAACATGTGCAGATACCACATGCTGCGCCGTCAACCCTGCAGCCTCCAGAATTGCGCCCGCATGAGCGAGCACGAGGTCTGATTGCTCCTCAAACGACAGGCTGCGGATCATCGGATCTTCCCTGGCCACAGGCAGGATCCCCGAGACGAAACAGAAGCCAGATTGACAGGCCGCTTGCGAGTAGTGGCCTAAAGGCTTTGCTGCCTTGTTTGTTTCAATAAATTCCATGGTTTCCCCATTGTTTGATGATTTACCAACCCGAGATCCGCGGCCAGAATTGACCGTTCAGCATCGGATCTGGGGACAGCAAGTGATAGCCTTCGTGCTGGGCGGCAGTGGCACAGGCGTGATTTGGCAGAATGCGCAGGCGGGTTCCGACTGACAGAGACGGAAGTGGAGAGGTGAAATCGGGCCGCAATGCGATGATACCGTGCTCCTGATTGACCGCCGCCAAAAACAGCTCAGGCATCGGCTGACCATCCGCGTCGCAGACAATCCCATACCCCTGATCGACAGATTGTGCCGCGGTCCCCCGATCGCGAGACAAGGCCATCCAGCCGACATCAACAAGGATCCAGCCTTTTTGGCGCTGGTGGCCGATCACGGTTGTCAGAACAGACAGAGCAATGTCATCGACGTTGCAGACACCGATGCCGGCCATGACCAGATCGAAAAAGGTGTAGACGCCTGCGCGCAATTCCGTAACGCCAGTCAGATCCCGCGCCGCATGTGCGGTCGGCGTCGAGCCGACGCTGACAACCGGGCAATCATGCCCGGCTTGGCGAAGCATCGCGGCGGCGGTGACCGTGGCATTCCGTTCGCGTTCCGCATATTCGGCGTGCGCATCGGCTCCAATGACACCGTAGCTTTCACCCGCATGGGTCAGCACACCGCGCAGATCCGCACCGCTTTTGACAAGGAGACCAGCGATTTTCAAAAGTTCCGCGCTTGAGGCCGGCAATCCGCTCCTATGACCGTCGCTGTCAATCTCGATGAAGACCGGGATGCTCTGTCCTGTCGCGGCGCATTTCGCCGCCACGGCTTCGGCCTGCTCCATGGAGTCGAGCAGAATTGACAAATCGCAGCCGCGTTGCCGGATTGCCAACACTCGATCCAGTTTTTGTGGCGCAATTCCGACCGCATACAGGATGTCTCTTACACCGGCAGCCGCAAAAACTTCGGCCTCGCGCAAGGTTGAAACCGTTGCCTTGGAAGCCGCGCCATCCAAAATCCGCCGGGTAATCTCTACCGATTTTCCCGTCTTTAAATGCGGCCGCAGTTCGACGCCCAATGTGTTTGCTTTGTCACGCAGTCGTTGGATATTTCGCGTTAGACGCGCCTCCTCCAACAACAGGCAAGGCGTATCCAACGTCTCGACCGAGTTAGTTTCCTCTCTCACAGTGTACCTCCGCCATATGATTGGGAAGGACTATACGTGGGGAAGGTGAATTTTTATATTTACAAAATATAAATCAAAAATTAAGTCTGAAGTTAATGATTACCTCGCAAGATCTCCTGTTCTTTGCCGAAGTTGCGTGCTCAACTTCGCTCGCATCCGCCGCGCGTAGCTTGAACGTCTCGCCGCCTGCGGTCACTCAGCGCCTGAAACAGCTTGAGGCGAAGTTATCTGCGAGGCTCATCGACCGGGTTCGCGGAACAATTTGCCTCACTTCTGAGGGAGAAATGCTGCTGGAAAGGGCGCAGGCGATTCTGGCGGACCTGGACCGCTTGAACGCAGAGATTTCAGATCGGCGTGATCGTGTGACCGGCCCCTTGCGCGTGATTGCTCCGCTAGGGTTTGGGCGACGGTACATGGCGGGGATCATGGCGTCGTTCAAGCAGATGCATCCCGAAATCACTTTGTCCCTCAAACTGTCGGAGGCACCAATCATTACCGCGCAGAAAGAGACTTGGGACGTGCTGGTTAATATCGGAAACTTGCGGGATTCATCTACCATTCAAAGACGACTTGCCGCCAATCAGCGTATCCTGTGCGCAGCCCCCGACTATCTGGTAAAACACGGGCATCCCCGCCATCCTCACGAATTGGTCCATCATGCCTGTGGCGTAATCCGGGAGAACGAAGAAGATGCGACGCTCTGGACTTTCAGTACTGCGGACGCGAAGGACCGCAAGGAAATGATAACACAGCGGATTGTTCCCTCTTTCGCAAGCAACGATGGCGAAGTTGTGATGGAATGGACGAAAGCGGGTCTGGGAATTGTTGAGCGATCGCAATGGGACGTGGCGCCTGAGTTGCGATCTGGCCGTTTGACGAGGGTCTTGAACGACTACCGACTGCCAAATGCAGATATCGTTGCCCTTGTCAGTTCGCGTACCCTACGTGTGGCGCGCACACAGGTTTTCCTCCAGCACCTTGTCCAGCAAGTTGCCGCATTAGACAGTGAATGGCATTTCTAAACCGGATGAGCGAGGGACCAGCGGGAACCAGGTCACGCGCCCTGCATCTCCCGGCAAATGCTGTAGCTATGACGACTGCTTTGCGTCCCGATGCCATTGAAGAGCTTTACACGCCGACTGGTGATAAATTGGAAGGCGTAAGCCGTATTGGTCCGCGTCAAGGCCAAAGTGACCAGAGTTCTGTGTCACACATCCGCCTCGGCCGGCGGCTGAGCAATTATAGAGACGCTCAGGGTGCTCCGTGATTTTCTCTGACTTGGGTCAAGGCCGCTCCCCAAATTCGTCTCTTCAATGACCCTTGCTTACCGGGCTGCGCGGACGTCGCAAAAGATCAATCAATAGGTCTTTTCCAATTTCCTCACCAGCTTCCAACGCCGCTGCAACGCTGGAGCGGTTTGTCTGCGACCGTGTCTGCTCCAGCTTCGATATTCCCTTCAAGGCAGATAGGTGGATGCGAAATCCGATGATCCTGGGCATCATCCGGGCAATATCAGGTTCCGGGATCCGAGACAGCCGCCAAGCGCCGCCAATACGGTGTTCCGACGAGGCGATGATACGCTCCATCAGAGTGCGCATGCCGGGGCCCTCAACCGGCTCTATCTCCCCCCGCAGATGGACCGACCGGTAAATCCAGGTGGGCACATCCTCATCCTCGGCGTACCAGGCGGGCGAAACATAGGCGGAGGGGCCGTTGAAGACCGCAAGCACCGGCCCCGGGGCCATCAGCTCTGCAGCCTGCGGGTTGGCGCGGGCGATATGGCCGATCAGGGTACGGCAACCGGGGTCTTCCGTCTCGAAGAACAGCGGCGTTTGGGTGGCCTCCGGCGTGTCCTGCCCGCGAGTGATCACAGTGGCAAACGGATAGGCGCGGATCATCAGGCGCGCCTCGTCTTCGCTTGCAGCATAGGGTCGCGGCACATACGGCCGCTTTTGGACTTGGCTCATGGAAAACCTCTTTTCAAGCTGCACCGCGCAAAGCAACGAAATGGCCCGGCGCAGCCTCGGCCAAGCGGTAAGGCGCTTCGCTGCCGCCCGTTGCGTCAAAAAATGCCGATTCACCGTCCTGCGCGGCATCCGCCGGCCCAACCTGCGCCAGCTGCAGCCCGCCAGGGCCCGACTCAAGCCGCGGCGAGGCCGACATCAGCCGCCGCGTATAAGGGTGCCGCGGCGCCGCGAACAGTGTGCCGGTCTCACCCTGCTCCATGATCCGCCCCTTGTGCAGCACATAAAGCCGGGCACAAAGCTGTTCGACGATATGCAGATCGTGGCTGATGAACAGGCAGGCAAAGCCGTACTCGCGCTGCAGCGACTTCAGCAGTGCCAGAATCTGCGCCTGGACCGTAACATCCAGCGCCGACACGGGCTCGTCCGCAATGATCAGGTCGGGCCGGCTGATCAGGGCGCGGGCGATGGCCACGCGCTGGCGCTGGCCGCCCGACAGCGCATGGGGAAAACGCCCCGCCATGGCTCGGGGCAGGCCGACTGCCTCCAGCATGTCTTCCGCCCGCGCGCGCCGCTCGTCTGCGGACAGGCTGCGATCGTGGCGCAGCCCCTCTGCGACGATGCGGCCGATCCGCATGCGCGGGTTCAGTGAAGAGAACGGGTCCTGAAACACGAAGCGAATGCGCTGGCGCAACCTTCTCTCCTCTGCCGCCGAGCAACCGCCAAGGTCGTGGCCGTCAAAGACGATCCGGCCAGCGGCTTTAGTGACCAGCTTGCCAATGGCGCGGCCGATGGTGCTCTTACCACTGCCGCTTTCGCCGGCCAGGCCGACGAACTCGCCCGGTTGCACAGTCAATGAAACATCCTGCACCGCTTGGGTTCTGCGTTCGCCCAACAGGCCGAAGAAACGCCTTTCAGCGAACTCCACCTGCAGCCCCTCCAGGCTCAGCAGCGGGGCGCCCGCCGCCCCTTTAACCGGTTCCGGCGCGCCCAGTTGCGCCGCTGCCAGCAGCTTCCGCGTGTAGGGATGCTGGGGGCGGCAGAGCACGGCAGCTGCGCTCCCGGCTTCCACCAGACACCCTTTGTCCATAACCGCGATCCGGGCGGCATAGGCGGCTACCACAGCCAAGTCGTGCGAGATCAGGATGATCGCGGTGCCATTGGCGCGCGCGACCTCGGCCATGATGTCCAGAACTTCCTTCTGTACCACAGCGTCCAGCGCCGTGGTCGGCTCATCCGCGATCAGCAGTGCAGGCTTCAGCATCATCACCGAAGCAATCATGATGCGCTGGCGCATGCCGCCTGAGAATTCATGCGGGTAGCGGTTCAACAGCCGCTCGGCATCGTCGAGTCTGACCTGCCGCAGCATCTCAAGCGCCCTGTCACGAATCTGTGCCGGGTTCAGATCCGTATGCTCCCGCATCGCTTCGCACATCTGCTCGCCAATGCGCATATTCGGGTTAAGCGAAGAAAGCGGCTCTTGGAAGACCAGCCCAATCTCCTTGCCGCGCAGGCGCCGCAGCTCCCGCGGTGGCAGGGCGCCGGTCATTTCATGGCCGCGAAAGGCAACGCGCCCGCGGCTGACCCGGCCGCCGCCGGGCAGCAGCCCCAGGATAGCGCGGCCTATCATGCTTTTGCCGCTGCCGCTTTCGCCCACCAGCGCAAGAATCTCCCCCGGTGCCACCGAGAGGTTCACGCTCTTGACCACCGGCGCTGAGCCGAAGCAGATTTCGAGGTCCTCAATGCTGAGGACAGGGCCGGTGCCAGTGCCGTTTCCCATGTCAGATCACCTCCTTTGAAGGCGCGGATTTCGGATCGAGCTCATCGCGCAGCGCGTCGCCCAGGAGGTTCACCCCCAAAAGCGCAATGGAAATGCAGAGTCCGGGCAAGAGCCCCAGAACCGGATAGCGCACCAGATGCGCCTTGGCCTCGGCCAGGATGTTGCCCCAGCTGGGTTCCGGTGGCGGCACGCCAAGGCCCAGGAAGCTGAGCGCGCTTTCGGCCAGCAGCACCCAACCGAACATCATCGTGGTCAGCACGATCAGCGGCGCCATGCAATTCGGCAGCACATGCACGATCAGCGTATAAAGGCGCGAGTTGCCCATGGTCGCGGAGGCCTCGACGTATTCTGACTGGCTCACCGACAGAACCGCGCCGCGCACCACGCGAGTGACCGCGGGCAGGTAGGCGACCGAGAGGGCAAGGATCACGCCGTATCTGTTCGGCCCGATCACCGCCATCAGCCCAAGCGCAATCAGCAGCCCTGGAAAGGCCATCAGCGCGTCCAGCACCATGATCAGGAGACGGTCGAACCAGCCGCGTAGGAAACCAGCCGCCGCGCCAAGAAAGGTGCCAAGCAGCACCGGGATCACCAGCGTGCCGAGCCCGATCGAAACCGAAACCCAGGCACCGCGCATCAGCCGGGACAGGATGTCCCGCCCGAACATGTCGGTGCCCAGGGGATGCGCCGGCGAGGCGGCAGCAAAGCGGTTCAGAAGATCCGATTTCAGCGGATCATGCGGCGTGTAGACGCTGCCAAGCAGCGCCGTGCAGAAGACGAGCCCGATGAGCAGCGCTCCGGTCAGCCCGTTGGCCTTGCCGAGCAGGCGTTTGGCAAAAATCATGTCAGGCGTACTTTCGGATCGAAGAAGGAATAGGCAATGTCGATGGCGAGGTTGGTCAGCACATAGACTGCGGCGATGAACAGCAGCGCGCCCTGAAGCACCGGGTAGTCGCGGGCATAGATCGAATCCACCAGCAGCTTGCCCAGCCCGGGCAGGGTGAACACGGTTTCGGTCACCGCGGCACCGGCCAAGAGCCCCGCCAGCATGATGCCGACCATCGTCAGCGCCGGCGCAAAGGCGTTCGGGAAGACGTGGCGCCACAGCACCTGACGCTCGGGCAGGCCCTTGGCGCGGGCATGGGTGATGTAATCCTTGCCCATCACCTCGAGGCTGCCTGCCCGCATCATCCGGGTCAGCACCGCGATCTCGGAGAGCGCCAGCGAGGTCACCGGCAGGATCAAATACATCATGCCGCGGCCCAGATCGTCGCTCAGCGAAACAAATCCGACGGTCGGCAGCCAGCCCAGGAGTGCGCCGAACAGCACCAGCAGCATCAACCCGACCCAGAAGCTCGGCATCGACAGTTTCAGAATGGTCAGCAGCACGATCGCGTAATCGGTGCGGCTGTTGTGGCGGTGGGCGGCCAGCAGCCCGGCCGGCACCGACACCAGCAGGGCCGCCGCCATGGCGAGGAGGACAACCGTTGCAGTCACGCTGAAGCGCTGGAGCAGCAGGGCCGAGACCTCCTGCCCGGTCAGGATCGAGGTGCCGAGATTGCCCGAGAACACCTCCCTCAGCCAGGACAGGAACTGCAGCGGCACCGGCTGGTCGAGGCCAAGCTGCGCCCGCATCTGGGCCAGTGTCGCCTCGTCATCGATATTACCGCCGAGCATCATCAGCGCTGGATCGCCGGGCAGCGCCCGCACCAGCGTGAAGATGATCACCGCCACGATGGCGAAGGTCGGGACCGACATCAGCAGGCGTTTCAGCACGAAGATGAGCATGGTAGTCTCCTCTCGCGGCCGTTCAGCCGTTCACCTTCAGCATCCAGCCGCGCAACAAGCCCGCGCCCCAGTTCTCGAAGCCTTCGACCTTGTCCGACATGCCGGTAAACAGGGTGCGGTGGCCAAGCCCGATGGCCGGAACCTCTTCCATGAAGCCCTGATGCAGCTTGTCGATGATCGCCTGCAGCTCCGCCGGATCGCTCACGCGCAAGGCCTCGTTGACCAGATCGACCGCAGGCGGTGACTTCCAAGCTTTGCGCTGCGCGCCACCCGTGAACATCTCAAAGCTCAGCCCGGCATGCAGGCGCGGAGAGAATGTGAAGCTTTGCATTTGGTAACCGCTGCCATTGCGATAGGCTTCGAGCTGGGAACCCCACTCGACCACTTTGAGCTTGGCATTCATCCCGGCGTCCATCATCATCGCCTGCGCCATCAGCGCCCGCTCGTAGTAGGCACCGTTGCGGCGGGTGGCGAGGATAGTGATCTCCTCTCCGTTGTAGCCTGCCTCCGCCAGCAATTGCTTGGCCTTTGCAACGTTATATTCCGGATATTGCGCTTGTACACCGGTGTAACTTACCGACATTGGCGGAACTGGCGATGGCGAGGCGTTGCCAAATCCTTCGGTGATTGCCGCCATGATGCGCTGCGGGTCGATAGCATGGGCGATGGCGCGGCGAACCTGCACGTCCGACAACAACGGATCGCTCGAATTCAGCAGGTAAGTGTCCCAAACCGCGGATTCGGTGGCATCAACCTTGAAGCCGGGCTTGTCCTTCAGTTCGGCCGCGGTCATCGCATCGATGTCGACGAGGTCAAGGTCACCTGCCTGCAGGGCCGTCTTGGAAACCGCACCCTCGCCGACGACTTCCCAGCGCAGGGTATCGACGGTGGCATGTTTTCCGCCACCGTAGCCATTGGCGGCACCTTCACGGCTTGTGTAGTCCGCGAACCGGTTCAGTTCCACATAACGGCCCGGGGCGTGATCACCCATCATATAAGGGCCGGTGCCGATCGGCGCGTTCCAGCTTCCATCGGCATTGACCGAATCCGGATGCAGCACCGCCATCGAACCGCAGTCGAACCGCGCCATGGTGGCGAGGAACACCGCATAGGGTTCGGCCAGCGTAATAACGAATGTGTGTTCATCCGTGGACTTGGCGGAGGTCACTTCGATATTGTTCTGGCCGTTGAAAAAATTCTTGCAATGGGATTCGGACTCCTCGCCCGCGAGCCGGTTCCAGGACCATTCGACATCCTTCGCCGTCATCTCCGCGCCATTGTGGAACTTCACGCCTTTGCGCAGGTTGAAGGTATAGGTTCGGCCGTCGTCGGAAATTTCATAGCCCTCGGCCAGCATCGGAATGATGCTGAAATCGCTGCCATAGGTCACCAGCCCCTCGATAATATGCCCATGCACCTGGTCGGTATTACCGTCGCGGGTGACGCCGGGATTGGTGCCGCGGATGTCGGCATTCAAAGCCAACCGGACCATGCCGTCTGCCAGGGCGGGCAGCACGCTCCCCAGGCCGAGAACGGCTGCGAGGACGGCGGGTGCAAGAACTCTACTTGTTTGTGTCATCTCAATTCTCCCTGTTGGTTCTTCTTGGTTTTTCTCCGCCCGTCAGTGCAGGCGGTAGCTATGAGTATCGCCGTTGGCGTAGGGCAGCTGGCGCACGCGCATCTCCCCCGCTCTCGCGTCCATCAGGATCATCGCCACCGTTGCCGAGAGATAGGCGTTTGTCTCGCCCTCGTTGCCCTGCGGGGTGCGGATGATGCCGCGGGGGGCGCCAAACCGATCGTCGAGCACATCCGCAAGGCTGCCGAGATCGTGCTTTTGCCCGGCCGCCTCGATCAGCCGCCGCAAGCGGCGGTCGCGGAACAGCGTGTCGGCGCCGCGCGCGATCCCGAGGTCGCGCTCGCGGGCGCGCGCCTGAGTGGAGACGAAATGGTTGGAATGGGTGAGGCAGGCGCCCTCCGGCGCCTGCCAGTAGATTTCCGCCGGGGTGGTTTCGAAATTCAAACAATCGCCGCTTTGCGCACAGCTGATTGTCATGTTGTTGGAGACAGTCCGCGGCAGCCGGTACAGCTCGGTCAGCGCCTGGGAATAGCCGCCGGCTTCCAGCACCCTGCGCCGGATCACCGACAACGGCACGCCGAAGGGCGCCTTCCCGTCCTGGGCGCTGACCAGGTTATTGCCGGTGATCGCCACGCCCTGATCGTTGAAACCGGCCCGAGCCAGCCCCCCGGCCTCAACATAGGTCAGGATGTCCGGGTGCCGCTCCGACCGGATCCGCAGAACCACGGTACTTTCAGCGCAGTCAGGCAGCCAGTCCCAGTTCTGCACGTGCAGGAGGCGGCCGCTCACGCTCAGTTGCGGCAGCACCACCGCCGCGGTGCAGCCATCGTCGAGCGAGCCGGTGTCCCTGGGACGCTGCGCGTGAAGGTTGATGATCTCGCTCCGCCCGTTGATGACCAGAACCTCCTCGAGCTGCACCCCGGCACCTGCGGCGATGCCGCGCAGTTCGTCCATTGCCTCCGGCACCTGCGGCGCCAGCGCCTCGCGCAGCCGCGCGGCATAGGCGAGCACGCTGTCCCAGCCCAGCCCGTGCTGGCAGAACAGGTCGCGGTAGACGCCAAGCCCGTGGCGCAGCTGCACATCCGCCTGGCGCCCGTAGGAAAGGCCGCGCTCATAGGCCGGGCCTTCGATCTCTACCAGTTTGGGAGCCGCAACCATCAGCGCGCCCCCGGTGCCGGCAGCCGGCCTTTCAGCACATGGGTGAAGAAGCGCTCCACATAGGGAAACACGCCGCACATGTCATGCGGCACGCCGGGGGCGGTGTCGTGCCAGACATCGATGCTGCGCGCTTGCATGCTCTCGCGGAGCGCATGCAGCCTGTCATTGCGGTTCCGGCCGGCGCTATTGGCGCCGGGAATGTATTTGGGCGAATCCTCGGGGAAGGTGATCTCCCATTCCTCGGTGTCGAGCGCGCCGACGGACATATGAACCTTGACCTGTTTCAGCGCCTCAAAATCAATGCCGCGGCCAAAAATGTCCTGGAAGTTCCGGATTCCCGGCCACCAGTCCATGGTCTCGTCCAGCAGCGTCACCGATCCCGGCGCGCCAATCGAGACTGCCTTCAGCCGGTCCGGGTGCAGCTACAGGAACCGGTGGGTAAAGTGACCGCCGCCGGAAAAGCCGAACAGCATGAACTTTTCGAAGCTCCGGTTGATCAGCTCCCCCGCCTGCGCGACCATGGCCAGCAGCACCTCATCATAGCGGATCTCGTGTTCCACCATGTATTTGTAGCCGCCCGCCTCCATGTCGCCGCGCACCCCCACCGGGAACAGCGGCGCCAGGATCACGCAATTATTGAAGCGGCCGAAACCCGAGAAGGAATCGCGGTAAAGCGACTGCAGGCGCATGGTGCCATGCACCGAAACCAGCAGGTCCAGCGCGCGCTCCGGCTCCCTCCAGGCGCTTTCCGGAATGTAGAGCATGAATGAGAACCGCGGGTCCTGGCGGCAGGCGATGATCGTGGTCTCTCCGGTCAGATACAGCGCGCGCGCCCGCTCCTGCGGGCTGTCTTGCAATCGTGGCAGCATTTTTTGGGGTCTCCTGAACTCTTGTTGATCGGACGTTAGCCAGCTGAATTTTTGGAGTCAAAATATTTTTTTAAATTGGCGCCAATTTTGATAACGATATTGATCTGCCCATACTTCCTGACTATTGTGCATCACAACGAAGCATGAGGCTCATGGGAGAATATGCTAGAAAAACAAGACAACGCGGGCGCCAAGCCCGGCCCGGACGAAATCTCGCAGCGCATCATGGCCGACATCAACACCGGGGTGTTGCGAAGAGGCGAATGGCTGAAGCAGATCGATCTGGAGCGGCGTTACAGCTGCACGAGGGTCAAAGTGCGCGACGCTCTGACCTATTTGCACTCCAAGCGGCTGGTGGAACATATCCACAACCGCGGATACCGGGTGCCGGACCCCAATCCGGTGCGCGAACGGGAAATCGGCGAAGTCCGCGCCCTCCTTGAAGCCCATGCTGCCGCGGATGTGCTGGAACTGGCAGCACCGGAGGATGTGGCCCGCATGCGCCAGTTGGCCGAGGCCTTCCGCGAGGCAGCTTACAACGGCACGTCGTTCTCCCAGATCGAGGCGAATTACGCCTTTCATGCCGTACTTTACGGTTTCTGCCGTAACGAGGTGCTGCGTGAGCTGATTTTGGACCTTCGCCAGCAGGGGCCAGCGGCGCCGGTGGGCCAATGGCAGACCGTGGCCCAGCTACAGCGCGCCACGCAGGATCATTTCGATATCGTCGATGCAATAGAACGGCGCGATCTCGATCTTCTTCGCAAGCGCATTACCGCCCATATCGCGGGCAAAGCACCACAAGGGAAGACACAACATGACGCTTGATCCCGATTTGCGCCGGATGCTGGACCGCTCCCGAACCGCTGGCGGCCCGCCGCTTCAGGACATAGCCATTGAGGACGCCCGCGCCGCCATGCGGGAGATGTTCCTGGCCAACGGCTACCCCTTCCGCCACCCCGCCGCTGTCACCCATTTCCCTGCCGGCAGCGGATGCGGCTTCGGCATCCACTTCTACCGCCCTGCAGGTTTGAACGGCCCCCTGCCTGCGCTGGTCTATTTCCATGGCGGCGGGTTCGTTCTGGGTGACGCCGCCGCTTATGACGTGCATTCGCGGGCCTTGGCGCATCTTCTGGGTGCAGCGGTGGTCTTTGTAGAATACCGCCTGGCGCCCGAACACCGCTTCCCCGCCGCGCTTGAGGATGCACAGGGCGCAATGGATTGGCTGGCAGAGAAGATCCCGGAATTGGACATCGACCCAGCCCGTATGGTGCTGATGGGTGAAAGCGCTGGCGGCAACTTGGCAGTGAATGCGGCGCTGCATGCCCGCTCGCAGGGCAGGATCGCATTTTGCGGCCTTACCCTGATCTACCCGGTCACAGACATGCGCCCCTTCACCGGCAGCCATGCGCCAGGCGGCTCGCTCGAAACCTATTCCAGCGGCATGAACCTCGACATGGCGGAGATGCGGTGGTTCTGCGAAACTTACCTGAACACGCCCTCCGAGGGCAGCTTGCCGGAAAACGCTCTGCTCACACATCCCGGCCTGGCAGAGCTGCCTCCGACCCGGGTCTACACCGCGGAATGCGACCCGCTCCGGGACATGGGAATGAATTTCGCCCTCCGCCTCACCGAACAAGGCGTCCGTGCCCACGCTGAATGCCTGCCTGGCATGCTCCATAGTTTCATGTGCCATGGCAGTGTTTCGCCCCGGGCGTTGCGGCACTTCTTTCGGATCGTGGAGGATATCTCCTCTCAGTTTGCCTCGCAGTAGGCACTGTAAAGACCGGAACAACTCAAGGGCCACATTAATCCGAGCAAGCGCCACTGCGATCCCCTCCTGCCGCTCCTCTCCATGCTCCGGCTCCCGCGAGGGTCCCGCTAAACCGGATGTGACAGAGAATGTGCCCAGAACGGCAAAAGCGCCCCGGGATGGAGCGCTTTGTCGTTTACTTCCAACCTCTTAAATGAAGCTGGCTCCGGCGGTAGGGATCGAACCTACGACCAATTGATTAACAGTCAACTGCTCTACCGCTGAGCTACGCCGGAACACAAGATGGGGTATAGAAATAACTCCAAAGGACGTCCAGAGGAAATCTACGGTTTTGAGGAACTTTTTTCGCTCACCGTTCAAGGTGCCGTTTTTACCGGAGAAAATCGCAGGGACCCCAGGGCTTGCCAGCCTCCAAACAGCCGCCGGACGGGCCGCCAATTGTTCGCGCCGGTTGCATGTGCAGAACGGTTGGTACGGTACGGCTACCGCGCTTCCTCAGGTGAAACTTTCGGCGTCAGTTCCTCCCAAAAAGGCCCGCAGCGGCGGTTTCGTCTCCGCTGTGCAGGATTGCTGCGCACCAGAGCATGACACGGTTGCAAAATGTGAACACGCCGGCGGCAGCCCAGGTTAACCAACAACGACACCGTGAAGGGCGGGATGCTTTGCCTCTGCCAGAATTTTTGGCACCAATGCAACGCCTGCTCGCTGTTTGGCGCGCTCCAAGGCCACCGCGTCGCCGCCTGCACGCAAGCCTTCCCTAGGTGCTCTACATCCGCCTCCGTTCCGGGCAGCATCGTGCCCCTGCCGCCAGTCCGGCGGGCAATTAAATCGTCCAGCCCAGCCTTGTTGGCCAGTTTGACCAGAACTTCGGCAGAACCCGCGTTCAGGATGGGGGCGCGGCCCTCAGCCGCGGCATGCTGATGTCCATCAGGATCAGACCGAACCGCCCGCCTTCAACTGCCTGGAACCGCTGTCACCTGATGCCCCTCCCGGCGCAGCATCGTGGCCAAGAGTTCTCGGTTGATGCCGTTGTCCTCGGCAATCAGCAGCCGGCAGGTGCCGTTCCGGCGGGATCTGTCCCGCGTTGCGGCCTTTTGGCTGCCGGCATCGCCAGTATGTTAGTGAACAGGCTGCCTTCGCCCAGCTTGCTCTCGCACGCAATCGTTCCGCCCTTGGCCTGCACCATCTGCCTGCTTCCTGCCGGGCACTCACGGCTGAATTACGATCCTGTCCAGCTGCCAGATGCTGCGCGAATAGACGACTTCAGTACGGAAAGCCGGGTTGCTGCCATAGGGGTACACAACCCATAGCAGCACCATGCCGCGCAGGGACATTTCGGCCCCATTTCGTTCAAAGGCGACAATCGCCCCTCCTTCGACCGCATCCGCAACAGCGATCTCCACCACGTAATCATACACCGCATGCGCCATACGGCGGCCGCTGCTGACATCCATCTGCCCGGCCGGAACGGCCAGCGGCACGCCGGTGAATTGCTGCGGCCCCCGTGGTCCAGATGGTTTCCGTCTCCAAGGTGACCGGTTCCAGCGCGCGCAGATCCTCGATCGCGAAATCAACCTACGCATTCCAGCACTACCTATGTTGATGCCATCTCAACAACGACCGGGCAAAGCATGGCATATCCACACCGCCCTTGCACCGGCACCTGCGGATAGGTTCTGGACCTTTCGTACAGGGCCCTGCAGTGCCACCCCTTCAACGCTGGCTTGCCGGACGCCCGCGGGGCACCGTCGGATCGATCGAACTTCAGTCGAGGCACAGCTGCAGCAGATGTTCACACTCCGTCCCCGCCCGCACCGAACAGGAGGCAGGGCTGTTCTGACAGCCGCCAGCCTGACAGCACCCGTGTCACCCCATTTCCGCCGGCAGAGCCGCATAGCCGCGGAAGCGGATACGCCCGCCCGGCACCCGGCCGGTCAGCAGCCGGTAGC
>NZ_JAXMOX010000096.1:0-16139 GCF_034669605.1 Leisingera sp.
GTTCAATGGCGATCCTCCCCTCCAGCCGCGCCAGCGTCAGCCCGACACAGACATGCGGCCCGCCGGCAAACGCCAAATGCCGGTTCGGCGTCCGCCCGGCATCAAAGTCGCCAGGCTTGTCAAACACCTCCGGATCCCGGTTCGCCGCGCCGATCAGCAGATGCAAGTTGGTCCCCGCAGGGACTTTCATGCCGCCGATTTCCACCTCCGCCGTGGTTTCCCGGTTGCCCAGCTGATTGGGCGAACGGAACCGCAGAACTTCCTCGACAGCGGGTTTGATCAGGTCCGGCTGCTCCAGCAGCCGCTGTTTTTGGTCCGGATGATCATTCAGCAGCGCCAATCCATTACCGATCAGATTGGTGGTCGTCTCGTGGCCTGCATTCAGTATAAAGATGCAATTCTGTATCAGCTCAACCTCGCTGAGAGTGCCATCAGCCCCCTCGCCGTTGATCAGCCGCGTCAGAACGTCGGTTTCGATATTCCCCGGGCTGGCCCGCCGCCGGGCGATCAGGTCCTGCAGATAAGCCTTGAATGCCTCCACCGCCCGGTGACCGGCCGCCAGCTGATCAGCCTTCAGCGTAGGCTCCAGCGCGCCCAGGATCGCCAGTGACCAATCGCGCAGCGGCGCCCGCTCCGCCATCGGCACGTCCAGCAGATTGCCGATAATCTGGATCGGAATGGAGGCCGCAAAATCCTCAATCAAATCCACCTTGGCCGCCCCTTCCAATTTGTCCAGCAAGTGATCAACCGTCTCAACCAGCCCCGGCTCCATCCTGGCAAGCGCCCGCGGCGTCAGCGCCGAGGTCATGATCCTGCGCACCCGCGTGTGCAGCGGCGGGTCTGAAAACACCAGGGACGTGGTGTGATGCTCAAACAACGGCGAACCCGCGCCGAACTTTGGCGCAAAAACCGTCTTCTTGTCCGAGGAAAACAGCGTGGTGTCCCGGTAGATCCTGTCCAGATCGGCATGGCGGCAGACCAGCAGTGATCCATCCGGCTGCGGCAGAACCGGCGCCCCGCGCAGCAAAGCATCATAAAAGGGAAAGGGATCCTCCAGAAAACCCTCCGGCGGGTTTGCCAGGTCAAACTCCTCAATGTTCACAGATCCGTGCTGTCCGCCACTCACCTGACACCCTCCCGCTGGCCTTGCCGCCAGAATTTCTGCGGCAAATGCGACTGTCAATCCGCCTTCGGGACAAAACCCAGCGTCAGGACGGCGCCGCGCCAGTGTCAAAGATGCCGGATTGCCGCGTGACAACACCGCTCGGACCAGTTAGAAACAAAACATGAACACTCCTATCTCTTCCATCCGCAACCTAGGCCCCGCTTACGAGGAAGCCTGCCACCGCGCCGGTATCTCCTCGGCCGAGGATCTGCATGCCATCGGCGCTGACGCAGCCTATGCCAGGCTGCTGCAAACCGGCACCCGGCCGCATTTCATCGGCTACTACGTGCTGGTGATGGCTCTGCAGGGTAGGCCGTGGAACGATTGCAAGGGCAAGGAGAAAGAAGAGCTTCGCCAGCGTTTTGACGAGATCAAGGCCAGCAGCTTTGATACGCAGAAGGCAGCCTTCGAAGCGGCCCTGGACATGATCGGGGTTGTCCCGCGCAAATAGCAGGGCGGAACCGAATGGGAGATCCGAGGGTTAGGTCATCAAGGGAACACCAACCAAAGGAGATCCTCGATGGACCTGATCCGCATCATTCTTGCAGTCATTCTGCCGCCGCTTGGCGTGTTTCTGCAGGTCGGCCTGGGCAAGCATTTCTGGCTGAACATCCTGCTGACCATCCTCGGCTACATCCCGGGCATCGTGCACGCTGTCTGGATTATCGCTAAGACGCCTGAACGTGCCTAAAGCTGCGCTTCACAAGGACCAGCTGCGGTCGCTGGAAAGCCTGGCCCATCGCATGGACCGCGCGTTCCGGATTCCGCTGATCGGCACGCGGGTCGGCTGGGACAGTATTCTGGGCCTTGTCCCCGGCGCGGGCGACATCATGGCGCTGCTGCCAGCCGCCTACATCCTGCTTTCAGGCCACCGCATGGGCGCTTCAAAAGCAACGCTGGCGCGTATGGCCGCCAATATCGGCATTGATGCGCTTGTGGGAGCGATCCCGTTGATCGGCGACCTGTTCGACATTGGCTGGAAGGCTAACGTCCGCAATGTTGCCCTGCTGCGCCGCCACCTGGAACACACAGCCGCGCAGGATGAGCCGATGGCGAAACGTCCTGCTCGGCGCGGCGTTTCCAAACGGACCGCACTGCGGCAGGCCACTGCTGTGCATCCGCATCGCAGGAACAGTGAGCGGCCCACTCGGTCTCAGTCATAAAAAAGACCGCGCCGGTTGCCCGGCGCGGCCTTTAAACCATCCGGTAAGCCTGCGGCTTAGCCGACCAGCTCGAGGCCGGAGAAGAAGTAGGCGATCTCAACCGCGGCGGTTTCCGGTGCGTCGGAGCCGTGAACGGAGTTTTCGCCTACCGATTCAGCGAATTCGGCGCGGATGGTGCCGGCCGCGGCGTCTGCCGGGTTGGTGGCGCCCATCACTTCGCGGTTTTTGGCGATGGCGTTTTCACCTTCCAGAACCTGCGCGACGATCGGAGCGGAGGCCATGAATTCGCACAGCTCATCGTAGAAGGGGCGCTCGGCGTGCACTTTGTAGAACTCGCCTGCCTGGGCTTTGGTCAGGTGAATGCGCTTTTGCGCCACGACACGCAGGCCGGCTTCTTCGAATTTGGCGTTGATTGCGCCGGTCAGGTTGCGGCGGGTTGCGTCGGGTTTGATGATCGAAAAAGTGCGTTCCAGTGCCATGGGGCAGACTCCTGTGCTGAAAAGCCGGACATCATGCCCGGCCCGTTACGAATTGCCGCTCCGATAGCATGGCTCTGTGACAGGATAAAGAGGGGATTGCGCAGCGTTGACGCAGCCGCAAAGGCGGTGCGCAGCCTGCCGGCTCGGCGCCCTGTGCCCTTGCCGGTCCCCCCGCCGATCTGAAATAACCCTGCCACATCCAGCGGCCGCCGGTGCCCTGCACATGGCCTGCCCCATTGACAAGGGCCAGACAGTACAGCAGTGCTCGGCCTATGTTACGTATCAGCGATATATCCTACGCGGTCGAAGGCCGTCTTTTGTTCGATGGCGCCAGCGCCACGATCCCCACTGGCCACAAGGTTGGACTGGTCGGCCGCAACGGCACCGGCAAGACCACGCTGTTCCGGCTGATCCGCAATGAGCTGTCGCTGGAATCCGGCGCCATTTCCCTGCCCAGCCGGGCCCGGATCGGCGGCATCGCGCAGGAAGCGCCATCGTCAAACGTGTCGCTGATTGATACGGTGCTCGCGGCAGATACCGAACGTGCCGAATTGATGGCCGAGTCTGAGACCGCGCAGGATCCCGCCCGGATTGCCGAAATTCAAACCCGCCTGTCAGATATCGATGCCTGGTCGGCCGAGGCCCGCGCCGCCGCCATCCTCAAAGGTCTCGGGTTTGACTACGCCGCCCAGCAACGCCCCTGCTCCGACTATTCGGGCGGCTGGCGGATGCGCGTCGCCCTTGCGGCGGTGCTGTTTTCCCAGCCTGATCTGCTGCTGCTTGATGAACCGACCAACTATTTGGATCTTGAAGGCGCGCTGTGGCTCGAAGCCTATCTGGTAAAATACCCGCACACAGTGATCATCATCAGCCACGACCGCGAGCTGCTGAACCGCTCGGTGAACGGCATTCTGCATCTCGAAGAGCTTGGCCTCACCTATTACTCCGGCAACTATGACCAGTTTGCCCGCCAGCGCGCTGCCAACCGCGCCAATCAGGCTGCCCAAGCCAAAAAACAGGATGCCCGCCGCGCCCATCTGCAGGCCTTTGTCGACAGGTTCAAAGCCAAAGCCAGCAAAGCCAAACAGGCGCAAAGCCGGGTGAAGATGCTGGAAAAGATGGAGACCATCCGCGCGCCCGAAGACGCCGCGCGCACCGTTTTCACTTTTCCCGAACCCGAGGAGCTGTCGCCACCGATCATCGCAACCGAGGGCGCCTCGGTCGGGTACGACGGCACCCCGATCCTCAGCCGGCTGGATCTGCGCATCGATCAGGACGACCGTATCGCGCTCTTCGGCAAGAACGGCGAGGGTAAGTCCACCCTGTCCAAGATGCTGTCAGGCCGTCTGGATGTGATGGCCGGCAAGATGACCCAGTCCGGCAAGCTGCGGATTGGCTTCTTTGCTCAGCACCAGGTGGATGAGCTGCACATCGACGAAACCCCGCTGCAGCATTTGCAGCGCGAACGCCCGGATGAAGGCCAGGCCCGCCTGCGCGCCCGGCTGGCCGGGTTCGGCCTGGGGTCGGATCAGGCTGATACCGAGGTGGGACGTCTTTCCGGCGGCCAAAAAGCGCGGCTGTCGCTGTTGCTGGCCACCCTGCCCGCCCCGCATCTGCTGATCCTTGATGAGCCGACCAACCACCTGGATATCGAAAGCCGCGAAGCTTTGGTCGAAGCGCTGACCGCCTATTCCGGCGCGGTCATTCTGGTCAGCCACGACATGCATCTGCTCAGCCTGGTCGCAGACCGGCTGTGGCTGGTGTCGGGCGGCACCGTGAAACCGTTCGAGGGCGACCTGCCGGCCTACCGCGATCTGCTGCTGACCCGCGACAAACCCGCAGGCAAGCCCAAGGCGGCAAAGCCCAAGCGCCCCACCCGCGACGCGATCCTGGCCCTGCGCGCCGACGTGCGCAAAGGCGAAGCCCGGCTCGAAAAAGTCAGCGAGATGCGCGACAAACTCGCCAAGAAACTGGCGGATCCTGCCCTCTATGACGACGGGCGCAAGGACGAAGCTGTTGTCTGGCAGCGCAAATATGCCGAGGTGATGGAGGCGCAGGACCGCGCCGAGGAGCTTTGGCTGAAAGCGGTGGAGAAACTGGAAAAAGCAGAGGCGCAATGATCGATACGGCGTTTCTGATCACCTCCTTTGTCACACTGTTTGTCATCGTTGACCCGATCGGCCTGACCCCGATCTTTCTGGCGCTGACTCAGGGGATGACGCCGGCACAGCGGCGCGCGATTGCTCTGCGCTCCACCATCACTGCGGCAATTCTGCTTGCGCTGTTTGCGGCGTTTGGCGAGGCGGTGCTCGGCTTTGCAGGAATTTCCATGCCTGCCTTCCGCATTGCGGGGGGCGTGCTGTTGTTCCTCACCGCGCTCGACATGCTGTTTGAACGCCGCAACAAGCGGCGCGAAGACCGCAGCGAGGAGGATGATTCTGAGGACCCCTCCATCTTCCCGCTGGCGATCCCGCTGATTGCAGGCCCCGGGTCCATTGCCACCGTCATTCTGCTGGCGGGCCAGCAGCCTGGCATTGCCGGCTTTGCCATGGTGATGGGCGTGGTGGTTGCGGTGCTGGCGATCCTCTTGGTGATGTGCCTGTTTTCCGGCCTGTTCGAACGCATGCTGGGCAAGACCGGCATCACCGTCGTGACCCGTCTCCTGGGCATGCTTCTGGCGGCGCTTTCCGTCCAGTTCGTGCTCGACGGGCTGCGTGCTTTTGGATTTGCAGGCTAGCATAACGTCCCGGCCCGCCTACATTATATGCAGGAGGTGCGCAGATGGGCGAATATGAAATCGGGCGGGTCATCTATCTGGTTGTCCTGCTGGTTGCAGTCGGGTTCTGGGTGTTTCTGCAAAACCGCCAAAACATCGGCAAATCCCTGCAGATGTTTGCTGTCTGGGGCTTCATCTTTCTGGGTGTGATCGCCTCCTACGGGCTGTGGGAGGACATCCGCCAAACCGTGCGCCCGCAGCAAAGCGTCGCGGTGGATGCCGGGAGGGTCGAAGTGCCGCGCGCGCCTGACGGGCATTACTATCTGACGCTGGAGGTGAATGGCGCCGCCGTCCCGTTTCTGGTCGACACCGGCGCCAGCGAAGTTGTACTGAACGCGCGCGATGCCAAGCGTGCCGGCATCGACACCGACGCCCTCGCCTATCTCGGCCGCGCCCGCACCGCCAATGGCGAGGTGCGCACGGCCTCGGTCTGGATCGAAGAAATGTCGCTGGGCGGCATCACCGACACAGACGTGCGCGTGTGGGTGAACCAGGGCGAGCTGGAGCAATCCCTGCTGGGCATGGGTTACCTGCAGCGCTGGTCCAGCATCGAAATCCGCAATGGCGCATTGGTGCTGACACGCTGACCAGGTGCCTGGGCAGCGCAGGCCTCCGGCAGCAGTATTCCGGGCCAGAAAGAAGCCAGAGGCGTTTTCTTTCTGTTGCACGAAATACCCTTGGGTGAATTGGCCGGACCGCCAGGAGGGCAGCGCCGCTCCCCAACGATCACCCTTCGTCAAGTACCGGCAGAATGAAGCCGTTGACCGGATAGACCCGCCCGAAGGCCCCCGGATTGCTCTCCAGGCGCACCGCGGACCAGTCGTTTTCGGCCGATACGTCGATGACCGCCATTCCCAGCGACACCTTGTTGCGGCGCCAGTTTGCGTGATTGACCCGGATCCTGCGCGGATCCTCAACCTTGGACACCACAGCAACATGGCCCAGCGGATTGGAGCGGGTCGCCCGGAAGGCCATCACCGCACCCGATTGCGGCTTCTGACCGCGGCTGAACTGTCCTTTGGCCTGCCCCCACCAGGTTTTCGCATTGCCGAAGATCTCGATCCCGCTGGCGTTGCGGGCAAAGGGCACGCACCAGACACGGCGCCCCCTGGATTGCAATGACTGAACTTCTTGAACCGCGTATTCCAGCCGCGCGGCCTCAGCCTCGGCGCGGGCCACCGATCCGCCTTGAATATCCCCGCAATTGGCCAGCAACAGAAGCCCCGCCCCAACAAACGGCAACAGCCGCGCCCGACGGAACACAGGTGTCTTTTTCATCTGTCCCCCAGTGTCCTGGATTTTGTTCTGATCTTTTTGACCAGGAGACGTACTGCGGCAGAGCCTTTGGCGCGAGCATTTCCTGCCAAACTGAAACAAACCTGTAGGGAATTGGCAAAATCCTGCCGATACAGCGGGCGAACTTGCCGGTGTCCCGGCCTATTTCTCGGCCTTCTTCTCCCAGCGGCCGCTTTCTTCTGACCAGTACTGGGCGGAACAGCCTGCATCGGTTAGGGTTTTCCACTGGCTGCGGGCGTGCTGCACGGCTTCCGGATCGGTGCCGTCAAACAGAATGCAGACACGGCTCAGCGTCTGCACCTCATCCGCGCTGACCGCGGCGCCATCCACCGCCATCACACAGTTGGGGGAATTGGCTGCCTCGGGTCCTACGGTAAGCAGAACCGGCTGCAGCGCATCATGGGGGCCGCCTGCAAGGCCATGGGGCAAAAAACTGTCCTCCGGCCCCAGCCACAACCGGTCATCCAGCCAGGCCATCCGCTGGGGGTCGCGCCCGCGCACCGCAATGCGCCAGCCCGCCCCGCGCGCCTTGCCCAGAAGGACCGGCAGGGTCTCCTCCAGCGGCCTGCGGGTCAGATGATAGAAGTAGGCAGCCCCCATGAATGCTTATTCCGCCTCGAACTTATCCGCGACCAGACGGTTCAGCGCCATCACGCCCCAGCCGGTGGCGCCTTTGGGCGCATAATCCGTATCCTCCTTGACCGCGGCCACACCGGCGATGTCCAGATGGATCCAGGGCATGCCGTCCTTAATGAAACGCTGCAAAAACTGCGCCGCAGTGATTGAGCCCGCAGGACGCCCGCCGACGTTTTTCATATCGGCAATGCGCGATTTCAACTGATCGTCATAGGCTTTGCCCAACGGCATCCGCCAGGCGCCCTCATCCTCGGAATGCGCGGCCTTAAGGAAGGCATTGCACAGATCGTCATCGTTCGAGAACACGCCGGCATTCTCATGCCCCAGCCCGATGATGATCGCGCCGGTCAGGGTCGCCAGATCAACCACGCCGGCAGGCTTGAACCGTTCCTGCGCATACCACAGGACGTCGCACAGAACCAAACGGCCTTCGGCGTCGGTGTTGATAATCTCGACCGTGTCGCCCTTCATCGATTTCACCACATCGCCCGGACGGGTGGCATTGCCCGAAGGCATGTTTTCCACCAGCCCGACCAGACCAACCACATTGGCCTTGGCTTTGCGCAGCGCCAGCGCCTTCATCGTGCCGGCCACAACACCGGCGCCGCCCATGTCCATCGTCATGTCTTCCATGCCGCCTGCAGGTTTCAGGGAGATACCGCCGGTATCAAACACCACGCCCTTGCCGACCAGTGCCAGCGGAGCTGCATCCCCGGCGCCGCCTTTCCACTGCATCACCGCCACTTTTGAGGGGCTGTCAGACCCCTGGCCGACGCTCAGCAGCGTGCGCATGCCAAGCTTTTCCAGATCCGCCTCCTCCAGGACCTCGACCTCAAGGCCGATGTCTTTCATTTCCTCAATGCGGCGGGCGAATTCCGTGGTTGTCAGCACATTGGCGGGCTCATTGACCAGATCCCGGGTCATGTGAACGCCTTCCGCTACGGCCAGTAACGGTCCGCAGGCAGCTTCCAGATCGGACGGCACTTTCGCGGCAATCACCACCTCGCCTTCGGATTTGTCTTCGGCAGGGGTCTTATGATTGTCAAAGCCATAGTTTCGCAGCGCAATGCCCAGTGTGAGGTCAGCAGCCTTGTTCATACTGCCGGCCATTACCGTCAGACGCTTGCCTGCGGCCCCTTTGGCCAGTTTGGCACCTGCCTGGCGCGCCTCCACCGGGGTCAGCTTGCGCGGCAGAACCAGCACATCCAGCGCCTCGGCCTGCATGCCAGCAGGCCAGCCAAGCGAGATCACATCCCCTGCCTTGGCCTTCTTGAAACCATCCGATTCGATCAGCCGGGCAATTGCCCCTTTGCTCAGCCGGTTGGCCGTGCGCGCCGCTTGATCCATGCTGCCATCGGGCGTCACCATCACCGCCACGCGGCCGGTCATTTCCGGCAGTGCCTGTGGGTCGTACTCGGCAAAACGGATCGGGGTAAGGCTGCTCATTCTCGCATGCTCCTGCTGGTTTCATATGGCTCTTGGGTAAGAGGTATCCTGCGCAGAGGCGCTTGGCCAGACCCGCCTTTGCGCCCGCGGCAGCCGCGATCCGCCGCCGAATGAGGCCGCTTGCGAGAATGCAGTTTTCCCCGCCGGCCAAATCCACTAATGTTCCGCAAAATCACAATGGTCTGGGGGGATCGGGTGTCACGCTACGACAGATACGTGCTGTCACAATATCTGCTCTTCTTCGGCTTTTTTGCGCTGATTCTGGTGGCCGTGTTCTGGGTCAACCGGGCTGTTGTGCTGTTCGACCGGCTGATCGGCAACGGGCAGTCGGCTTTGGTGTTCCTCGAATTCACCGCCCTCACCTTGCCGAACCTCATCCGCATGGTGCTGCCGATTGCCGCCTTCGGCGCCTCGGTCTGGGTGACCAACCGGCTGAACAGCGAAAGCGAGCTGACTGTGCTGCGCGCCACCGGCACCAGCCCCTGGCAGATGGCGCGGCCGGCGCTGGCCTTTGGCGTCATCACCGCTCTGATGATGTCGGCGCTGACCCACTACCTGCTGCCGGCCTCGATCAGCCAGCTGGAGGTGCGCGAAAGCGAGGTCTCCCGCAACATCACCGCCAAGCTGCTGAGCGAGGGCGATTTCCTGCACCCGGCAGACGGTGTCACCTTCTATATCCGCCAGATCGACCCGGACGGCACCTTGAACGACGTCTTCCTGTCTGACCGCCGCGACCCGGCAACCACGTTGACCTATACCGGTGCCCGCGCCTTTCTGGTGCGCGACGAAGGCAGCGCTCATCTGATCATGGTCGACGGCATGGCGCAGCGGCTGGACAATCAGACACAACGGCTTTCGACCACGTTCTTCTCGGATTTTTCATATGATATCAGCGCACTCGCCCGGAGGTCTGAAAACCCGGCGCGCAACATCCGTGCGATCCCAAGCCTGGAGCTGATGACCAGCACCCAGGCCATCACCCGCAGCGATGGCTATTCCGCAGGCGCCCAAGCCGAGGAACTGCACCTGCGCTTTGCCCGTGCTCTGGTCTGTGTGGCCGTCGCCCTGATCGGGTTTTCCGCCCTGATGCTGGGCACCTTCTCGCGTTTCGGCGTTTGGCGCCAGGCCTTCCTGGCCTTTGTTGTGCTGATCTTTGTCGAGGGCTTGCGCGGGATTGTCTCGGAGCCGGTTCTGCAAAATCCCAGCCTGTGGCCGCTGATCTATCTGCCGACCTTTCTGGGACTGGCCGTGGCGCTGATCTTCCTGGTTCTGTCAGTCCGGCCCAAACGGACCCGGGCGGAGGCGCCTTCATGAAGCTGGACTTCTATTACGCCCGCCGCTTCCTGCAATGGTTCCTGGTGATCTGCGCAGTTCTGATGACGCTGGTGGTGCTGATCGACCTGAATGAGCAGATCCGCCGCTTCGAGGCGATCGATCTCAGCCTGGCCCAGCTGCTGGGGCTGACCCTGCTGAACATCCCGGCGGCGCTGTCGGAGTTCCTGCCGCTGATCATGATCCTGTCGACCATCGTGCTGTTTGTCGGCCTCGCCCGCAGCAGCGAGCTGGTGGTGACCCGCGCCATCGGCCGGTCCGGCATCCGTGCGCTGGCGGCACCGGTAATGGTGGCCGCTGCTATCGGCGCCCTGGCGGTCACCATGCTGAACCCGATCGCGGCGGCAACCGCCAACCGCTACCAGGATCTGACCGAAACCTATCACAACGGCGGACCGTCAGCGCTATCGCTGTCCGGCGAAGGTCTGTGGCTGCGCCAGGGCGGGGCCAGGGGGCAAGCGGTCATCCACGCCAAAGGCTACAGCGGCGACGCTGCGGATATCACTTTGCTTGACGTGTCGATCCACGCCTACACCAAGTCCGGCGGCCTGGTCCGCCGCATCATCGCCGACAGCGCCCGGCTGGACGGCAACAACTGGGTCCTGTCGAACGTCAAATCCTGGCCGCTGGCAGCAGGCATCAACCCCGATTCCAATGCCGCCCGGCATGACGAGCTGCGGTTGCCCACAACACTGACCACCGACCGGATCCGTGATACGCTGGGCACGGCCAGCGGCATCTCGATCTACGATCTGCCCTCCACTATCCGCGAATTGTCTGCCGCAGGCTTTACAACCAAACGCTACGAGGTCCGCTATCAGGCAGAGCTGGCCCGCCCCCTGTTTCTGATCGCCATGGTGCTTGTCGGGGCGTCCTTTACCATGCGGCACGCGCGCTTCGGCGGCACCGGGCTGGCGGTGCTCATGGCGGTGCTCCTGGGATTCGGGCTTTATTTCATCCGCAATTTCGCGCAAATCCTTGGAGAGAACGGGCAAATCCCGGTGGCCCTGGCCGCCTGGGCGCCGCCCGCCGCCGCGATACTTTTGACCTTGGGACTGCTCCTCCATGCCGAAGACGGGTAACTTGCGCCGCGCATTGCTTCTTTCTGCTGTGCTGCCCTGGCTGGCGCTGTCCGCCCCTGCCCCGCAGGCGCAGACCGCGACGCCGCCTGATCCTGCGCAACCCGCAATGCTGGTTGCAGATCAGGTCTTCATCACCCCGGACCGCATCCTGGTGGCCGAAGGCAACGTCGAAGCGTTTCAGGGCAACACCCGGCTGCGCGCAGAAAAGATCACTTTTGACCAGACCACCGGCACCCTGCAGATCGAAGGCCCTATCCGTATCGACCAGGAAGGCGATATCACCATCCTGGCCGATGCCGCCGAGCTGGACAGCGACCTGCGCAACGGCCTCTTGACCGGCGCCCGCATGGTGTTCCAGCAGCAGCTGCAGCTGGCCTCGCTTCAAATGACTCGAGTCAGCGGCCGTTACACCCAGCTGTACAAGACCGCCGTCACCTCCTGCCACGTCTGCGAAGACGGCCGCCCGCCGCTCTGGCAGATCCGAGCCGAGCGGGTGACCCACGACCAGCAGGAACGCCAGCTTTATTTCGAGGGCGCCCAGCTGCGTGTTCTGGACGTCCCGGTCTTCTACTTCCCGGCGCTGCGCCTGCCGGATCCCTCACTGGAGCGCGCCAGCGGCTTCCTGATCCCGTCGCTGCGCTCCACCTCGAACCTCGGCACCGGGGTCAAAGTGCCCTACTTCTTCACCCTCGGCCCGCACCGCGACCTGACACTGGCGCCCTATATCTCCTCCAGCACCCAGACGCTGGACGTCCGCTACCGCCAGGCCTTCCGCCGCGGCCGGATCGAATTCAACGGCGCCTACACCCGCGACGACCTGTTTCCCGGCGAGGACCGCGGCTACATCTTTGGCGAAGGCCAGTTCGATCTGCCGCGGGACTTCCGGCTTACTTTCGACGTCAAGGCGGTTTCGGACGATGCTTATCTTGAAGACTACGGGCTGCCGGAACTGGACCGTCTGCGGTCCGAAGCGGTGCTGTCCCGCGCCAAACGCGACAGCCTGTTCCGCGCGTCCCTGACCCATTACAAAACCCTGCGCCTCAGCGAACAACAGGCAAACATCCCTTCCGGAATTGCTGAAGCCTTTTATCAGACCCGCCACCATCCCGCCCTCACCGGCGGCGAGCTGCGGCTGACCCTGCAGGGCCATGGCCACCGCCGCAGTTCCAGCATCGACGGCACCGCCACTGACAGCAACGGCCGCGATCTTGCACGGCTCACGGCCGATATCGACTGGCGCCGCAGCTGGCGCCTGGGTTCCGGCATCCTGGCGGAATGGGAACTCGGCGCCGCAGCAGACGCCTTCCGGGCCTATGATGACAGTGTCTACAACGAAGAGGTCACCCGCCTGACCCCGCGCACCGCGCTGACCTTACGCCTGCCGATGAGCCGCCGCGACGCAGGCGGCGCCACCCAATACCTGGAGCCGATTCTGCAGCTGGGCTGGCGCGACGAAGGCGGAGGCAATGTGGTCACCGAGGAAAGCCGTTTTGTCGAGTTTGACCAGGGCAATCTCTTGTCGCTGTCCCGGTTTCCCTCCACCGACGCCCGCGAGGACGGACTGACCCTGGTCTACGGCGCCAACTGGGCGCGTTATGCGCCCACCGGCTGGCAGGCCTATGTCACAGCCGGCCAGGTGCTGCGAAGCGACGGCGACAGCCGGTTCACCAAAAGCTCCGGCCTCAGCGGCACCTCTTCCGACTTCCTGCTGGCAGGTCAGATCAAATTCGGCGACGGGCTGGCCCTTTCCACCCGCGGCTTGCTGAACGGCGCGCTGAATTTTTCCAAGGCTGAACTGCGCGGCGACTGGCGCACCAGCCGCTCCAGCCTCTCCGGCACCTATCTGTGGCTCGGCACCGACCCCGATGAGGACCGGACTGAGGAAAGCTCGGAACTGTGGGTGGACGGCAGCTATGACATCAACCCCAGCTGGTCCGCCAGCGCCCGGCTGCGCTATGATATTTCCGGCGCCCGTGCCACCCGCGCTGGCCTCGGCGTGGCGTACCGCAACGAATGCGTGACGGTCGACCTTTCCGTTAACCGCCGCTATACCTCAACAACAAGTGTTGAGCCGACAACAGATTTCGGCTTTACCATTTCCCTCAGCGGATTTTCCGTAAAGAGCGGCAGCAAACAGTACAGGCGGTCATGCAGCAAGACGTGAATACCCGGTTCCCGGCTCCTTTCCTCTCCCGTGCTTTCAAAACCGCAGCCGCGCTGGCGCTGGCCGCGGGGCTTTCCTGGACCGGCCTGCCGGCGGAAGCACAAAACCTATTTGCCCCGGCCATCACCGTGAATGACGAAGTCATCACCCGGTACGAGCTGGAACAGCGCGCCCGCTTCCAGTCGGCGCTGCGGGTGCCCGGCGATCCTTTGGACACCGCCCGCGAGGAGCTGATCAACGACCGGCTCAAACTCGCCGAGCTGGAACAGGCCGGGATCGAATTGACCGATGACGAAATCACCGCCGGCATGGAAGAACTGGCCGGACGCGCCAACCTGTCGCTGAACGACTTCCTGACCGCACTGCAGCAGCAGGGGGTCGAACCGCAAACCCTGCGCGATTTCACCAAGGTCGGGCTGGGCTGGCGGGAATATACCCGCGCCCGCTTCCTGTCCCGCGCCCGCCCCACTCCGGTTGAGATTGACCGCGCCATGGGGTCGGCCGGAACCGGCAGCGTCCAGGTTTTGCTCAGCGAATTCATCGTTCCGATCAACGAACAGAACGCAGCCCAGGTCGAAGAGCTGATCGAACAGGTTGCCCGGCTCAAGGGCTACGACAGCTTCTCGGCCGCCGCCACCCAATATTCCGCCGCAGGCAGCCGCAACGACGGGGGCCGCCTGCCCTGGATGCCGCTGACCAAGCTGCCGCCGCAGCTGCAAGAGGTTGTACTGGCCCTGAAGCCGGGCGAGATTTCCGAACCACTGCCGCTGCAAAGCGCAGTAGCCCTGTTCCAGATGCGCGGCGTGCGAGAGGTCGAAGGCGCGGCACCGCGCTTCTCCGCGATCGAATACGCCGCATATCACGTGCCCGGCGGCCGCACGCCCGAGGGGCTTGCCGCGGCGCAAAAGGTGGTAAACAGCATCGACACCTGCGAGGATTTCTATGGGCTGGCCCAGGGCCAGGATCCCTCTGTTCTGGATGTGCAAAGCCTGCCGCCGTCTGATATCCCCGGCGATGTCGCCTTGGAACTGGCCAAACTGGACCCGGGTGAGACCTCTACTGCGCTGACCCGCAATAACGGCCAGACGCTGTTGGTGCTGATGCTCTGCGGCCGCACCGCCGATCTGGGCGAGGACAGCTCCCGCGAAACCGTGGCCAATGCGCTGACGGCGCAGCGGATGGCCTCGCTGGCCGGCAGCTATCTCGAACAGCTGCGCGCCGACGCCCGGATCGACATCAAATGAGCCGGCCCGGGCCGATTGCTCTCAGCTGCGGCGAGCCCGCAGGCATCGGCCCGGAAATCGCCGTCAAGGCCTGGGAGGCCCTCCGCAGTTCTTGCCCGTTCTTCTGGATCGGCGATCCGCGCCACCTGCCGGAAGGCACCCCGTTCAAGGAAATCGCCGCCCCATCTGCGGCTGCCGCGGCCTGCGCAGACAGTTTTCCGGTGCTGCCCCTCGCTTTCGCCGGCAGCGCGGCCAGGGGCACTGCCGACCCGGCCAATGCCGCCGGTGTCATCCGGTCCATCGAAACCGCCGTCCAACTGGTCCAGAGCGGCGAAGCCGCCGCTGTCTGCACCGCCCCGATCCACAAAAAGGCGCTGATCGACGGTGCCGGCTTTTCCTATCCCGGCCACACCGAATTCCTGGCCGCACTCGCGGGCCGCAGCCGGGTGGTGATGATGCTGGCCAGCGACCGGTTGCGGGTGGTGCCCGCCACCATCCACATCGCTCTGTCCGAAGTCCCCAAGGCTCTGACCCCCGAGCTGCTGCACGAGACCATCGAAATCACCGCCGCGGGACTGCGCAGCCAGTTCGGCATCGCCGCGCCCCGCATCGCCGTCGCCGGGCTTAACCCGCATGCCGGCGAAGGCGGCGCCATGGGCCATGAGGAACTGGATTGGATCAACGCCCTGATCACCCAGATGCAAGGCGAAGGGCTGGCTGTCACCGGCCCGCACCCCGCCGACACGATGTTCCACGCCGCCGCCCGCGCCCGCTATGACGCGGCGGTCTGCATGTATCACGACCAAGCGCTGATCCCGATCAAGACGCTGGATTTCGACCGCGGCGTCAACGTGACCCTTGGCCTGCCCTTCATCCGTACTTCACCCGATCACGGCACCGCTTTTGATATTGCAGGCACCGGTCGGGCCAATCCCACCAGCCTGATCGAGGCCCTGAAGCTGGCGCAGCGGATGGCTGCCAGCCCTTGATTCTTCTTCTGGCGGCAAATATTCCCGCCGGAGGCATGAAAAATCCGGCGCACGGCCCGCGCCCTGTCCCAAGGTACAGATGATATGAGCGCTATCGACTCCCTTCCCCCTCTGCGTGAAGTGATCGCAACGCATCAATTGTCGGCGCGCAAATCGCTGGGCCAGAACTTTCTGCTGGATCTGAACCTCACCGCCAAGATCGCGCGGCAGGCCGGCGACCTATCAGATTGCGACGTGCTGGAAATCGGCCCCGGCCCCGGCGGCCTCACCCGCGGCCTGCTGGCCGAAGGCGCCCGCCGGGTGCTGGCAGTGGAGAAAGACAGCCGCTGCCTGCCCGCGCTGCAGGAGATCGCAGACGCCTATCCGGGCCGGTTTGATGTCATCAACG